>CAZFWX010000006.1:0-46174 GCA_964522695.1 uncultured Desulfobacterales bacterium
AGGAGAACTTTATGCGCAGAAATTGGCAAGCCCTCCTGTTATCCGTTTTCACCCTGGCTCTGGCCGTGGTCCTGGCAGGAGCCTCGCCGCTGCTGGCGCGGACAACTTACCTGGATGATGCCATAAAAGCCCTGGAAAATGCCAAAAGAGAGTTGGCAAGAGGTCCCGCCGACATAAGTGGACACCGAGCCAATTCCCTGCGGCACATAAACGAAGCCATCGCCGAACTCCAGAGAGCGGCCAAGTATGAAGCAAAACATGCGGCCACGGATGAGAAGCGCGGCCACGGCGGGAAACCACACCAGGTCAATCTTAGTGACCTGGAAGGCATGAGGGCAGGCAGCCTGGATGAGGCGATGAAATCGCGCGGTTTCATAAATAAAGGTGGGTACAAACATGGTGACACATCCTTTACCACATGGTGGAACGCCTCAACCAGGCAGTGTGTTGAGGTAGCCACAAAGCAGGGCCGGGTCCACAAGGTGAAAGCTGTTTTGGAAGGAAAGTGCCAATAGGCCGCAAGGGGAGGCTGTTTCTTACCCGCAGGCGGGCGATGGCAGCCTCCCAGCAGGGAGGAAAGTTCTGTGAAACGTTGTTTACTAATTTTGTGTTTAGCCATGATCTCAGTGATCTTGGCTTTGGCCTGCGGCAAACAGGAAGAGCCCGCCAAGGTCCCAAGACCGCTGCCCAAACCACAGGCAAGCTCGGGCAAGCCAGAGGCAGCCAAGCCAGAACCCCTTGCTAAAGAGCTCAGTCAGATAGAAACTGCAAGACTCCGAATATACGATGAACCGGGCATGCCCATCAGAGCTGAGTATCCCGACACCATGGAGGTCGTGGGGACGGGCAGCGGTGAAGGCAGCGGCTTCATCTTCAGCTTCAAACCACAAGGAACCGCCTTGGACAAAGCGACAATTCACATCTTTCTTCCTAAGGGGGCAGCGACTGCGGCTGACCAGGAACCATTCGTGACCGGCCCCAAGGGGCTTATGGAAAACAATGGCTGGAAGAAGGAAGATGTAACCACAGAAACCGTTAAGTTTCCTTATGGGTGGGTTAAAAAAATTATCAACTTTTCTGATCCCGGCAACAAGGGCATGGTGGGGAAGATTCTCTTGGGGGAGACCAGTGGGCAGGCCGTGCAGGTTGTGCTCTATTATCCAGGTGACATGGACAATGATTTTCTTCCCAAAGCCAACTTAATCTTGAAAAAGCTTCATTTTAAGAATGATAAACTGCCGCTCAGGAAATCGTATTGAGCCGGTGGGCGTCATATGAATTACACTGGCCTTCGCATTATCGTCCTATCTGCGGCCCTGATCACCGTGACCCTGATGGTCTACATGGCCCGGCCCTGGGGTGATAATTATGCTTACCAAAGCCTGTCAGGATATATCCTGCTGCTGGGCTTTGCCGTGTGGGCCACTCTTCCCTATTTTGCGACCCTCTTTCTGGCCAGAAAGGCTGTTGAAGCTAACGCAAACTTCATAATGGTTGTTATTGGTTCTTTTCTTATTTCGTTCGGTGGGTTGGCCTTGTATGTCATTGCCACTTTTATAGAACGAGACCCGCAAGGCGGATTAGTCTTTTTAGCAGTTCCGTGTTATCAATGGATCATTCTGGGGGGACTGACAGCAGCTTATTTTCTTTTCCGCAAATAGCCGGCGAGGTTGCCGGCGCTCCATTTGGACCCGGTCCCCAACTTAGCTTTCGCTTTTTTTCCTGGTCCCCACGCTGAGCTTGGGGACCATTTTTATTTGCCAAGCTCAGCCTGGCGCTTTTTGCCGTTGACAAGTGCAATTTGGGAGGGGGGAAAATTATCTCTTTTCAATGTATCTGACACCTTCCACCCCCTGAAAATGGGCGTCCTGGGTCCAGATGACCGCGGCATGGGCCTGAGCCGTGGCCAAAATCACGCTGTCGGCCAGGGGGAGCTTAAGGTCGGCGCTGAGCCGGGCGGCCTTGAGGGCAAGGGTGGCATCCAGGGGCACTATAAAGCCCTGGTGCATGGCCGAAGCGGCTTGGAGGGCCGCATCTTCCCCCCGTTGATGGTAGACCCGCTTGAAGACCTCCGCAGGCAGATGGCGGGCACCAGCAGCGACCCCGGATCTTCCAGGGCCGGGGCATAGAACCCGGCGTTGGGGCCGTCGGCAAAGTACTCCAGCCAGCCGCAGGAATCCACCAGGTTCATACCCGGTCCCCGTTCCGGGGCACCTCCGTATCAATCCCGGCCAGAAATCCCCGCAAGGCTTTGGGTTCCCTCAAGGGTATGAGTTCGATGCGGTTCTCGTACTGGAGGACCTGGACCTTGGTCCCCGGCTGCAAGTCCATGGACTCACGCACTTCCCGGGGGATCACCACCTGGAATTTGGCAGAGACAGTGACGGCCTTCATGGGTATCTCTATCGATAGCGATTTCGTCTTACCTTAACACAATCGATACAACCGGACAAGATAGCGGTAAAGGAAGGTACGGCGGGCCTCTGCGGCCGTCAGGTTGATAGGAATGGCCGTCTGGAACCTGTCTTCGAACAGGAAGGCGTCTGCCCCTCAAATTCCCTCCCCCTGGATGGGGGAGGGATAGGTTGGTGGGTGGCATATTTAATAGTATTGACTGTGACTTGCCTTAATCGCCCCCCTACCCCCAACCCCCTCCCACCAGGGGAGGGGGCTCAAAAAACCAGGCCTGCGCAAAACCCTTGTCGGACAGCACCGGGCTGGAAGGGGAGTTTGAGATGAGATAAACACAGGCGGGACGCCTGCGCCACCGGAGCCCGCTGCCCCGGCCCTCCCCTCAAGTCTCGATATCACGGAAACACATGCGTGCCGGTGCGGCCTTGCAGGGCCTCGGCCAATGACTCGGGCTGGGTGATGAGCACCCGTTGGCCTCCCTGGGAAAGAAAATCAATGGCCGACTCCATCTTGGGCCCCATGCTACCGGGCGCGAAGTGGCCCTGGGCCAGGTATTGCCGGGCATCCTCGCAGGTCACCTCCGTCAGGGCGCGCTGATTGGGCTTTCGGTAATCCAAATAGACATGCTCAACCGCAGTCAAAAAAATCAGCAGGTCCGCGCCGATCTCCCGGCCCAGCACCGCGGTGGCCCGGTCCTTGTCGATGACCGCGTCCACGCCGGTCAGATCGCCGTTTTCCTGGCGCACCACGGGAATACCGCCGCCGCCCGCGGCAATGACGATGATGCCGCCCTGCAACAGATAAGCGATGACGTCCTGTTCGATGATGGTCACCGGCTGGGGAGAGGCCACCACCCGGCGCCAGCCCCGGCCCGCGTCCTCCCGGAGATGCCAGCCCTGGTCCATTGTCAGCCGGGCCGCTTCTTCGCCGGTGTAAAAGGGGCCGATGGGCTTGTCCGGGGCGCCGAAGGCCGGATCATGGGGAGAGATCAGCACCTGGGTGATCACCGTGGCCACGGCCCGGCTCAGGCCCCGGCGGCGCAGTTCGTTCACCAGGCATTGCTGGATGAGGTAGCCCAAGCTGCCTTCCGAGTCGGCGTCGCACAGAAACAGGGGCATGGGGGGGACTGTATCCCGGGCGCACTCCATCTGCAGGAGCAGTTGCCCCACCATGGGGCCGTTGCCGTGGGTGATAGCCAGGGCAAAGCCGGCGGCCACCAGGTCAGCGGTGTGGGCCATGGCCTGGCTGATGCGGCGGCGCTGCTCCTCGGCGGTGCCCGCCTCCCCGGGGCGGATCAGGGCATTGCCGCCCAGGGCCAGGACGACGGTGGGGTAGCGGCCGGGGTCGATGGGGATCATGGGCATGTGTTCCGGACTCCGGGAATTTTTCGGGCAATTCTGCTTCCTGGTTTGATTATAAGCACGTCTGGATTTAAAGTTATAGTCAGCCTGTTTGTCCTGACGATTTTTTCGAAAATTATGAGGACTTGGTTTCAGGGCCGGCCGGGGCCGTTTTATGTGAATACTTGCAAGGGGGAGAGGCATGTACACGGTAAGCCTGGAAAACGACGACACGGTGGTGCGGATCAGGCGGGAATTGATGGACCAGGCCACCGTGGCCAAACTCCTGGACCTGATCAACCTGGCTGCGGTTTTGGAGAAAAGCCGCTTTGCCGAAGCCCGGGAGAAAATCTTCGCCCGGATGCTGGGCTTTCCCACCGGGGTGGCCTTGCTGCGCGATCCGGTCTTAAATAAGGACGGGGCGTTCACGGAGGCAGAGCGGGAAATTCTGGGCCTCCGGGGGCTCCTTCCCGCCCGGGTGCAGACCATGGACGAGCAGGTGGTGCGCACCCTGGAGAACCTGCGCAAAAAGCCCACCGACATCGAAAAGTACATCTTTATGATCGGGCTGCAGGACCGCAACAAAACCCTGTTTTACCGGGTGGTCATGGATAACCTGGAAGAGACGCTGCCCATTATTTATACGCCCACGGTGGGCCAGGCCTGTCTGGAATACGGCCACATCTTCCGCCGGCCCCGGGGCATTTTCATTTCCGCCAGGGACCGGGGGCGCATGCCGGAGGTGTTGCGCAACTGGCCCTTTCAGGACATCCGCATCATCGTGGTCACCGACGGCGAGCGTATCCTGGGCCTGGGGGATTTGGGCGCGGACGGCATGGGCATCCCCGTGGGCAAACTGGCCCTTTATAGCGCCTGCGCCGGCATCCACCCTTCCCTCAGCCTGCCGGTGACCCTGGACGTGGGCACGGAAAACGAGGAATTGCTGAACGATCCCCTGTACATCGGTCTCAAACAGCGGCGCCTCCGGGGCGCGGCCTATGACGATTTTGTGGAGGAATTCATCGTCGCGGTCCAGGAAGTCTTCCCCCGGACCTTGATTCAGTTTGAGGATTTCGGCAACAAAAACGCCTTCCGGCTCCTGGAGCGCTACCGGGAGCGGGTCTGCGCCTTTAATGACGACATTCAGGGCACGGCCGCGGTGATCCTGGCGGGATTGTACTCGGCGTTGCGGATAACGGGGGGGAAGCTCAAGGACCAGAAGGTTCTGTTCGTGGGGGCGGGCGAAGCCGGCATGGGCGGGGCCGAGCTGACCGTGGCCGCCATGGGAGAAGAAGGCTTAGCCGAGTCTGAGGCCCGGCAGCGCCTCTGGTTTGTGGATTCCCACGGCCTGGTGGTCAGGAGCCGGGAGGATCTGAGCGGCAAGAAACTGTTCTATGCACATGAGCACGAGCACATTTTTGACCTGGCCGCCATCGTGGAATCGCTCAAGCCCACCGCCCTCATCGGGGTGTCGGGAAAACAGGGACTCTTTTCAGAGCCGGTGCTTGCGGCCATGGCCCGGGTCAATGACCGGCCCATCATTTTCCCCTTGTCCAACCCCACCTCCAGGGCGGAATGCACCGCGGCGGAAGCCTACGGCGCCACCGGGGGGCGGGCCATTTTCGCCAGCGGCAGCCCCTTCGGCCCCGTTGACTTTGAGGGTAGGAAGTTAATCCCGGCCCAGGGGAACAATGTGTACATCTTTCCGGGGGTGGGCCTGGGGGTGATCGCCAGCGGGGCCCGGCACGTGACTGAGGAGATGTTTTTTACGGCGGCCAAGACCCTGGCCGCCAGCGTCAGCGCAGATGATCTGGCGCAGGGCCGGGTCTATCCGCCCCTGGCCCGGATTAGGGAGGTTTCAGCCGCCATAGCGTCGGCCGTGGCACAAGTGGCCTTTCGCCGGGGTCTGGCCACCAAGCCCGAACCCGATGACATCCTGGCCCACATCCGCGCACAGATGTATGAGCCCCGGTATCAGAGTTACGTATGAGGTTGGCTTGAAAAGGAATGGGCCGCTCTTGAGGCGGCCCTTCCCGGCAATCATTGCGGCTATTTCGGGGCTGCGGCTTCAGCCGGTTTGATGCCCACCAGCTCAACTTCAAAAATCAGGGTGCTGTTGGAGGGGATGGTCTGGCCCATGGCCCGCTCGCCGTACGCCAGCCCCGCAGGCACGAAGAGCTGCCACTTGGAGCCCACCGGCATGAGCAGCAGAGCCTCCCGCATGCCGGGGATCACCCCGGTGAGTTTGAAGGTCCGGGTTTGCGCGCCGGAGCTGTCGAACTCCTTGCCACTGATGAGCATGCCCCGGTATTTGACCTCCACCGAGCTGTCGGCCGCGGGCTTCTGGCCTTCCGCCGCCTTGAGAATTTTATATTGCAGGCCGCTGGGCAGGGTGATCACGCCTTCCTTCTTTTTGTTCTCCTCCAGGAAAGCCTCTCCGGACTTCCTGTTTTCCAGGGCGGCCTTCTTTCTTTCTTCCATCATTTTGCGCCGCAGTTCCTGCTGATACGCGGTCATGGTTTTCCGCAGGTCTTCTTCACTGAGGAGGAGCTTGTTGCCCGCCAGCTCATCCTTCATCCCCTTCACCACCAGGTCGATATTGACATTCATCCCCTGCTGCTTGATGCCCCGCGCCACGCTGACGCCGACGCCATAGTCCACTTTGTCCTTGTCGGTTTTCAGTTCCGCTGGTTCCTGGGCGCATTGCGCCGCCAGCAACACCAGCCCCAACAGCGACAGCCTTGTTAATTTTCTGATCATCGACTCTCCTCTCTTAACGAAATTCACCTTCCGGGCAAAGTCCCAATAACTGCAATCCACCGCAGGTTCGGCCAAAGCGCTGGGAAAAGGGTTGGGGATGGCCCGGGGAAGCTCTTGCCGCAAGTGCTTTATTTGAAGCTAATGCTTCTTACGGGCGGAACAATGGCATTGACGCGACGGGTGGATATTTTTGTTATTTTTGCAGCCAACCAGTCTTTGTGGCAGCAACAATCACGGATTCAGGCGCCAGAATTGCAGGTTCAGGTAGATGGCAAAGCTCACCCAGAGGAGGTAAGGAACCAGCAGCCCAGCCGCAGGGCGGTGCAGCCGCCGGAAGGCCAGAAGACTAGCCAGGATGGCCAGCCACAGGGCGATGATGTCCAGAAGGGCCAGACCGGGCTGCTGCAGACCGAAAAAAAGGAAGGACCACAGGACGTTCAACCCCAACTGCAGGAGGAACAGCGTCAGCGCCAGGGGGACCCCGGCCCGGCCGCGCCGCTGCCACACCATCCAGGCAGCCACTCCCATCAGGATGTAAAGGAGCGTCCATACCGGGCCGAACACCCAACTGGGAGGGGTCAGCGCGGGCTTCACCAGGCCCGCATACCACGCGCCGGGCGGGAAGCGGGAGCCCGCCCAGGCGGCGGCGAAGCACAGGCCCAGCCAAAAGATGAGACCCAGCCAGGCGGCAGGTCCAGGCGCGGCAGTTTTCGTCATGGGAGAGTCCCTTGCGGTAAGATGATGCCAGGCCTGACCCAAGCGTTGACCTGGCCCCGGGATTTGCCTCACCCCAGGATTTTGACGATGTCCATGAGATGCCCCAGAATCTGGCGGAAGTGGTCCAGCATGTCCAGGTAAATGGACCAGTCATCGGGCTGGCCGTGACTGACCATCCGGGTCTGGTGCTCCACCTGGTCCTGGAAGCAGCTTGCCCGGAGTTCCTCGCCTTCATGCAGCAGGTAGGCCTTGAGCGAGGCGTCGTCATAGTGAAAGATATCCACGAGAGCCCGCAGGAGCCCCGTCTGCCGGGAAAACAGGTCATTGACCTGGAAAAAATCCTTATCCGCAAAGATGGCTCCGTGATTGCCCTTGTGGCGGATGAGGTCGGCCAGACCGGCGATCTTGGCCCCGGTGAATTCCAGGTGTGACAAAATTTCCCGGAGCTTCAAATAATTAGGCTTGTCAGTCTCTGCGCCTTTCCCCAGGCCCGCCTCCACCAGCTCGAAAAACGGGTCGATGTCCAGGGTGAGGTCATCCCGCAGTTCGGCAATTTCCTCCAGTTTTGCCAGGCTGTGCCGGTTAAAGGCGTGCCGGGCCGCGCCCAGCATGAGCCGCAGATTGTCCACCAGGGGGCATAAGGCCTTGAGCTGCCCCGAAAAGGCCTCCTTGGTTAAATCCTCTGCCATGATAATCCCTCATATTCTTCAGAATGATCGCTGGCGCCAGCTTTGCAAGCAACCGTTTTCCCTTTCTTGGCCCTTAATCATATCCCAAACCTCCGGAAAAACCCCGGAGAGTTTCTCTCCAAACCAGGATTTGCCGGGAAAAGCATGGTACGATGAGGGAGTGCGGCCAAGCTGGCGGCTATTTTTCAGTTTTTCGGAAAGGTCTGGGCTATGAAACTCTTGATTATCGGCGCCACCCGGGGAATCGGCCTGCAACTGGTGGAGCAGGCTTTGCAGGCCGGGCATGAGGTCACCGCCCTGGTGCGGGATCACCGGAGAGTGACGAAACATCATGAGGGGTTACGGGTGGTGCAGGGGGACATCCTGGACCTCGATTCCGGGCAGCGGGCCATGGCCGGACAGGAGGCCGTCTTCGTCACCATCGGCGCCGGGGTGACCCGGAAACCGGTGACATTGTTTTCCCGCGGCACCCAAAATGTCCTGGAAGCGATGACGCGGCACGGGGTGCGGCGCCTCATCTGCGTCACCGGCATCGGTGCCGGGGACAGCAAGGGGCATGGCGGCTTTCTCTATGACCGCATCTTTCATCCCCTGCTTCTCAAAACCATCTATGCGGACAAGGACCGGCAGGAAGCCCTGATCCGGGCCAGCGGCGCGGAGTGGACCATCGTGCGCCCCGGGTTTCTCACTAATGGGCCGATGACGAAAAAGTATCGGGCCATCACCGATCTGACGGGCGTCACCGCGGGCAAGATTTCCCGGGCCGACGTGGCTCACTTCTTGCTGGAGGAACTGGCCGCGAGCCGCTTCATCACACAAACGCCGTTGTTGACGTATTGAACGGCAGCGGGGTTCCATTCCCGTGACCGAAGTATTTTGGCTCAGCGTGCCGCCGGTGGCGGTCGCCTTGCGGTGAAACACGGCCGCCAGGCCCTGACCCGGGCCGCATCTGCCGGCGTCAGGGTTTCGGCCCGCAGGGACACCGGCTTCAGACAACGCTCGATGAACCCTTTCAGGCCATCGGTTCAGAGATAGACGTGGCCATACCCCTGGCGGAACAGGGAATCCCGGGCCTGGGCCGGATGGGTCATGCCGTTGGAGTAGAGCACGATAATCCCCCGGTTTTTGTAAGGCGCCAATTCTTCAGACAATTTATCCAAAGTGAGGTTGATCGCGCCCCGGATATGAAAAGCCTGATATTCAGATGCGGGGCGGATGTCAACCACCAGCAGGTCCGGTTCCCCCCGCATGAGGCGGTCAGCCAGTTTCTCCGGGTCCAGGTGGTCTTGACCTGGTTCCACCTGGGCCAGGAGTTCGGCCTCTGCCGCAACCTTCCCGGCAATTGGCTTGGCGGCCGGAGAAAAGAGCGTCAGTCCGGGGCCAGCACCACCAGGGCCACGCTGAAGGCCGGCAGGATAGTGCCAGGCGTGTCCGCCATTGCCAGAGCAGGGCGGGGAGAAGATCGGGGATGGGCAATTGTCCCAAGTTTTGACTACGGGCGGGGATGAATATGAACGAATATTTTAAAATGCCATTCTCCGGCGATTCATGACATTTTCCAGGGTATCCTCTGGCTCAGGCCGTCATCCCGGATTCCCCAGGTTCTGCCGGATTTCTTTCCGGGAGGAGTTCCGGGATGACAAACCGGAGCAGCTTAAATTTCGCGTAAATTTAAACTCTTACGGCCATGGCTTTACCCCCTGGAGGCAAGGCTTCAGAGTCGATCCCCCGATTCATTCCTTTTCAGGTAGGCCCGGACTCGCTCAATGAAGTCCTCGAATCTTTCTAACTCCGCAAAATTCGTCATTTTCTCCATGGCGTGGAGACCCAGCATGCGATAACTTTCGAATTGCGTCTCACTGAAAAACTGGTCCCCGGTGGATTCATGGGGAAACTGCGGATTGGCCTTCCGGTAATTGACGATATCCACCGGTTCATCCCCGCACATGGCAGGTTTGATGTAGATCAAAATTCCATCCAGGTCCTTGTCTTTCCTTGATCCCGTGCCGTCTACCTGGGAATAGCCAATGGTGCCGATGGCGCAGATTTTCCTTTTGAGCCGGTTCTTTTGGTCATTCCACGCGTGAATATCGATACCGTGTTCGAACGTGATGGGAATGCCGAAATCGACCCGAATTTTGTGAATGGCGCTGCCCAGATCTTCAAACACATATTTGGGATCGCAGCCGGCATCGCTCACCACGATGTAGCGGCAACGGCGGAGCACCATTTCATACAAGCCCAGATTGTCAAAATGGCCGCCGTCGGAGAGGTACACAAAGCCCCTTTGATCATCAGTAAGCCCGAAGGCCTCCTGGATAATGGATAACACCGAGCATTTGCGCTGAGAGAACGGATAAGTTTTGTTGCCGGCGGGACCGGAATTGCCCAGCCAGCATCCCAGGCGCAGATTGAACAGGGTGAGGAGAAAACCGATTACCGGGGAGGAATAATACCCCATGTTGGGGCTGACCCCGGCCCCGGATATGCTCACCGCGGTGCCCAGAGTGATGGCCTCCTCCCTGTGTTCGTGCTGAGACGAATCTTGATGGGGCACTGTCCACTTGGGAAACTTACCGTATTTGAGTGACGGGCGGTAGCCCAGGCGGTGGCAGCCGCAATGCAGGGGTGAGATCGTAAAAGATGTACCTTTGCGCTGCTGCCAGGCCAGTTCCTGACCATAGACCAGATTGAGGGTGGTATTCACGATGTGCAGCAGCTTATTGCCCTTATTACCCCCCAACTTTTTGAGAGTGCCGGCTTCGTCCTGGGGCAAAAGCTTCCCCATCTCAATATTGTCCTTGGGGTCAAAGCCGGTGAAGGGATCGGGGTTTCTCTCCTCAGGGGCATCAGGGCTAACTCCAGGAAAGGAATCTGTTTTTCTCCCTTGTTGAGGGCGGGAGGCTCCCAGATATGCCCGGATGAGGCGGCTGCGGTACATGCCATGCAGGGAGAATTTATTGGTATTTATGGCAATCGACATCACGGTGCCGAATATTAATAATACGGAACATATCAAAACAGCCGGAAGCAACGGCGTAGAATTGATGGTCGACAAATGGAGAATGTCCCAGGATTGCGTGAAGTTTAGAGGCGGTTGAAAAACAATGACAGTGTCTGGCAGACATTTCAGGAGCCAACTGGTCCCCAGGGAAAGCGCAGCGATCAAAACCATGAGAAACACCAGCGCCGCCAGGCCCATGAAAGTTTTGAGCAGCCAGACCTGCCAGCCCCGGCTCCGGGATTTCTCCTGCAAGGCCTCCGTCAAGGCGCTCCAGCCCAGCAAGGTACTGAATAGACCGGCAATTCCCCCTATTGAGCCGTAAATATAGGGACTTTTCAACAAGAGCACCGGTCCAAAAATCACCAAGGCGCTGACCCCGCCCCAGAAGATGATGACGATGAGAACCCAGGAACCGGCCCGGGCAAACCACTCGCGATCCACGTCTTCCGTAAAGCGGCTGACCAAGCCGACGAACAACGTTGCCGCCAGGAGATAAACCGCCAGAAAGAAAGGCACGGCCAGACAGACGTAGGTTGGAGAAACTGTCTCTGAGGGAAAAGGATGCGGTGGCAGAATCTTCAAGGCAGCCAACCAAGCCAGCGAGCCACCCAGAAAGCTACAGGCTGCGACCACCAAAAACTCCGCAGATTCCTTTCTGAATACTTCCCAGACTGCCTCGAAGGTGCCGGATTCCCGTTTATCCGGTAATTCCCAAAATTTTTTTTTATTATTGAGATGCCATCTGTACAGTTTCGTTGAAGAATATCCCGACCACCCCAGGATGTGGAGGCAAAAGCCAACCAGTATAAAATGCCAAAGGTACGATAGGGAGGGGAAATCCTGGTGAAGGAAATCGGGGACGGGGTGCAGCTGGGAAATCCAGGCCCAATACGTGGTTAACAAGACTGCTGAAAGAGTCAGCGGTAACAAACACCAGAGTAAAAAACGTCCCTGGTCTGCGGACCTTCCCTGTAATTTTCTGGACGTTGTCGAACCCATGAAAAGGGCAATCTTCTGTCGCCAGGAACTTTCTTGACCCCCGCCTTCTTCATCAACTTTTTCAGCCCTTGTGGAACTCGGCCGATTAATTCCCGTAAAGCCGATGGCCCACGCACCACTCAGCATACCCAAAAGAAACACCGTCACTCTCACCCAATTCTGGCCGGTGTGATTAATGACCGCCACGCACAGTCTGGGGATCATCAGCACTGCGGCCAGCAAGGGAATGATGACGATCCAGTTTATCAGCAGGTTGCGCAGGTACGTCCCGGCCAAAGTCCACGTGTCCGCCGAGAGGACGCCCATCCATGGGGCCAGGTAATGGCTGTAGGCGCGCAGGTGGCGAATTTCTTGGGGTTCCGGCGCCAATGGGTCTGCAGTGGCCTTCCATAACTTTTCCTCAACCAGTTTGAGACTCCGGTACCGGTCACCGGGCTTTCCCCCCAGCCTCTTCCAGGTGTGATAAATCCAGGCCGTAAGCCAGCTGCCGATGAAACCGCCACCGGAGACGGTGGACAGATAATCAAACTTGTGCAACAGGCCACACCGGGCCAGGCCCTGGAGGAGCCCCAGGGCGAAGGTGGCGCTGCGGATGCCCCCCCCTGACAGGCATAACGCGGCGCGTTTCTGACCCGGCGGCAGGTCGTGGATGAGTTTATAGATCTCGGGAACAAGCTTTCCATTGATATTCTGTCTGCGCCCAGGCTCCTCCTCGTTGATATGGTTACGAATGGTTTTTTCCTGGAGTTCCAGATAGTCGTCATAGCGCTCCTTCAGTTGCCGTTCTGCATCGAGAGGCTCTCCGTGCAATCTTTTGTACTCCTGCTGCAATACCTCGCAGAGGAACAACGGCCCTTCCGGCGATGAACCCTGTTTTTCCATGATCTCCTCTCCGTGAACCTAAGAAAGTTCGCGTAAATCTCTTACGGCCGGTGGGACGACAGCAAAGAGCAACCATCCATGACAGTTAACGGTATGCAAGGGCAGCAGGAAGCCTGCAAAAGCGGTTGCGCGGCGGAAACCGCAAGCAGCTCCCGGAAGGCAAACAGGAGGGCGAAGCAGATGCTGGTTTGTGTCCTGATTAGGGCTGAAGCGCGGCATCGGTTTGACTCCCCGGTGGTGAAAAAAGGAGAACCGATCTTTAAGGGGCATCCACCCCTCAGGCCAACTGGTTCGGAAGGATAACTACATCACGTTAAAGGGAACGGGGTGATGACCGCAACTGACAGAGCCAAGGGGGCTCGTGGTGTCTTACGCCGGTTGAGTCTGAGAGAAGATGTCCGGAATTAGCTTGCGCATCGGGGGAGAGATTTCATTATCTGGGCCAGGGTTTTATTCTGTTTTTGCTTATTTAAACTCATTTTAACAGATTTTCAAAGATTTGCGTTATTTTTTGTCGATTGGCTGGACAGAGGGGGGATTCAACCGGGAGTCAACCTTGCTTCTTTTAGGAAATGGTTTTTCTCTCAAGTCTTCCTTGGGCCTAGAAGCCTGGACATCGGTGGGAGGCAGAGGCAGGGGGCAGGCAGAGGGCGTCAAGCTGAGTCTCACGAGGGAAAATTCCGCCACAGGTTGGGGAAAACCAATCTTTCTTAACTTATTTTTCCCTGAAGTTTCAGGAGAATTCACCTTCTTGCCTTTTCTGGGGGAAGGCCGGAGCTTGGGGAATTCATCCCAAAGCACAATGCCTGGCCGCTTAAATTTCATCCGCTGAATTCTCCTTGGCCCCCCTTCCGTACCACTCTTTTAATTTAATATATATTAAATTTATATGCATCATTCTAAACAAAATAATTTCCAAGGAAAAGCTGTCAAGATTGCCTCCGTGACGGGCACGCCACCCTTGGGGCCGAAGCCCCAAGGAAGAGCGTTGCGCCGGCCTAATACTGCTTCATGCGGCCGAAATACCCGTCTTCGTACCCCTGGCGGTATTGAGGCTCAAAACGGCGGTCATACTTTTGGAAATGCCGCCGGTACTGATTGCCCTGGCCGGTCTTGAAATCGTGCCTGCCGTCTTTGTAGCCGGCCCGGTAGATGTCTTTCATGGGGTCATCCCACCGGCCCCCGCCCCCTCTGTGGTCCACGTACCGGATAGCCTCCTGGACCTCGGCGATGGCCTGGTCCACCGCCCGCAGGGCCCGGCCCCGGTGTCCGCCGAAGGCGTGGGGGATGGTCTGCTGCAGTTCCGCCTTGGCTTCGTAAAGCTTTCTCAAGGCGTTCTGCATGTGCGGCGGCGCGGCCAGAACCGGCCACGCCATGCCCAGGATCAGGACCGCCCCCAGGCAGAGCATGATCCCGGCAGACTGCAAAGTTTTCCCGGACATACTGTTCCTCCGTTGTTTGGGCGGCCGCTGATAGTGACCGGCCCGTTTTCTGGCATGGGTGCGGCGGTCGCGGCCGCCTCCAGACATACTGACCGCAGAATCAGCGTTATGTTAGCGCCTCACAGCTCATTTCTGCCACCCCATTATCCGTTCTGAAGCGACCGGTTTTTCAGGAACCCGGCGCACGCAGATTGGGGGAAGAAGGATAATCGGCCCACGGAATCTTTCTGCCTTATTTTTATAAATATCTTAATCTGTTAATCCTTTAAAACAACTTGATGCAAAAGAAATGCCGCATCTTTTGGAGCAGGGAAACCTTCTCCTGCTGCTCCTCCTGGCACTGATCCAGGGTGGCCTTTTTGACCCGGCCCAGTTGGGCCTTGCGCACGGCCATGAGTTCGCCCACCTTGTCCAGGAGTTCCGGGCTTTCCTGAAAGATGGGCAGGAGAATCTCCTTGCCGATTTCATAGCAAATGACCGGGGTTTCCGCCTGGATTGAAGCGGTGCGGGGTTCGCCGGTCAACAGCGCCATCTCGCCGAAGAAGCCGCCGGGCGGGATGTGGGCCACCCATTTCTGGTTGCCATTACCGTCGTTGACCAGGACGTTGACCAGGCCTTCCTCCACTACGAACAGGGAGGAGCCTGCCTCCCCCTGGGTGACAATGAACTCCTGTTCCCCGAACTCGTGCCTGTGCATGGTTTGGGCAATCCGGGCGAGCGGTTTTTCCCCCATGACGGCAAAGAGTTCCAGGCGCTTGAGCAGCGCCGTTTTCGGCGCCTCCTGGCCTTCCTCCGGCTCCTTCAGAGGCAGCAGGCGCTGGTCCACCCGGTTGTAGGACAGGTCGATGCCGGCCACCTGCAGGTGGTTTAGGACGTTTTCCTGCACCGCCCTGGCTACCTGGGTATTCTGGGAATAATCAGGAACCCAGAACCACAGGCCCCAGACCACCCCCCGGGGTTCGAACTTCTTCAGTACGATTTGCGGTGGCGGCTCTTTCATGATGCCGGCGGTGCTCACCACTGCGGCCATGAGGATGCGCTTGGCCCGGTCCGGAGAGACGTTGTGGCTCAAAGGCACCTGGACCTCGGCGCGGTAATGGCTTTCGGGCATGCTGAAATTGATGAACTTGGTCCTGGCCAGCTCGCTGTTGGGGATGACGATGATTTCATCGGCCTTGGTCTTGAGCCGGGTGGCCCGCCAGTTGACTTCCACCACCTGCCCCGCCAGGGCGTTGCCGGGCCGGGAGCGCATCTCGATCTCCAGCCAGTCCCCCAGATTGTAGGACCGCTCCACGCTTAAGGCCACGCCGGAAAAGACGTCGGCGATCATGCGGGTCACGGCCAGGCCGATGACCGCGGCCACCACGCTGGAGCCCGCCACCAGACCGGA
This sequence comes from uncultured Desulfobacterales bacterium, assembly GCA_964522695.1. Lineage (GTDB taxonomy): Bacteria > Desulfobacterota > Desulfobaccia > Desulfobaccales > 0-14-0-80-60-11 > VGSQ01. The sequence goes on from CAZFWX010000006.1 coordinate 15,636, forward strand.
GAGAGGCGCGTTCAGCACGAACCCGAAGATGGCCAGGGCGATGGCCAGGATGATGAGCACGGTGACGATATTCAGCAGCAGTTTGGGGGGCGGATAGCCCAGGCGCTTTTCCAGCCGGGGCCACACCAGGGTGTGAATCAGACCCAAAAGGAGCCAGCCGCCGGCCACCCAGGCCGCAATACTGATGGCCGCATCCAGGGCCGGGGCAAGCTTGTCCAGCCCCAGGGACCCCATCCACTTCAGGAGGCGCTCCTGGAAATTCACCAGCAACAGCGCGCAGATAAGCGAAATGATTTGAATAAAGAGTTTTTTCCGCTGTTCATCCAGCATAGGTCACCTTAGAAGAAATTCTGTGAAGCCGATGGCTTCTAAACCGGGACGACGGTGGCACCCGGACTGTCGCCGTTTAAAACTGGCCGGAGAATCTGCCCTGCGGAGTTTTTCCTTTAAAGAGGTCCCCATAACTTTAACCCATTAATTTGTCTGCATCCCCCTTAGCACAAATATTCTTAAGTTGCATCCTTCTTCCCGTGTTTGGCCAAACCAAGCTTTATTTTGCTGATTGCGGGATGGATTCGACCCCGGTTGCCGTCGCGAAACTGCATTTTGGCCAAGTAATGAACGGCCCCAGATGTGTCAAAAATTTTTTGACGGAAAAATCAGAGATTGTTCCATTGCCGATCTTGCCTAAAAGTGATAAGGGTTTAATAATCTTCCCGGTATTCCCGTTTTCCCAACCCACCAGGCGAAGAAGGTAGACATCCATGAATTGGGTTACGCGCGTTTTGGGCACTTCTGTGGGCAAAAAGCAGTTGATGGCCGTCACGGGCCTGTTTTTTCTGCTCTTTCTGGTCACCCATCTGTTGGGCAACCTGAGTATTTTGGGCGGGCCCGCGGCCTTCGTGGACTACGCCGTGCGGCTGCACGCCCTGGGCACCATTCTGGTGGCCGCGGAAGTGGGCATGGTGGTGGCCCTGCTCATCCACGTCATCACCGCGGTCCTGCTCTGGCTGGAGAACCGCCGGGCCCGGCCTGTCCGGTACGCGGTGGACAAAAGCGGCGGCGGGCGGACGTTCAGCTCCGTCACCATGCCCTACACGGGGCTGTTGATCCTGGCCTTCATCGGCCTGCACCTGGCCAATTTCTCCCACCATATCGTGGATCAGAGCACCCGGAACATCTTCCAGATCGCCCAGGAGCTGTTCTCCTACAAAATTTTCCTGGGCTTCTATCTGCTCTCCATGGTGGTGGTGGGCCTGCATGTGCGGCACGGCCTGTGGAGCGCCTTTCAGACGGTGGGGGCCAACCACCCCAAGTACATGGGCTTCATCGAAAAGCTGAGCCTGGTTTTCGCCGTCGTCGTGGCCGTGGGTTTTGGCTCGGTGCCCCTGGTCATTCTGTGCCTGAGATAGGGAGGTCTGTTCATGCAACTTGAGTCCAAAATACCGGGCGGGTCTCTAGAAACCAAGTGGGACCGGCATCGCTTCGACTTAAAACTGGTCAACCCGGCCAACAAGCGCAAGTTCGACATCATCGTGGTGGGCACCGGCCTGGCCGGGGGCTCGGCCTCGGCGTCGCTTGCGGAGCTGGGTTACAACGTCAAGACCTTCTGCATCCAGGACAGTCCCCGGCGGGCCCACAGCATCGCCGCCCAGGGGGGCATCAATGCCGCCAAGAACTATCCCAACGACGGCGACAGCATCTGGCGGCTTTTCTATGACACCATCAAAGGGGGCGATTTCCGGGCGCGGGAAGGGAACGTCTACCGCCTGGCCCAGGTCTCCAACCTGATCATCGACCATTGCGTGGCCCAGGGCATTCCGTTTGCCCGGGAGTACGGCGGGCTCTTGGCCAACCGCTCCTTCGGCGGCGCCCAGGTGTCCCGGACCTTCTACGCCCGGGGCCAGACGGGCCAGCAGCTTCTGCTGGGGGCCTATAGCTCCCTCATGCGCCAGGTGGCCGCTGGCCGGGTGACCCTTTTTCCCCGCCGGGAGATGCTGGAACTGGTGGTGGCGGACGGCCAGGCCCGGGGCATTGTGGTGCGCAATCTCGTCACCGGCGAGATTGAGCGTCATGCGGCCCACGCGGTGGTGCTGGCCACGGGCGGCTACGGCAACGTCTTTTTTCTCTCCACCAACGGCATGGGCTGCAACGTCACAGCCAGCTTCCGGGCCTACAAGAAAGGCGCAGGGTTCGCCAACCCCTGCTTTACGCAGATTCATCCCACCTGCATCCCGGTGCACGGCGACTACCAGTCCAAGCTGACGCTCATGAGCGAGAGCCTGCGCAACGACGGCCGGGTGTGGGTGCCCAAGAAAGGCGGGGACCAGCGGCCGCCGGAGCAAATCCCGGAGGAGGAGCGGGATTATTATCTGGAGCGCATCTATCCCAGCTTCGGCAACCTGGCCCCAAGAGACATCTCCTCAAGGGCCGCCAAACTCATGTGCGACCAGGGGAAGGGCGTGGGCCCCACGGGCCGGGCCGTGTACCTGGATTTCGCCGATGCCATCAAGCGCCTGGGCAAGGCGGAGATCGAGGCCCGGTACGGCAACCTCTTCCAGATGTATGAAAAGATCGTGGCCCAGGATCCGTATACCACGCCCATGATGATTTACCCGGCCTCCCACTACACCATGGGCGGCCTGTGGGTGGACTATAATCTCATGAGCACCATTCCGGGGCTCTTCGTCATCGGGGAGGCCAACTTCTCGGACCACGGCGCCAACCGCCTGGGCGCCAGCGCCCTGATGCAGGGCCTGGCTGACGGCTACTTCGTCATTCCTTACACCATGGGCGGTTACCTGGCCGGCGCCAGGCTCCCTGACGTTTCCACCGAGCATGAGGCATTTGCCGAAGCCGAGTCCGAGACCCGGGCCCGGGTGGCCCGCCTGCTGAGCATCAAGGGGAAAAAGACGGCCCAGACCTTCCACCGGGAATTGGGCGCGATCATGTGGGACCACTGCGGCATGGGGCGCACCGACGCGGGGCTCGCCAAGGCCCAGAAGCTGGTGGCGGACCTGCGGGCCGAATTCTGGGAAAACCTGCTGGTGCCGGGAGGTGAGAAGGACTTCAATCAAAACCTGGAAAATGCCGGGCGCGTGGCTGATTTCCTTGAATTTGCGGATATCATGCTCTTAGACGCCCTGGCCCGGCGGGAGTCCTGCGGCTGCCACTTCAACGAGGCCTTCCAGACCGAAGACCATGAGGCAAAGCGGGACGATGAGAACATGGCCCATGTGGCGGTCTGGGAATATGCGGGCGACGGCAAGCCCCCCATCTTCCACAAAGAGCCGTTGAAATTTGAATTCGTCAAACTGGCGACGAGGAGTTACAAGTGAGCGGCAAGACCATCAATCTGACCTTGCAGGTCTGGCGGCAAAACGGGGCGAACGCTCCGGGACGCCTGGAAACCTATAAGGCTGATAATATTTCCACTGACGCTTCCTTCCTGGAGATGCTGGATATCGTCAATGAGCGCCTCGCTCTTGAAGGCAAGGAACCCATCGCCTTTGACCACGATTGCCGGGAAGGCATCTGCGGCATGTGCGGCGCGGTGGTCAACGGCCGGCCCCACGGCCCGGAGCGGGAAACCACTTTGTGCCAGTTGCACATGCGCCATTTCCGGGACGGCGCCACCGTGGTCATCGAACCTTTCCGGGCGAAGGCTTTGCCCCCCATCAAGGACCTGGTGGTGGACCGGAGCGCCCTGGACCGCATCATCGTGGCCGGCGGCTACATCTCGGTGAACACCGGGCAGGCGCCCGAAGCCAATTCCCTGCCCGTGCCCAAGGACAATGCCGACCTGGCCATGGACGCGGCGGCCTGCATCGGCTGCGGGGCCTGCATCGCCGCCTGCCCTAACGCCTCGGCCATGCTGTTCACCAGCGCCAAGATCTCCCAGTTTGCCCTTCTACCCCATGGCCGCCCCGAAGCCGCCAAACGGGCGTTGGCCATGGTGGCCCAGATGGACGCGCAAGGGTTCGGCAATTGCACCAACCACAAGGAATGCGAGATGGAGTGCCCCAAGGGGATCAATATCAGCAACATCGCCCGGCTGAACCGGGAATTCATCAAGGCTGCCCTGGGGTCCCAGGAGAAGATCCCGCCGGGGAAAGGCTAAGCCATGCCTTTTCGGGGCCGGCTGAGGGCCGGAGCCCTAATGCTCTTAACAGTGATGGCTCTTGTTGCAGGCTGCGCCAGCGGAGTTTGCAAAAACCGCCTGTACATCTTCCGGGAAGCGCCGCAAAAGAGTCCCCCGGAAGCTGTTGCCCTGGTAATCACCGATCCCCGCCTGGCCGCGGGGCTTCTGCCCGAAGCCTCGGGGAAGATCAGCACAGGGCCGCAGTGGGCCCTGGAGCAGCCGTTCCACCCCACGGACGCCTACCGTCTGTCTCTCGCCCAGGTGGATGGCCGGGCCGTCTACCAGGGCGCCTGCATGGACACCCAGGTCACCGATGTGTGCGAGGTGCGGCCCGGCTCCCGGCGGCTGTCTTTCAAGACCGGTCTTTACGGGCCCTGGGGCCAGCGCAGCGTCATCCAGGAAATGGGGACTGACCTGAAGGCGGGGACGGTGTATTTCTTTGGCCTTGACTGGACCGGGGGCCGGGAAGGGGACGTGCGGGTGAGGGCGGAGGCGCTGGGGACGTACTCGCCGCAGTTCCGGCAGCGCCTGCTTGACTGGCAGCGCGGCCATACCGTGGGACGCTCCCTGGATTGAGGTGTTTGGGAGGAAGATGAGAGAGGCGGGCAGCCCCCACCTACATCTCAAGGTGGGACACCCGCACACGGATGTTAGCCCAGGGCGGAAAGCCCATGCCACTTCTTAAGCGGCAAAGATATTCCAAAGTGCAAAAGCAGGCCGGGGAAGACGGAGCATCAGCCCTGTTTTCCCCGGCTTTTTTTGACACTTCTAATATCGAGTTGCGATCACAGGTCGGTTTTTGCAGCCGCGGGCTTCAGCCTGCGCCACCTTTGACCGCAGCCTGGTATAAAAGGGATGAAAGCCGGTCTATCCTTACCTGTCAAGGAGAAGGAGGTTCAAGCCGGCCGGCGGCACCTGGGTTCCGATAAACTCGATCCCCCGCACATTAAAGCCGCTGCTGGCCTCCCCCACCAGGCTGTAGGCGCCGGTGAACTTGTCAATGAGGTAGAGTTTGTCAAATTCGCCGGGTAGGCGACCGGCGCCGTACAAGGCGCCGTCGGGGGCAAAGGCAATGCTCTGGATCCCCACCGTGCCGGCGATGGCGGGGTTGACATCGGTCCAGGCTCCGGTTGACGAGTCAATGCGGATCAGACCATAACTGCCGATGTCCCACCCATAGAGTATCCCCCCAGGCGAGAAGGTGATACTTTGCACATTGGGCAGAGGCGATTGGAGGTTGTTCACCCGCGTGATAAAGGCGGGATCGTATGTGAAGTCTATGTAATAGAGATCAGTGCTGTTAGGTAGGTCTGTCCGACTGTTGATGGCAACTATACCACCTTCCCAATCCGGAGCGTAGGCCACTCCCCTCACGTCCGCAGGTGCGTCAGGGAAGGCGACTTCGCAGACCAGCCTGCCGGCCCCGGTGAGGGGGTCGATTCTGATCGCCTGGTTCTTGAGGGCTCCCCCGATGCTCGTGAGATATCGTCCTCGCCCATTGCAGGCAGACAAGCTGTTGAGGTGGGCAAAACCGGACATACCTTTGGGCGTGATATTCCCGGTAAGCCGATCGATGATTACCACCCTGCTGTTGTCGGCAGACCAGCAGACCGCGATCAAGGTGCTGTGATAGAAAGCAAACGTTTTGTCAATGCCTCGAACGTCAAAGACGCCAGCGGCCGCGCCCAACAGAGTGTAATCGCCGGTGCGTTTATTAATGTAGTACAGTTTGTCGTTTTCCCCCGTTGCCTTGCCGACCGCCCACACCTCGTCCCTACCGGCTATGATCCCCTGGATGCCGGGGGGAAAGTCCACGCCGGGATGGAGGTCGGTGACGGCGCCGTTGGTAGTGTCGATGCTGACCAGCCCCCTATCCAGATCCCAGCCGTACAGGATGCTGGAGTAAAAGTCGATGCTCTGAATGCGGCCCAGCGAGGCGTCGTTGATTTTGGCGCCTGCCCCCGTTACGAGGTTAATACTGTAAAGGTCATAGGAAGTGGCTCCTGGAGTCCAGCGATAATTGACGGCGTACAGTGCCCCCGTTTTCTCGCAAAAGGCCAAGCCCCGCACGTCCACGGGATCGGCGCCGAAATTAAGGGTGAGCACCACCGTACCGGCGCCGTTGTTCGGGTTGATTCTGATCAGCTTGTCTCTGGTGGCGCCCCCCACGGCAAACAGCCGGCCGGCATCGTCTCGGGCCAGGGAATTCAGGTAGGGGAAGCCGCTCCCACCAACGGTACGCATACTGCCGTCAACTTGGCTGATCTCCACCACGGAGCTGTTGGTGGCATCCCAACAGACGCCCATAAGTTTAGAGGCGGCCCCTGCCGGCAAAGGGTGCAAAAGAACCAGAAGGAGCCAGATGATGATTCTTTTGGGCATGGTGTCCTCCTCGGGTGAGAAACCCGTAAGGCAATAAAGGTTGGACGGGTTGTGTTCTGCGGAGATGCTGTTTTCTTTGCCGGGTACCTCCTTTACTGTTTTTCCTTGAACAAATTTTACCAGGTAAAGATGGGACTGTCGTTAGGTTCTAGCGAGGGGGACCGGAAAGCCCCAGGCCCCTTTGCCTCTTTGTACTCCTTACCCCCCCTCCATCAATCAAGCTGGTATTCCTGGCGCCAGTCCTGGGCATCCTGGTATGTGGGCTGGTCTTTCTTATCGAAGAGGTAGTCGCCCAGGACCAGGTAGTCCATTTCCGTGCGCATGAAGCAGCGGTAGGCGTCTTCGGGCGTGCAAACGATGGGTTCGCCCCGGACGTTGAAGCTGGTGTTGACCACCAGGCCGCAGCCGGTCCGATCCGCAAAAGTACGGATAAGACGCCAGTAGCGTTCGTTGGTCTCCCGGTGCACGGTCTGGATGCGGGCCGAAAAATCCACATGGGTTACGGCGGGGATGTCCGACCGCAGCACATAGAGGCGCTCAAAGAGGGGCAATTCTTTGTAATTGGGGGGCAGCGGTTTGCAATGGCTTTCCTGCACCGGGGCCACCAGAAGCATGTAGGGGGAGGGGCCGTCCAGCGCGAAGAAGCGGTTGGTCTCCTCGGCCAGGACCGAGGGGGCAAAGGGCCGGAAGCCCTCCCGGTACTTGATTTTCAGGTTCAGGCGCTTCTGCATCTCGGGGTTCCGGGGATCGCCCAGAATGGAGCGGTTGCCCAAAGCCCGGGGGCCCCACTCCATGCGGCCCTGGAACCAGCCCACTACCTGGCCCTGGGCCAAAAGCCCCGCGACTTCCCGGCACAGGGCGTCAAAGTCGGGGAAGTGGCGGCAGGGAGCCTGGTGGCGCCGGGCCAGCTTAGTGATGTCCGCGGCGCTGAACTCCGGCCCCAGGTACGAGCCCTGCATGGCGTCTCCATTGCCGCTCACCTGCCGTTCCTTGCCCTCTCTGATATGCCAGGCGGCCAGGGCCGCGCCCAAGGCTCCGCCCGCGTCGCCGGCCGCGGGCTGAATCCACATATCCTTGAAGGTTCCCTTCCGCAGGAGCTTGCCGTTGGCTACGCAGTTGAGCGAGACGCCGCCGGCCATGACCAGATAGTCGCTGCCGGTGAGTTTTTTAGCCGTTTCCGCCTGCCTTAAGACAATCTCTTCGGTGACCTGCTGGATGGCCAGGGCCAGGTTCATGTGGCCCTGGTGGAAGTCCGTTTCCGCCTCCCGCCGGGGCAGGCCGAAGAGGCGCTCCCACACGGCGTCCCGGCACATGGTGAGCCCGGTGGCGAAGTCAAAGTAGTCCAGGTTGAGCAAAAGGGAGCCGTCATCCCGCAGGTCCACCAGTTCATCCAGGATAACTTGCCGCCATTTCTTGGTTTGCTCGGCATCCGGGTCCCCGTAGGGGGCCAGGCCCATGAGCTTGTATTCGCCGCTGTTGACCTTAAAGCCCAGGTAGTACGTAAAGGTGGAATAGAGCAGCCCCAGGGAGTGGGGAAAATGCAGCTCCCGCAGGATGGTAATGTCCTTGCCCCGGCCGTGGCCGATGGTGGCGGTGGACCATTCGCCCACGCCGTCAATGGTGAGGATGGCCGCCTCCGCAAAGGGCGAAGGGTAGAAGGCGCTGGCCGCGTGGGACAAATGGTGCTCGGGAAAAAGCAGGCGGGGTGAGCCTGCGCCCAGGCGGGCCAACTCCTCCCGGAGCAGGCTCCGGGTCATGAGCTTTTCCTTGATCCACACGGGCATGGCGGAGAGGAAACTCTGCAGTCCCCGGGGCGCCAGGGTGTGGTAGGTCTCGAGCAGGCGTTCGAAGTGGAGGTAGGGCTTGTCGTAAAAGGCCACTGCGGCCAGATCGCTCAGCTCCAGTCCGGCTTCGCGCAGCACATAGGCCGCGGCGTGATGCGGGAAGGAGTGATCGTGCTTTTTGCGGGTGAAACGCTCCTCCTGGGCCGCGGCCAGGATCTGGCCGTCTACGAGGAGTGCCGCGCCGCTGTCGTGGTAATAGGCGGAAAGCCCCAGGATGGCCTCGGGCATGGCGGACCTCTTTAGAAGATGGTGTAAATAAAGGGGGCGATGGCCGTGCCGCTGGTGAGGATGATGAGGCCGCCGAAGAGCACCAGGGTGATGATAATGGGCAGCAGCCAGTACTTCTTGCGCACTTTCATGAAGCCCCAGAGGTCAGTCAGAAAATCCATAGATATCTCCTACGTATGGCGTCACAATGATTTTACCAGCCTGGCGATAGCGCGGGTGGTAATTCCAAGTCCCCCTTTTCCAAAGGGGGATTTAGGGGGATTCTGAAGAGCCTGGCTAATCCTCCCTGCCCCCCTTTAACAAGGGGGGTAAGCCCGGTCCCTCCTCCCCTGCTTGAAGAAAACGCCTCCTTGACGTGGAGAGGCATTCGATCACCGTTTTCGCCTTGCCAGCGAGGTCAATAGGGCTGATCCAAATCCTTGGGCGCGATGGGTTCGCCCCGCACCACAAAGACCGAGTCCTGGTCCTTCTTCCAACGTTTGAGTTGCAGGGGGTCCGCGCCCAGGCGGCGCCTGATCCAGCCGATGGGGGTCACCAGAATAAAGAAGAGCAGTGTAAGGATGACCTTGGAGACCACGGTGCCCAGCACATGGGACAGACCGAACCACAGGCCGGCCACAGGCCGGAAGAGGGGCGGCCAGGTCATGGCGGTGACGAGGAAAATAATGGCCGGAAGCACAAGGTCAAGACGGCTGCCGAAATAGACCACCAGAAGAGTAATGAGTACCAACGCCAGGCCGGTGTCCCGGCACTGGGCGTCGGTGGCGCCGGTGAAGAGCCGCCGCAGGGCTCCTCCTGGTTTTTGGGTCTTGACTGCGTTGCTCATCCTGATTCCTTGGTATGCCGTTGCCTGAGCGGCTACACAGGCAGGGATACGTTTCCAACCTGCTCCGTCAGCTCCCCACGGCTATTTCAATCCTCTTTCTCCGGCTTTTCCTGGCGGAGACCGGCCCAGGCCTCAGCCATCCTCTGGCGCAGCGCCGCCTGGGCCTCCAGGTGGCGGTCCCGCACGGCTTTGACCGCCCGGGCCTTGTCCAGGAAGTCTTTCACCGTATCAGTGAGCAACGGATTGACCTCACCCTCCTCCAAGGAGGTGAAGACCTGCGCGCCCAGGCCCTGGCAGACCTTCTTGAATTTACGGCCCTGGCACCAGATGAGGATTCCGCGCCCCCACACGAGAAACCGACGTCCCATATTGAAAAAAATTATTTTAGCATATTTGGTGACGGTGACGAGAAGGTTGCCGCTTTTGCCAGCCTCAGTGCTCATGAGGGTCTCCTGCTTTAAGCGATGTCCCGCTCCGAGAGGTTGACCGCCGCCTGCCCCCAAAAATCCGGTCCAATTGCGCCGTAATGGCCTGGGTGTGGCTGCCGGGCCAGAAAATGCGCCCGCAGCCGTGGCACTGGTGAAATTCCCGTTGCGCCGTGAAGACGTGATCCGGCACCTGCCCCCTGGCCTGGTCACGGGGCAGAGGGGTGAGTTCCCCGTTGCACCGGGGGCAGCGGCTCAAGGGTTCCAGATCCCGGCGCTTGAGGTTGAGACGTTGGCACACCTCCTGAAGTTGCGCCTCGGGGGCGGTCCCGGCCAGCACCACAACGTCGGCCCGGCCCAGGCGTCCCAGGGCCGCCTGAACGGTGAGAATAAACCTCTCCGCCGCGGGTTCCGGCAGGTGCGGGGCTTTCCCCTGGGGCAAGGGTCGAAGTTCCACGTCAAAACCGCAGAAGCGCAGCCATTTGGCCAGGCCGCCCAGGGGGGCGTCAACAAGGAATTTCATGGCCACTCTTGTTCTGGTTCCCAAACTCCCGTTTGGGAACCCTCTATGGCTGCGAAGCTTTGCTTCGCTCCAACAATGCCCGCCTGACTCGGAGTGGTGCCAAGCAAAGCTTGGCGAGCCGAGGCGTTCCCAAGCAGGAGCTTGGGAACGAGGAAATGGAAAGCCTGTGCCACCGTCCCGCTGTTTGGGTGGAGGTGCAGCGGGGTGCCGCACAGCCCCTGGCTGGTCCTGCCGGAATGCAGGCGCAGGCGCCAGTACTCAACCTTACCTCCGCCCGTCAACCTTCCTCACCGGCCCAGGGGCTCCTCCACCACGCCCGGCGGCCGGGGCAGGGTCAGGTCGCCGGGGCTCATGGGGGCGTTGAGCTTGAATTCCCGGAAGGCCAGGCGCAGTTCCACCGCCGGCTGAATGGTTTTCACGGTGATGGTCTGGGGGCGGTCCGGGACCAGGCGGCCGAAATCCCCCAATTCCGCGGTGAATCTGTGGCGGCCGTCGGTATCGTACCATTCATCCTTAATGGGCGCCAGTTCCCGGGTGGACACCCACAGGCGTTCCTTGAGCGACCCGTCGGGGTTGCGCCACTCCAGCACATAGGCCTCCTGGTCCGGGGCTGGTCGCATGCCGGACGGAGCCTCGGGACTCAAGGGCAGATCGCCGGTGAGCAGGCGCAGCACCTGGGGCAGCGTCACGCCGGGCGGCAGAAAAGCCCCCAAATTGGCCGGGGTGGCCTCGCCCACCAGAAGTTTGTTTTCCCGGGGCAAAAACACCTGCATCTGGCTGCCATCGCTGAAAAAACTGGCTGCAGTACGCCCCAGGGGGTCCAGCAGGTCCAGACGCAGAGACGTGGGCAGGTTGCCTTTGATCAGGCCGGTGCCGCTGAAATTGCGCTGGGGCGAGAGGAGGGTGAGACGGCCCTTGGCCTCGAAGCTCTGCAACCCGGCCTGGCGAGCCTTGAGCCGGGCCATGACAGCATCGGGAGACTCGGCGGTGGGCGGAGGGGGCGGCGGCAGAATTTTGCAGCCGCTGAACATGACCAGACAAACGGTCAGAGCCAGGAGGAATGGTCTCATATGCTGTGTTTTTTCAGGCGTAATTCCAGATCTTGAATCTTTTTCTTCAGGCGGCCGGTGTCAGGGTTTTCCAGCAGCAGGGCCCGGCGGTAGAGTTCCAGGGCGTCCCGCAGGCGGTTCAGCTTGACGTAGGCGTCGGCCAGATGTTCCGTCACGGTGGCGTCCTGGGGCAGCTTGCGCATGGCCCGGGTTAATTCTTCCGCGGCCTGGCTGTACAGGCCTTTCTTGTAGTAGACCCATCCCAGGCTGTCAATGATGTGGGCGCTTTCCGGTTTGGCCCTCAGCGCGGCGCGGATGAGCTGCTCCGCTTCGTCCAGGTTAACGCCGGCTTCGGCGTAAATGTAACCCAGAAAGTTGAGGGAATCGGGGTTGTCCGGATCCAATTCCAGGGCCTTCTTGATATAGCGGATAGCCTCTTCCTGATTTTTCTGCTTCTCGTAGATGGCGGCCAGTCGGGTGAACATCTCCGTGCTGGCAGGGAGTTTCTCCGTCCCTTCCTTCAAAATGGCCACGGCCCGGTGCCACAGCCCTTCCTCCTCGTAGAGGTAACTGATGGTGAGATAGACTTCCTCCCGATCCGGGGCCGCGGTCTTGAGGTCCTCCAGGAGGCGCCGGGCCTGGTCCCTCTTCTGCTGCTGATAGGCGATATAGACCAGCCGGAGGCGGGCCGGCAGGTAAAAGTCCGAATCCCGGGAGACGCTCTGGTGTTCCCTGATGGCGGCCTCCATGTCCCCCTTTTCTTCCAGGGCCAAACCGATATAGTACCGCACCTGGTCCCGGTAGCGGGGATGGGCGAGGACCTTACGGAACTCCTGGATGGCTTCCGGCGCGTACTTCAATTCCAGGTAGATGGCGCCAATCTGGAGAAGGGCCTGGGCGTCGTTCTTTTCCAGGGACTTGACCTTCTGGAAGGCTCGCTGGGCGTCGTTGAAATGCTTAAGAATGAGGTGGACGCGCCCCAGATAGATCCAGGCCCGGGAGTTCTGGGGCTGCAGCCGGGCAACCCGGCGGTAGAGATTCAGGGCCCGGGTATACTGCTTTTCTTTTTCGTAGGCCACGGCCAGGTCAAAGAGGGCAGGGACGAATTCAGGGTCCCGGGAGAGGACCAGGGCAAATTTTTCCCGAGCCTGGCCCGGCTGGTCCATTTCGAGGTAGAGGCGCCCCAGGTAATAGTGGCCCATGACGTGCTGGGGTTTGCGGTTCAACAGCTCCTGGAGGATGCGCACAGCCTTGGGAAAGCGCTTTTGCTGGGCATAGAGCGCGGCCAGGAAAAGGCGGGCTTCCAGGTTGTCCGGGTTCATGACCAGGATGCGCTCATACTCCCGCGTGGCCTCTTTGAGCTTATTCATGCTCACCTGGAGGCCGGCCAGGAGGAAGTGGGCGTCCTGATTCTTGGGATCGAGGCGCAGGGCCTTTTCCACCTGGGCCAGGGCCTTGGTCAATTCGCCCTGGCGCTGGTTAATGGCGGCCAATTCCAGGGCCAGCTGGGTGGCCTGGGGATCATACGTGATAGCCTCTTCGTATTCCCGGACGGCCGCGGCCAGATCTTCATTGAGCAGGGCGAACTGGGCCTTGAGATAATGATAATAGGCTTTCCCCTTGGCTCCATCCACTTCCGGGGCTTTGGCGCCGGGCTTCTTCAGGATGGGAGGAGGGGTGAGAGTACTGCACGCGCCTCCCCCCAGCAAGATAACGCCGGCAAGGAGTATGGCTAGAAGCCTGCCCCGGCGGGACCGGGCGCAGCGGCTCTGGAAAGGCTTGCAAGTGCAGGCGGACATCATTACGTCGCCGCGCCCCGTTCAATCGCCCATGGGGGTGCGGAAATCCTCCCAATCGGGAATCTGACTTTGGAGAAAATGGCGCAATTTCTTAATCAACCGTTCTTCAATCTGACGGACCCGCTCCCGGGAAATGCCGTGGCGGGCGCCGATCTCCTGGAGGGTCAGGGGCTTTTCCGCCAGCAAACGGGAATCCAGGATGTCCGTTTCCTTGTCGTTGAGTTCCTGGCGAAACTCCCCCAACTTCCGGCGGAAGAGTTCCTTCATCTCCGACTCGGCCAGGATGTCTTCCACCTGGGGCTCCACCGAGGGGAGGAAATTTTTGTGGTATTCTTCAGAGCCTTCTTTCAAGGGGGCGTCAAGGGACAATTCCCAGCCGCCCAGGCGCTGCTCCATCTCCACCACTTCCTCTTCCTTGACATGGAGCACGTCCGACAGGAGCTTGGGGCCGGGTTCGAATCCCAGGGCCCTGAGCTTCTCTTTTTCGCGCTTCAAATTATAAAACAGCTTCCTCTGGGACTGGGTGGTGCCGATCTTCACCAGCTTCCAGTTGTCCATGATGAACTTGAGGATGTAGGCCTTGATCCAGAAAGAGGCGTAATATGAAAGCTTGATGCCGCGATAGGGATCGAACTTTTTGATGGCCTGCATCAGACCGATATTGCCCTCCTGGATCAGGTCCAGGATGTTTTTCATCCAGTACTTCTGAAATTCCAGGGCGATCTTGATGACCAGCCGCAGGTTGCCGGTGATGAGTTTGTAGCCGGCATCCTGGTCGCCCGATTCGTGGTAGCGCACCGCCAGCTCCTTCTCCTGGTCCGGAGTGAGCAGGGCATAGCGGTTGGCCTCCCGGATGTAGCGCTGGAGGGGGTCCAGCTCCACGGGGACGGGCAATGCCGCCTCCTCGTCGCCGGGTTCCTCCACCTCCGGTTCCAGGATTTCCTCATACTCTTCGGCAAAAAGCGGCGGAGTATCGCTAAATTCGGCCTCTTCCGGGTGATCCATGGGCGAGCGGCTCAGTCGTGGAATTAAGGAACTACCAGATGAGGCGCATGGGTATGCCCTGCTGATCCAGGTAGTCCTTAATTCCCTTGATGGTGTAGGTGCCGTAATGGACCATGCTGGCAATGAGAGCTGCGTCGGCATGGCCGGTGGTGAGGACGTCGGCCAGGTGCTGGGGCGTCCCCGCGCCTCCCGAGGCAATCACCGGGATGGATACAGCCTGAGAGATCATGGCGGTCAAATTGAGTTCGTAGCCGGCCTGGGTGCCGTCCGCGTCAATGGAATTGAGGCAGATCTCCCCGGCTCCCCGGCGCTCTCCTTCTTCCGCCCACCATAAAGCGTCTATCCCCATGGGAGTGCGGCCCCCATTGATGACCACCTCGTAGCCCGACGGGATGGCGGGGCTGACGCCCACGCGCTTCACATCCATCCCCAGGACGATGCACTGGCTGCCGAAGGCCCGGGCGCCTGCGGTGATGATGTCCGGATTTTTCACGGCCGCGGAGTTGACGCTCACCTTTTCTGCGCCGGCCAGGAGCACCGCGCGCATGTCTTCCAGGGTGCGGATGCCGCCGCCCACGGAGAAGGGAATGAAGATCTCCGCGGCCACCCGGCGCACCACGTCGATCATGATGTCCCGGCGGTCGCTGGAGGCCGTGATGTCGTAAAACACGAGTTCGTCGCACCCGGATTCGTAATATTCACGGGCCATGGCCACGGGATCGCCCACGTCCACGTTATCCAGGAACTTGATGCCCTTGGTGGTGCGGCCGTCCCGCACGTCCAGGCAGACAATGATGCGTTTACTGAGCACCGGCGCCGTCCCAGGCCAGGAAATTTTTGAGGATCGCCAGACCGAAACGACCGCTCTTCTCGGGGTGGAACTGGGTGGCCACCACATTGCCCCGGCCGATGGCGCTGGGGAAGACGGAACCGTGTTCCGTGAGGCCCAGGACCAGGTCCGGCGAGGCCGGTTGGGGGAAGAAGCTGTGCACGAAGTAATATTCCGCGGCAGGGGGCAGATCCCGAAAGACGGGATGATCCCGCACATAATCCACCCGGTTCCAGCCCATGTGGGGAATCTTCAGGCCGGGCTGGCGGGGCAGGGCCCGGGTGCGTCCGGGCAACAGGCCCAGGCAGCGGGCGTCATTCTCCTCGCTGGCTTCCAGGATGATCTGGGCCCCCAGGCAGATCCCCAGGATGGGGATGCCCTGGGCGCAGGCCGAAGCCAGAGCGGCATCCAAACCCCGGGACCTCAGGCTCTCCATGGCCTTGCCCGCGGCTCCCACGCCGGGAAAAATGATGCGAGAGGCCCGGACCACCTGACCGGCGTCCGGGGTGATGCAGGCCTTCACCCCAAGGGCCCCCAGGGCCCGCTCCACGCTGGTCAGGTTGCCGGCGTCGTAGTCGATAATAACCACCATGAACGCGTCAATTCTGCACTAATTTTCTTTTCATAAAATGTATCAGTGTGGCCTGGGCGAGTCAACATGATTGTCCCCGCGGCGTCAACCTTGCCGCCCGGGAACAGGATGGCAGGCCCTGCCGCCAGAAGCCGGGGGCTGGGGGGCAACACGGCCTTTTCCCTTGACAATCGGACGCGGCCCTCCCTAAAATACCACTGACTCCGGGAGCGCCCGCGGGGCGGGCCCCGCCTTTCCCGGAGAAAGGGGGGGGTCTCATGAAAAAAGTTTGGCTTGGCAGGATGATCGTCTCCGCGCTCGTCCTCTGTTTGCTTCTGCCTGCGCCCCAACCGGCCCGGGCGCTGTCCCCGCGAGCCACCACCACTTTGGCCTACAGCCTTACCGGCGCGGCCCTGGCCGTGGCCGGCGGCTACCTCATGTGGGTCAACCGTCCCGGCAACCAGGACAAGATGAGCTGGGAGGTCAAAGGCCCGGGCGGCTTCTTCGTGGGCGGCTTCATGGGCGCCTCCTTGGTGCAGGACGCCTCCTGGACTCCGCTCAAAGGCAATTATGATCCCATCGCCACCCTGCCGTACAACGTCAACACCTCGTCCCTCAGCTTTACCCCCGGCATGGTGGGGGGCCTGAAGTTCGGCTACTTCTGCCACCGCTTCCCCTATCTGGGGATGGAACTGGACGGCTCCTATACCACCAACAGGATCGGCAACCAGACCGTCACCATTTCGCCGCCGGTCCTGGGCCGGAACCGGGCCATCATCCCCCAGGAAGATTACGCCACCCTGAATCTGGCCTTCCATTTCCTGGCCCGGTACGGGTTTTTCAAAGACAAGGAAGTGCCCTTCGGACGGCTCCAGCCCTACGTGGGCGTGGGCCCCAACTTGGCCATCCTCTGGGGGGACGTGGACGCGGCCAAGAACTTCGGCCTGGACGTGGTGGGCGGCGTGCGGTACATGCTGCTGAGATATCTCTCCGTCTTTGTGGAATACAAATACAGCCGCCAGTGGGACGTGGAACTGGAGCACTCGAAGATCCGGCCTTTAAATACCGGCCAGGAGTTCCGGGGCGCAGCGGTGTTCGACTGGTCCACCCACAAGGTGGTCACCGGCCTGACTTTCCACTTCTGGTAAACAAACCGCGGCCCAGGCCTTCAGGCGGCCCCACCCACGGCCGCCTTTTTTGTTATAATGGTTTGGGTATGCGGGAGGTAGGCCAGGGGGCCGCGTCCCCTGGCCCCCTCTCCCAAAAACGCAAAACGGCAAAACCATGAAACTTGTCACAGCAGCGCAGATGCGGGAATTGGACCGCCGGGCCATCGAGGAGTTGGGGGTCCCGTCCCTGGTCCTCATGGAGAACGCCGGACGCACCACGTACCAGATATTGCGCCGGGAATTCCCGGTCATCGCAGGCCCCGTGGCGGTGCTGGCCGGCCGGGGCAACAACGGCGGCGACGGTTTGGTGGCGGCCCGCTACCTGGCCAACGACGGTCTGCCCGTGGTTGTTTTCCTGCTGGGTGAAAAGAATGCGGTCAAGGGCGACGCCCGGGTCAACCTGGAGGTGGCGCTCAAAATGGGCCTCGAGGTGCGGGAGGTGCTGCGGGAGGAAGACCTGAATCCCGTATTGCACCGCCTGGCCCGGTCCGGACTGGTGGTGGACGCCCTGTTGGGCACGGGGCTCAATGCCGAAGTCACGGGGCTTCTCTGCACCCTCATCGGCAAGGTGAACCGGCTGGACCCGCCGGTGCTGGCGGTGGACATCCCCTCGGGATTGTGCGCCGATACGGGCCAACCTCTGGGCGCAGCGATCAGGGCTGATGTCACCGTCACCTACGGCTGGCCCAAGCTGGGCCAGGTGCTGGCTCCGGGCCGGGATTTCGTGGGCCGCCTCTGGCAGGTGGACATCAGCATCCCGCCTGCTCTGGCCCGGGAGATCCCCGCGGAACTGGCCGAAGCCGGCGAGATGCGGCGCCTTCTTCCCCCCCGCCCCTGGGGCAGTCACAAGGGAACATACGGCCACCTGGTGGTGGTGGCCGGCTCAGCAGGTAAAACCGGGGCCGCGGCTTTGACCGGGGAAGGGGCGCTTAGGGCCGGGGCCGGGCTGGTCACCGTGGCCGTGGCAGAAAGTTTAAACGACATTCTGGAAGTGAAGCTCACCGAGCCCATGACCCTGCCGCTCCCGGAAGTTGCCGGGGAACGGGTGCTGGGGCGGGCGGCTTTGGAACCCTTGGCCCGATTCGCAGCCGATAAAACGGCCCTGGCCCTGGGGCCGGGTTTGGGGACCCATCCCGAAACCCAGGACCTGGTGCGGGAGATGGTGCGCACGTGCACGCAACCCCTGGTCATTGATGCGGACGGCGTCAACGCCCTGGTCGGATGCCTGGATCTGCTGGCCCAGGCCCCGGGGCTCCGGATACTCACCCCCCATCCCGGAGAAATGGCGCGGCTGGCAGGGCTTCCCACCAAGGATATCCAAACCCGGCGCCTGGACGCGGCCCAGGAACTGGCGGCCCTGAGCCGCGCCTGGGTGGTGCTCAAGGGCGCCCAGACGGTGGTGGCCGGCCCCGACGGCCGGGTGAGCCTCAACGCCACGGGCAATCCGGCCCTGGCCAGCGGCGGCACGGGCGATGTCTTGACCGGCCTCATCGGCGGCTTCCTGGCCCAGGGCCTGACTCCCTGGGACGCCGCCCGCCTGGGCGTTTACCTGCATGGTTTGGGCGCCGACTACCTGGCCGAACATGTGGGCGCCCGGGGCCTGGCGGCCGGCGACCTGCTGGCCGTCTTTCCCGAAGTGCTGGCCGCCTTCATCCAGGGGAATTATCCCGAAACCGAGGAAGGAATATGCTTTCAGCGCGTGATATCATGACCGCGGACGTCGTCACCATCCGGCCGGAGGCCTCCGTGGAGGACCTGGCCGCCCTGTTGGAGGCGAAACGCATCGGCGGCGTGCCGGTGGTGGACGAAGACGGTCAACTGGTGGGCATCGTCACCCAGTCCGACCTGGTGCAGCGCTGCCGGGACCTGGAGTTGCCCCCGGCCTTGAACATCCTGGATTTGCACGTCTTTCTGGAGACCGAAGCCGGTTTCAAGCGCCGCCTGGAAAAGATGCTGGGCGCCACGGTGCGGGCGGTCATGACCCCTGACCCGGTCACCATCCCTCCGGAGATGCCGGTCAATGAAATCGCCAAGCTGATGAGCGACCGTCAGGTGCACACCCTGCCGGTGCTGGACGGGAAAAAACTGGTGGGCATCGTGGGGAAAATCGACCTGGTCCGGGGCGTGGCCCGGCAGAAGTGACGGCAACGTCCCTTACCCGCACAAGCCGCAGTCCCGCGGACACCCGGACCCTGGCCCGGACTCTGGCGGCGCACTTGGCCCCGGGCGACGTGGTGGCCCTGACCGGGGAGTTGGGCAGCGGCAAGACCGAGTTTGTCCGGGGGCTGGCGCAAGGGTTGGATGTGCCCGGCACCCAGGCGGTGACCAGCCCCACTTTCGCCCTGGTCCATGAATACGCGGGCCGTCTGACCCTGGTTCATCTTGATCTCTACCGGCTGGAGGGCCTGCCGCTGGATTTGCTCCCGGATTTGGAGGACTATTTCTCCGGCCCCTACGCGGCTGCGGTGGAGTGGGCCGAACGGGCCGCAAGGCTTTTGCCCGCCGACCACCTGGAAGTGCATCTGAGCATCGCCGGGGAGGAGGAGCGCACTGTGACCTTCACAGCCCATGGCCCCCGGAGCCGGGAGTTATTGGAGGCGGTGCGCCGCGGACCCGGGGTGCAGCCATAAGTCGCAATACATATGGATTTGCTGAGGTCCTGCTCATCGCGGCTGGTCAGGGGGGATGGGCGCCGGGCCCTCTCTGGGCAAAACTGCACAGGCTGGATAGCCTGTGCCACCAGCTTATCTCAACAACTCAAAGCTTCCGAAAAATTGTGGAGAACAGCCGCCCTCGGCTGTATATTGCAGGCGGGGGCGCCTCCTCCACAAAAATCCGAAGATAACAAGACATCCTGGGATGCCAGGACGGATTTTGGAAAAGCCCCAACCCGTATGAAAGGATGGCGTCATGGCCAGAACCGTGAAACGTCTGCCCGCAGCGAAGCAGGATGAAGTATTGAGTTTTTTTCAGCAACTCTGGGCGGCGGTGCAGCGCTACCAGCGGTGGATCATTTTGGGTGTCTGCGGCGTGCTGCTTTTGGTCATCGGGGTGCAGCTCACGACCTACCTGCAGAATCGCCGGATGCAAGAAAGCCGGGCGGCTTTAGCGCAGGTGCAGCCTCTGTTAAGCAAACCCGAGGCCGCAGAAGAGGCTCTTAAGGCCCTGGACCAGATCATCGCGACCTACGGCAATATTCCCTCCCTGAAAGAAGCCTGGCTCTACCGGGCGCATCTGCTGTACCAGCTGAAAAAATATCCCGAGGCGGCCAAGGCCTATGAAGAGGCGAGCCAACATCTCGATGGCCAGGAAGGCCTGAGCCTGATGATGGCCGAGAGTCTGAGCTACTGCTACGAGGCCATGGGCGACTTCAACCGCGCCGCCGCAGTCCTGGTCCCGGTCCTGGACAAAGAGGCGAACCTGATGCAGGGGGACTTGCAGCGCCGGGTCGCCTGGCTTTATGAGAAAGCCGGCAACCGCGCCGAGGCGCTGCGCCACTGGAAACAATTGCTGGAAAAGCCGCCCAATGCAGCCATGGTTCCCTACCTGAAGGAGAAAGTGGCCGCTTTGAGCCCGGCAGGGGAAACGACCGGCAAAACCAAACCATAAGCCCCTAATACAGGTTGAGGGCCAGACGGCGTTCCCCTGGCCCTCCCCTGCCCTACCCTTCCCCCCTTATCCCCCCTACCTCTTCAGAGACAAGACCTCTTCCAGCATGGTGTCCGCGGTGGTGATGATGCGGGAGTTGGCCTGGAAGGCCCGCTGGTAGAGGATCATGTGCACGAACTCGTTGCCCAGGTCCACATTGGATTGCTCCAGGGAGTTGGAGGTCACCTTGCCGAGGCCGTTGGTGCCCGGCGCGCCGGTCAGGGGCACGCCCGAATCCTGGGTCTCGGTATAGAGATTGCTGCCCTCCCGGTGCAGCTTGCCCGGGGCGTTGAACCGGGCCAGGGTGAGCTGGTAGTGCGGGATGACCTGGCCGTTGGAATAGTGCCCGGTGATGATGCCTTCGTTATTGATGGACAGGCGCTGGAGGAAGCCGGGACCGTAGCCGTCCTGGGAAGCGTAATTGGTGACCGACGAAGCGGCGTACTGGGTGGTGCTGCCCCCCCCGGTATTGCTCAGGTTCAACACGGTGAGGCCCGTGGCCGGGTCGCCGATGTTGAAGGGGGACAGGTCCAGGTTGTATTGGCCCGAAGACGTCATGGTGCCGTTGCTGTCGAAGATGATGGGAGAAGCGGCGCTGCCGTCCGGGTTGGTCATGGTGACCGCGGCGCCGTCCAGGGTGGCCGAAGGCAGCCAGGTGTTGGCCAGGGAGTCGACGCCGGGCGTGACTTCCATGAAACTGCCGGCGCCCCAGCCGGTGGTGCCGTCGGTGGGCGCGGCCACGACCCCGGAGACGGCGTTAGTGATGGTCAGGACGGCTCCCGCGGCGCTGGCGTCAAAGTCGGCTAGGGCCTGGATGACAGTCTGGGTGGCTGCGGCCACCTGGTCCGCGGTGGCCCCGGAGGCGATGTTCACTTCGATGCCGGTGCGTCCGGCCACCGCAGGATCGACGCCCGTGCCGCCCACGTTGTACCAGACATAGTAGTCCGTCGTGGGGCTGGACAGATTCCAATAGGCGCCGTTCAGACTGCCGGCGATGTCGGCGCCGGCGGTCACCTGGGACACCTCGGCCGTGCCGGGGTCCCGGGTATAGGTGGTTTGCAGGGTGTGGACGTTTCCCTGAGCGTCATAGATGGCCAGCGAAGAGGAGTATTCAGCGCCGGGCGCAGCGTTGGCGTCCAGGTTCATGACCATCTCCACCGCATTGGTGGATTGGGGCGCAGCAAAATTCTGGGTGACAATGATGTCCGTATCCACCCCGGCGGGGGTGTTCGTGTTTGGGTCAATGACCTTGCCCTGCACCCGGTAACCGTGGGCGTTGATGAGACAGCCGTTTTTATCCAGGGAGAAATTGCCGTCCCGGGTGTAATAAATGTTCTGGGTGAGACCGTCTTTGACAATGAGGAAGCCGGTGCCGGTGATGGCCACGTCCACATCGTCGGCGCTGGTTTCCAAAGAACCCTGCTGCCAGCAGGTGGAGATGTCGGAGATCTGGGCGCCCCGGCCCACCTGCCCCGGACCGGAGCCGGTGGAGATCATCTGGGCCATCAGATCCTCAAAATGCACGGCGCTGTATTTAAAGCCCGTGGTATTGAGATTGGCGATGTTGTCACCCACCACGGCCATGGCTTCGCCGTGCGCGGACAGACCGCTCAAACCTGTGTACATGGCGCTGGAAATGGACATGGAACACCTCTTTGACGAGGCGGCGGGCTGCGACGCCGCCCCCGATTTTTCAGTTCTGGCTGATGGCCGTAATGTTGTCGATGAGGATGGGCTGGCCGTTGACCTTCACCCAGACGCCCTTGGCGTCCATGTATACCTCCTGCACAACGCCGGTGAAATAGCTGCTGACCCCGATATTCTGACCTTTGCTGTCTTTGGCGCTGACCGTGTAAGAATAGGCGCCGTCCGCCACCTTGGCGCCCTGGTCGTTTTTACCGTCCCAGGCGATGGGGCGGGTGCCCGCGGCCTGCCGCCCCAGGTTCAGGGTGCGCACGCTCTTGCCGCTGGCGTCATAAACGGTCACCGTCACCTCCTTGGCCTCCTGGGGCAGATTAAAGGTGGTAGTGCTGGCCCGGCCTGCGGCCACGGTGATGCTGTTCCCCGTCCCGGTCACCGTTTTCCCCAGCATGGCCACGCCTTGGGACATGCCGTTGCCGTCCTTGACAGACTGTATCAGCGTGCCGATGGCCTGGAGAGTGGTGTTGGCGTTGATCTGCTGTTCGAGGGAGCTGAACTGGGAGAGCTGGGACACGAAATCCTTGGGATCCTGGGGATTCAAGGGGTCCTGGTAGCGGAGCTGGGTGGTTAAAAGTTTGAGAAAGTCATCCTTTCCCATGGTCTTGGTGGTGGCGCCCGTCAATGAGGCAGAAGTCTTGGTGCTGTTGGCATTCTGACTCGCAGTGCCGGCGCCGGAGGCGGCGGATGCAGTTGTGGAGTTCTGGGTTGAAGGCAGGCTGCTGACAACCGGCGTCGTGGCCATGGCAGGGTCTCCCTTGATCTGGGGTTACACGAAAAAGTCCAATTGGCCGGCGCGGCGGCGGGACATGGTCTTGCCTCCGTCGCCGGACTCCGTCTCCCGGCGGTCCGGATCCCGCTGGGCGGAAGCCGCAGCCACCATAGGACGGCCGGGGGCCTCCTGGATCTGCACCTGGAACTGGCTGAGGACGAGGCCCTGCTGGTTCAGGGCCTGGGCAAGCTGCTGCACCTGGGCGGCGGCGATCTGGGCCACCTCGGGACGGGCGGTGACGGCCACCACCTGGACGAACTCACCCTTGAGATTCAGGGTCAGCTGCACCTCGCCCAATTCGGGAGGGGTGAGCTGCAGGCTGACCCGGTTCTCGCCGGGACGGAGGTTGTCCACCACCCCGGCCTGGAGCTGGGCCCACAGCCCTTCCTTCACCTCCGGAGTCAGATAGGGCGCAGTTGCGGCAGCGGCTCCCGGGGCGGCCCCGGCCCCGGAGGGCCATTCCCCGGCCTGGGCCAGGGCCGGGACAACCCCCTGCCGGGGGTCCGGACCCGGGGCGGAGGACGGCTCCATGCCCGGAAGATCAGCCATTTTCTGGGCCAGGGCGGCGTCCTGGGAAGCGGGCTTTCCCTGGCCCTCCGAAAACCGGCGGTTGGCTGCGCCCTCTTCCGGGGGAGGCTGGATGAGCCGCAGGCGCAAGTCCGGAGGAGTATAAAGGGGTTTCAGGTCAGCGGCCGCGGCAAGGGCCGGGGCAGGGGGCGCCAAAGCCAGCAGCCTCTGCCGCAGACCTTCATTTTCTCTGGGGATCCCCTGCCCCAGGAGGGTTTGGGCCACCTGGGGAGGCAGCCCCGCCTGCACCAGGAGCTTGAGCCAGGCGTTGGGGTCGGCGGCGGCCGCCTGGGCGGCGTTGCCGGCAGGAGCGGCCATGGCTTCAGCCTGGTCCGCCCCCTGCCCCAGGAGTTTCATGATCTGGCTTAAGGGAATGGGTCCCTGCTTGGCCTGCTCCTCCAGGCCGGAGAGAGCCGTCTGGGGCGCCCCCAGGTCCTTTAAGGCCAGTTCCAGGTCTTTCACGGCCTCTGCGGGCACCGCCAGGCGTCCCCAAAGCCGGAGATAGGCAGGATGACGGGTGACCGCGGCGCTGTCGCCGGCGGCGGCCGGGGGCGGCGGGCCCAGGTTGCTGCGGATCCAGGCGGCCCGCAGCGCCTGGACGGTGAGCCCGTTTTCCTGGACCCCCGGCGAATTCAGGAGCCGCTCCACCTGTTCGCCGGGAATGCCGGCCTCCCTGAGCAGGGAAGCCACTTCGGGCAGACGGGACGCGGGCACTCGGAGCGCCTGGCCAGGGGAGGCCTCAATGGTTTGCAGGAAGGCCTCGAACCGGGCGGCCAGATCGGGGGATGAGGTTTGGTCTGCCCCGCCGGCCTCGTTCCCCGCCCTGGTTGCGGTGGCCAGCCAGGCCTTGGCCTGCGGCGGCGGCACGCCCAGTTGGATGAGACAGGCGGCCAATTCCGCTTGGCGATTCGATTCTGTCTCTCCTGATAGGGCCGATGGGCCGGGTTTTCCCTTGGGGATGCCCAGCCGCTTGGCCTCAGTTTGGCTTTGCTCCGCAGCTGCATTCAGGCGGGCGGCCAGCCGCCCCTGCAGATGGGCCTGGAAATGGTCCGGCCCGGCCCGGGGCTGTGTCCTTAAGGGACTGGGGGACGCACTGCTCAGGAGCATCACCTTGGCGCTGGATGGTTTTACCATTGTCTCTCCCGCCATACCTGGGTCTGACCGGTGAGAAAGCAAGGGTCGTGCCCCGCGCCCTGTTGAATTTTCTTCAAGAAAATTAACAGGAAAAGTCAACGCATCAACATTTGTGAGAAAAAACCGGCAAGAATGTCCGGCAAGAATTGCCGCGTCCCCGCCCCGAAAGGTCCCCTGTCCCCCTGATTGCAAAATGTCCGGAAAGGTTTTTTCTTCGACCATTTCGTTGAAATGGTATGGTTGGGGGCGGAGAAAGCCGTGGTTGATTGATTGCCGGGGATAAGATCCCCCCAAATTCAGGATCATGCTGAAAAGGATAGTAATTTCCTTATTAGCTGTGGGGAAGAGGTCAGGGTGAGAGCTGCGAGGCTTCCGGCCCCTCTCCCCCCAAAAACGGGGGGAGAGGGAGGAATACTGCGCGGCCCATTATGTCCCCCGAAACAGGCCTGGCCTTATCATCCTGAAATAATGTTAGGTTTGCCGGCCTCAGGGGAATTTCCACCGCACACCGCTGCCCTGATTTCATAAGCAGGCGACCCGGCCCGCAAACCTTGCGTCTTACGGGTAAGGCCGTTAGAATGACAGAAAAACGGCGAAAACTAAGCAGTCAGCAGCGAGCCGTCGCGGAAAGATATGAGCTCGATTGGCAATTATGAAAAATCCTGGATACTTCGAACATCGTTAGCCCGTCCAATCTGGAAAAGGAGCACCAAGTCTGCTCACTGCTCACACACAAACCATGATTAGAAAATCGACCCGAGCCATATTTGTGGGATCGGTGCAGATCGGCGGCGGGGCCCCGGTGGCGGTGCAGTCCATGACCAACACCGACACCAAGGACGTGGCGGCCAGCCTGGCCCAGATCGAAGCCCTGGCCCAGGCCGGCTGCGACATCGTGCGCCTGGCCATACCCAACCAGGGCGCAGCCAAAGCCTTTCAGGAAATTAAGGCCAGAAGCCCCGTGCCCCTAATCGCAGACATCCACTTCAACCACCGCCTGGCCCTGGCGGCCCTGGAGGCGGGCGCGGACGCGGTGCGCATCAACCCCGGCAACCTGGGCGGCCCGGCCAAAACCCGCCAAGTGGTGGAGGCCTGCCGCGGACGCGGCGCCTCCCTGCGCCTGGGGGTGAACGCCGGCTCCCTGGAAGCGGACCTGCTGGCCCGGTACGGCGCGCCCACCGCCCCGGCCCTGGTGGCCAGCGCCCTGCGCTGGGTGCGACAGTTCGAGGACTGGGGGTTTTTCGACTTCAAGATTTCGCTTAAATCTTCCGATGTCCTCACCACTGTGACGGCGTACCGGGAGCTCTCCCATCAGGTGGACTATCCCCTGCACCTGGGGGTCACCGAGGCCGGCGGCCTCATCGCCGGCACCGTCAAAAGCGCCCTGGGCATCGGCCTGCTGTTGGCCGAAGGCATCGGCGATACCCTGCGAGTGTCGCTGACCCGGGATCCCCGGGAGGAAGTGCGGGTGGCCTACGAGATCCTGCGGGCTCTGCACCTGCGGGAGCGGGGAGTGGAGCTCATCAGCTGCCCCACCTGCGGCCGCTGCCAAATCGATCTGTTCGGGCTGGCTGAAGAGGCGGAGCGGCGCCTGCTCGCGGTGACCACCCCCCTTAAGGTGGCCATCATGGGCTGCGTGGTCAACGGTCCCGGGGAGGCCCGGGAGGCGGACGTGGGCATCGCCGGGGGCAAAAAGACCGGGGCGCTCTTTAAAAAGGGGGAGCTGGTGCGCAAGGTGCCGGAACGGCAGCTTTTAGGCGCCCTGCTCGCGGAAGTGGCGGCTTTGACGGGAGAAGAGGTTGATTTGACGGGTCTTTCCTGAACCATCCTGCCTTTGTATTTTTCACCCGCGGCGGCAGGTTTCCTGCCCCGGCCTCTCACCCGGCAAGAGCATTCTTGTCAGGCGATCCTCCAAACCCGATTTTCCTCTTTTTTCTTCGCGCTCCTGCAGTGCTTCTTGTCTTTTATCTTTTGTTAATTTAGATAGTTACCTTATCTGCGGGAAAATTATTTAGCTGGCATATTTTTTGCTTTTATTTCTTCGGGCCAGTACGCTTCACGGTTTTTTTCCTGGCGAAGCATGGCGCCTCCCTGCTCCTGGTCTTAACATAAGACGGAGTGACACCTGTTCTTTGCTTCAGGGAGTGGCGGCCCTGACAGTGTGCGGCACAGCGGCAGGGAGAGGCTCGTCCTACAGTATTATTCTGCATGATGACGTCAAGTTTTCTGCTGATGCACCGATACATACTTTTGTAGAAAATGTGCATCAGGAAAAATAATCATTGACATTTTTCTAAGCATCCCTTAATAGGGTAAATTACTACAGTAGGCTCTAACGTGTAAAAACAGCTTTGCTGCTTACACAGGCTGCCACCGGGACAGGCAATACCAGGTGTCGTGGGGCGGCAGGGCCAGCACAACGATACCTTGGGTGATAGTATGTATTGGCTACTGACAACCTTGCAGAGGAGATGGGGGAGATGAAAAAGATCGTTCTTTTTGCCATCGTCCTGATGGCCCTGGCAGGATGTGTGAGAGTGGAGAACGCCACTGTCGTGGGCACCGATTCAGCCGGTTATGCCAACGGGCAATTCCGCGACATGCGTTCAGGCAAACTGGCCAACGTGGAGATCTTCGCCGGCGGGGGCGGCGGCGCCTCGGCAGCTTCTGCCGCCTCACTGGGCGCCTTGGGCCTGAACTTGCTCACTAACGGCGTCACCAACCTTGGCTTAAATGCTTCTCAAGCGGGCTCCTCCAGTGACTCCTCCGGCGCCGGCGCTGCAGCCATAGGTATTCGGGTCCTGCCCACCCAGAGTCAGGGCGATCCCATGCCCTTTGCCAAATCCATCGCCACCATTAACTACAGCAAGAAGCTGAAGAACGTTAAATACGACGAGTTTGGGGGAATCTACGAGTACGACTTCAGCGACTCGCCCCGGGCGGCCGTGTCCAAAACCCCTCCGCCGCCTGACTTCGGTTACAAGCCCGTCCGTTAGGAGGTGGCCTGCTTCACAAGGGGGGATGTGTTATGTGGAAAAAATGGCTAGGCCTGATTCTGGTAATGCTCTTCGCCTGGGGGTGCACCCAGTTTGCCCACAAGGAAGAGATCGTTTACGACCAGGGTAAGCTGCAAAAGTTTACCTACATGAATGACGCCACCGGCCCGAACGCCAACCAGATGAACTCGTCGGGCTTCATGGACGCCATCCGGGTCATAAAGGAGATTGACGAGTCCGCCTTACCCGGTTTTGGGGAACTGCCCACTCCCAGTGAGCGGCCCCGGCAGAAGCCGGTGAAACCCTATACCGGCATCATCCAGAACAAGACCGGTTATGAAATAGCGGTGCCGTCGCACAACAGTGACGCCACCGTCGTCGTGCCGCCGAAAGGCTTTGTGGAATACACCATCTGGTCGCCCACCTTTGAAGTCACCGCCTATAAGGACGGCACCCCCTTTCAGTGTTTCCGGGGCAAGATCGATTCCAAAGCCTTTCCTTATATGTGCAAGAAGTACGACTTCATGCTGGTGATCGATAAAGAAGAGCCCACCAAGTACAAAAAGAAGCGCATCAGAAAGCGCAGGGCGCGCGTCTGAGACGACGCGGGGATGGACGGACCTCCGGGTTTTTTCCTCCACAACCACGCCTGCAATATGAAAGGGGCCCGGCATGCCGGGCCTCTTTTTTCTCCAATCTGACTCAAGACACCCTCTAAAACACCTTTTTAGTGTCCAACAGGAGGGTGACCGGACCGTCATTAATGAGCCCCACCTCCATCATCTGGCGAAAGCGGCCGGTGGCCACCGTCAGCCCCAGGCCCCGCAAAGCCGCCACCAGGTCTTCGTAGAGTCTTTCCGCCATTTCAGGCGGCCCGGCCAGGTCAAAGGAAGGTCGCCGGCCCTTGCGGCAGTCCCCCAGGACGGTGAACTGGGACACCACCAGGACCCCGCCCTGGATATCCAGCACCGACCGGTGCAGGAGGCGGTCGCCGTCCGTGAAAATCCGCAGGTGGGCCAGTTTGTTGGCCATGAGGGCCACGTCGTCGGGGCCGTCTGCCGCGGCCACCCCGGCCAGGACCAAAAGCCCCGGGCCGATGCGCCCCACCTCCTCGCCCTCCACCCGCACCCAGGCTTCCTTGACCCGCTGCACCACTGCCCGCATGACAAAAGCCTCCTGTTTGCGCTATAATCTGGTTCGATAAACCGATGCAGGGCAGGGGCTCAGGGCCGCATGATCTTACCCGCTCCCCTTCCCCTCAAAATCATCTCAAATTCCGGCGCCGGCGTCCACTCCGGTTACATGGAGGAAACAGCGTCTATGGCCATCATCGCCCCGTCAATTCTCTCTGCGGATTTCGCCCGCCTGGGCGAGGAACTGGCGGCCCTCACCCGGGCCGGCGCCGATTGGATTCATGTTGACGTCATGGACGGGCACTTCGTCCCCAACCTCACCATCGGCCCGCCGGTGATCAAGGCCCTGCGGCCCCATACCTCCCTGCCCTTTGACGTGCACCTGATGATCGCCCAGCCCGACGGCTATCTGGAAGACTTCGCTGAAGCCGGGGCCCAAACCCTGTGCGTCCAGGCCGAGGCCTGCACCCATCTGCACCGCACTCTCCAGGCCATCCGCCGTCTGGGCTGCAAGTCTGGGGTGGCCCTGAACCCGGCCACACCCCTGGACAACCTCCTCTATGTTCTGGATGAGACGGACATGGTCCTGCTCATGACCGTCAACCCGGGGTATGGCGGCCAGGAGTTCATCGAGGCCGTGGTTCCCAAGATCGAAGCCTTACGGGAAATCATTGATAAAAACGGCCTCAACATCAAGATTGAAACGGACGGCGGCATCAACGAAGCCACCGTGGCCAAGGCGGCCCGGGCCGGTTGCGACATCTTCGTGGCCGGCACCGCCATCCTGGGCGCAGGCGACTATGCGGCCGCCATCGCCCGCCTGCGGGAGATCATCCGCCAGGCCCGGCTGGAAAGGACCGCTCAGAAGGTGTGAGCCCGGGGAAGGCGCCCTTGACTGCCTGCCTTTGACAAACAGGTCCCAGCATGCGCTTCTATCTCTTCAAGCGGTTGGCTCTCATGGTCCCCATGCTGATAGGGATCACGCTGGTTTCCTTCGTGGTCATTCATCTGGCCCCGGGGACGCCCGTGGAGATGCAGACCACCATGAATCCCAAGGCCTCCCTGGAAGCCCAGAAGCGGCTCCGGGAACTCTACGGCCTGGATAAACCCTTGCACGTGCAGTACTGGGAATGGCTCAAACGCATGGCCTTGCTGGACTTCGGCCTCTCCTTCTCTCCGGACCGGCGCCCCGTCTGGGACAAGATCGTGGAGCGCATCGGCATCACCGTCTCGCTTAACCTCCTGTCCATGCTGATTATTCTGGCGGTGGCCATCCCCATCGGGGTGATCTCCGCGGTCAGGCCCCACTCCTGGTTTGACCGGGGCACCACCCTGTTCGTCTTTTTCGGCTTCGCCATGCCCACTTTCTGGCTGGCCCTGCTCCTTACCATGCTCTTCGGGGTCTACCTGGACTGGCTGCCCATCAGCGGCCTGACGTCGCTCAACTATCCTCACTTCACCTTCTGGCAGAAGGTGCAGGACCTGGCTGCGCACCTGACCCTGCCGGTTTTGGTGTCAGCCTTCGGGGGGCTGGCGGGCATGTCCCGCTACATGCGGGGCAATATGCTGGAGGTCATCCGCCAGGACTACATCACCACGGCCCGGGCCAAGGGCCTGCCTGAGCGCACGGTGATTTTCAAGCATGCCCTGCGCAACGCCCTGCTGCCGGTAATCACCATTTTAGGCCTGTCGGTGCCGGGGCTGATCGGCGGCAGCGTCATTTTCGAGTCCATCTTCGCCATCCCCGGCATGGGTCAGCTCTTTTACGGCGCGGTGATGGCCCGGGACTACCCCCTGGTC
>CAZFWX010000007.1:0-44891 GCA_964522695.1 uncultured Desulfobacterales bacterium
CCCGGTCTTGAGGACCCGGGCCCAGGAAATTACTGACATCAACGGTGAGCTGCAGCAGCTCATTGATGATATGGCCGCGACCATGTACCATGCGCCGGGCCTGGGGCTGGCCGCCAACCAGGTGGGGGATTTGCGCCGGGTCATCGTCTTCGACGTGGCGCAACGGGAAGGCTCTCCGGAATTACAGGTGATCCTGAACCCCGTGCTTGCCGCCGGGGAAGGCCAGATCATCCATCATGAAGGCTGCCTGTCGGTCAAGGATTGTTCCGAGGACGTGAAACGCTTTGCCAAGGTGTGCATCACCGGCCTGGACCGGGAAGGCCGGCCCCTGTGCCTGGAGGCCGAGGGGCTCATGGCCGTGGTCCTGCAGCACGAAATCGACCATCTGGAAGGCAAACTGTTCATCGACCGCATCAGCCGACTGAAGCGGGGTCTTTATCTCAGGCGGCTGAAGAAGCAGGCGGCGGCGCAGTGAAGGAAGGGCCCTGGCGGATAATTTTTTTCGGGACGCCGGGGTTCGCCGTCCCCACCCTGAAAGCCCTGCTGGACGCCGGGGAAAACGTGCTGGCGGCGGTATCCCAGCCGGACCGACCCCAGGGGCGGGGGCTGAAGGCCGGGCCCACACCGGTGAAGGAATCGGCCCTGGCCCGGGAAGTGCCGGTGTTCCAGCCGGTGCGCCTGAAGGACCCGGAATTTGTCCAGCGGCTCAAGGACTGGTCTCCGGAGCTCCTCATCGTGGCGGCCTACGGCCGTCTCCTCACCCCCGAAATCCTGGCCCTGCCAAAGGTGGGCTGCCTTAACGTCCATGCCTCGCTCCTGCCCCGGCACCGGGGCGCGGCCCCCATTAACTGGGCCCTCATCCGGGGCGATGCGGAGACGGGCGTCACCATTATGTGGATGGCCGAGGAGCTGGACGCGGGTGACGTCTTTTTGCAGGAGCGGCTGACCATCCGACCCGAGGACAATGCCGGCACCCTGGCCGCCGCCCTGGCGGAGTTGGGCGCGGCCCTGATGATGGAGGCCCTGACGCGGCTGCGCCGGGGGGAGATGATCAGGCAGCCCCAACCCCAGGAAGGGGTGACGCTGGCGCCGCCCCTGACGCCGGAGATGCGCCTCCTGCATTGGGAACTGGCCGCGCCGGCGGTGGCGGGCGTGATCCGGGGGCTGGATCCCCGGCCCGGGGCCTACACCTTCTGGGGCAAGGAACGTCTGGGGGTCTTTGGCGGCCGCCTCAAGGAGATGGAGGGAAAGCCGGGGCCGCCGGGCGCGGTCCTGGGTCTGACCCCTCAGGGTTTGGAAATCGCCTGCGGCACGGGGAGCGTGACTGCCGCGGCGCTGCAGCTGGCCGGCAAAAAACGCCTCCCCGCAGCGGATTTTCTGCGAGGCCACCCCCGGCTGGCCCAGGCCCGGCTGGGCACAGATGCATGAATTGTTTCCGACTCGATCTCTTGGGGAGTGCAATCCTCCCCGCCGAGGCGCCAAAATCATGCCAAGTAACGGGTTTACTCACTAGGTTTTAGGGTTTTTCCACTTCATGCCAGAGCCTGCAACGATTCTCAACGGCGGCAATTCCCTGAGGCCCCAGAAACGGGTCTTCCTGGGACTTCTGGCCTTTACCTGCCTGTTGTTCGCCGCTCTTCTGGGCCTCCTCTGGTACGTCCCCTACGTGGGGTTGACCAGTCTCCATCCCCGGCTGCCCCTCATTTTGGGCGTCATTTTCGGCGTCATCCTGGCCCTGATCTTCGCAGGCGTGGGCATCCTGGGCTTCACCGTGCTCTTGGGGCGGGATCTGCCTTTTTCGCGCAGCTTACGGGGCATCCTCATCAAATTCCTGCTGCCCCTGATGGGTTCGGTGGGCCGGCTGTTCGGCATGTCCAAGGACCAGGTGCGCAAATCCTTCATCGAGATCAACAACCAGCTGCTCCTGGCCCAGCACCCTCGGGCTACTGCCGGCCAGCTTCTCCTGCTTATGCCCCATTGTCTGCAATTCCACGAGTGCCAGTTCCGCATTACCGGCAGCACAGTGCACTGCAAGCGCTGCGGCAAATGTCCCATCAAAGGCCTGGCCGAGCTTTCCGACAAGTACGGCGTCGGCCTGGCGGTGGCCACCGGCGGCACCCTGGCCCGGCGCATCGTGGTGGAACGCCGCCCCCGGCTCATCATTGCCGTGGCCTGCGAGCGGGACCTGGCCAGCGGCATCCAGGACAGCTATCCTCTGCCGGTCTTCGGCATCATCAATCACCGCCCCCATGGGCCCTGCTTTGACACCCAGGTCAATCTGCAGCGGGTGGAAGACGCCCTCAAGACCTTCATTATTCCCGTCTCCCCCCCATCTGAGCCATCCTCCAGCGCCCCTGCCGGGTAACCCCGGCTCCTACCCGGCTTTTTCCCCTTGCCCTTGGAAAAAATTTCAGAAAGGGGAAGCCTTGTGAAAAAATTGTGTCCTTCTGACCGAGGAGTTGTGGTAACATACGCCAGCCATTTTTAAGGATGGTTGGCAATGATCAACTCCCTGGGGGGAAGGGTATGGAGATCTTAAAATTTAAGCAGGGAGGAGTATGGTGTTGCGTGGTGGCTTTGCTCGTGACCTTGTTGCCTTCGGCTTTGCAGGCCGCAGGCTTCGCCCTGTTCCAGCAGGGGACCGGGGCCATGGCCCAGGGCAATGCCTTCGTGGCCGAAGCGAATGACCCTTCGGCCATTTTTTATAACGCCGCGGGTATCACCCAGATCAAGCGGCCCACCTTCTACAAGGCGTTGATTTTTCTTTACCCCAGCCGGAATTATGACGGCAATGCCTTCGGTAAATCCGCCGAAACCAACCACCGGTATTACCACAGCGGGGCCTTATATTTTGTTTATCCTTTCCACGACCGGGTGGTGGCGGGCATCGGTTTGTTCAATCCCTTCGGCTTGGCCACGGCTTGGCCGCCCACCTGGGCCGGCCGCTACCTGACCATCTACTCCCAACTGCGCACCTATAACCTCAATCCCACCATCGCCGTTAAAATTCTGGACAACCTGTCCATAGGCCTGGGTGCCAACGTCATGTGGTCCAACGTCACCCTCAAGCGCAAACTGCCGGTGGTTATCCCCACCCGGCTCGGCCCTCTGACGCTGCCGGACGGCGAGCTCACCCTGAAGGGCTTCGGCACGGGGGTCGGCGTCAACTGCGGCATTCTGTATGAGCCGGTGCAGGGAGTGAAACTTGGCTTCGCCTTCCGCAGCGAAACCTACGTGGGGCACCAGGGCCAGGTGGACACCGCCCTGCCGGCCTTTCCAGGCTTGAAAGCCAACACCTCCATCGACGCCAGCGCGGGCCTCACCTATCCGCCCAACGTCACCTTCGGGGTGTCGGTGAACCGCTTCAAGCCCTTCACCTTCAACCTGGACGCCACCTGGACCGGCTGGTCCTCCTATGACCGACTGCAGGTGAACCTGAACAATGTCATCCTGGTGGGGGGCAGGCCCACCTCGGTCCTGACGCAGCCCAAGAACTGGAATGACGCCTGGGCCATCCGCTTCGGCGTCAATTATGTCATCAAGGAAAAAATTAAACTCAGGGCGGGCTACATCTTTGACATGACCCCGGTGCCCGACGACACCTTTGATCCCCAGGTGCCCGACTCGAACCGGCATGTTTTTTCGTGCGGGGCCGACTATAGGTTCGAGTACAAGTTTCTCAAAGGCACCGTGGGCCTGGCGTACACCTATCTCTTCCAGGAAACCCGGACCAAAAGCAGCATTCTGGGAACCAACAATGTCCCCGTGGCCTTCAACAACCAGGCCAACGGCACCTATCGGGGCAACAACCATTCCCTGGGTATAAGCATCTCCACCGAGTTCTAAGACAAGGACGGTCTTCAGGAGAGGGGCAGGGGTCGCAGACTTCTGCCCTCTTTTTTTCAGGTGACGACAGTGCGGTAGGAGGCCAGTTCGTTGAGGGCCGGTTCCAGGGCCAAGGCGCCCAGGCCGGGGCCGGCCAGGGGGGGGCCCAGGCCGCCTTGCAGGAAGACCACGGGGGCGTCCACCGGGTCCTGGGTCAACAGGTAGGGGGCGAAGGAGCCTTCGGCATAGACCAGATCGGGTGAGGTCAGGGCAAAATGACGGCCCGCGGCGGCCAGGAGGCTGGTTTCGCCCACGTGGCAGCCCAACTGGCAGCGCAGGCCCGCTTCGGCCGCCATGCGGCGCAGCCGCAAAGCCGGTAAAAAGCCCCCCAGTTTAGAGAGCCGCAGGTTGAAGATGTGGCAGGCCCGGGCGTCGATGAGCCGGCGGGCATCGGCTTCGCTGACCAGGGATTCATCGGCGATAATGGGCACGGGGGAGGCGGCGCTGACCTGGGCCAGGCCGGCCAGATCACCTCCCGGCACGGGCTGCTCCACCGCGCTGATGCCGTAAGCCGTCATCTCCCGGATGCGTTCCAGCGCCTCGCCGGCACCCCAGGCGCCGTTGGCGTCAACCCGCACGTCCACGGCAGGGCCCAACTCCCGGCGGATGCTGGCCAGCATGGCGAGGTCATGTTCAGATCCCACCTTAACTTTGACGAACCGCATCTCCCTGGCTTTGGTCAGTTGGAGAAAGGTGGCCATCTTGGCCTCGGACACCAGGGGCAGCACTGAGCTGTAAACCACTGCGTCCCGTACGCCGGGGCCGAGAAAGCTGCTTAGGGGCAGGCCCAGGGTCCGGCCGGCCGCATCCAGAAGGGCCGTCTCCAGGGCGCAGCAGGCCGCGGGCCATTGTTCCCGATAGACGGTGGGGAGCAGTTCCGCCAGGGCGGGCAGGAGATCTGGAGGAGGGGGGAAAAAAGACGATAAGGCGCGGGGGCTCAAATGTTCCGTGAGGGCCCTCAGGCTGGCGTCCATGGTCTCCCCGGTGACGAAAGCCCGGGGAATACCCTCCCCATACCCCCTCACGCCCTGATCGGTGGTGAGCCCAACAACTAAATTTTCAGAACCTCCGTGGGTTGCCAGACTATGCTTGAAGGGGTACTGAAACGCCAAGTTCAGGCGCCAGATACCCAGACTCCGAATGCGCATCCTCTCTCCCGGGTAGTGGTTTAATAATTTTACCAAATTCCTTCCACTGGTACCACTGCACCGGCTGGAGTTGCACGGCCTTCTCCAGCACTTTGAGGCACTCCACCCCCACGTGGGGGGCCGGTTGCGTGGCAACGGGGTTGATGGCCGCGAATTGGATGGTATAGCGGCGCCTTCCGTCCCGGCGCACCAGGGCGGTGACCAGGGGGGCGCCGGAACGCCTGTGCATGGTTTCCAGGGTGCGGTCCGCAGGCAGGCGGCGGTTGAGAAAAGTGACGTGATGCTCCGCCCCGGTCCGCCATTCCTCGAACTCGTCCACTTCGGTGATGATGATCCGTCCCCGCTTCAGGGACTTCATGGCCGACAGGACGGTATTGCCGTCCCCGGCATCGACAATTTCCATATTTACCCACTCGGCCCGCTG
The DNA here is from genome assembly GCA_964522695.1 of uncultured Desulfobacterales bacterium. Lineage (GTDB taxonomy): Bacteria > Desulfobacterota > Desulfobaccia > Desulfobaccales > 0-14-0-80-60-11 > VGSQ01. The sequence goes on from CAZFWX010000007.1 coordinate 5,458, forward strand.
CTTGATGGTGTTGCGCAGCCGGTCGGTCTTGAAGCGGCAGATCATGGTAATGGGATAATCGCGCACCGCCAAGGCGCCCGGCAGGAATTCCACGGCGCCGAAATGCCCCGTGACCAGGATGACGCCTTTGCCCGCGGCCAGGGCCTCTTCCAGAATCTCCGCCCCTTCCAGCCGGATGCGCTTCCGGAGAAAATCCAGGAGGGAGGGAAAGTGGGAGTAACCCAGGAAGAGCTTTTCGTGATAGTGGTCTATGATCCCTTTAAAAGTCTTCCTGATAACCTTTCTGAGACTGTCGGGCGTCAGTTCCGCGCCGAAAGTCTGGCTCACCGTGGCCTGGATCAGCCGTTTTTCCTTGCGGTTGCATAAGAAATACAACTTTCCCAGCCGTTGCAGATACCAGCGTGATAACCAGAACGGCAGCCACCGGAAAAGCCATTCGTTCAGGCGCATTTGGCAAAATTTGCTCAGGCTGGGTTTCCACTGCAACCGGGAGATGAGTCTGGCGACCATGGGGGGACCTCCCTTCAAGGAGCCGTTACCCTTCAGGGGGGAGAGGGCGGCTACTTGGCGGATATGTCAAGGGCAAATGGGATTTGGAAAAATTCACGTTATAATCATAATTTACACGTAATATCAGTTAGTTATATGCGCCATTTTTATGACGAAAATATTTGTCGGCAAATATCCCCTCTTTATCTCCAAAAACCTTAGATATATATAGGGGATTCCCCGACAATTTGTCAATCAGTATTCCAAAAAATTTGAATTTTATTCCAAAAAATTTTTAAAAATTTACTAGCACACAAGGCGTGAACCGGGTGAATCCAAAAACGGGAAGACTCCCGCCCCGAAAAAGAGGTTCACAGGAGAACTTAGGAATGATTCTTGTATCAATGTGAGGTAATCCGCAGGAAGGGATCAAATGTGCCAGCTCTCAGACACGGAGGGAAACACGGGAGAGGCCCGGCGTCCGGAAGTAAAGGGTTTCCAGCTTGCGCCAGCAGAAAAGAGGAACCTGCCCAAGCGAACGCAGGCAAGGTTTTCCCCCAAACGGCTCAGGGAGGACTGCCATCCCGGGAAAGGCCGCCGCATTGCTATCAAGGGAATGGCGTGGGGAGAATTGGGGAGGCGCCCCGACAAGAAGGGGACCTGCCGGAGGCAACATGTCTTGCCGAAAATAAATTGGTAGTATAAATACATTGGCAAAGCGAAATGAAAAATAAAATGCGCATTCAAAGAAAGTCTCTTTTCGATTGATAAACCAGATAGATTTCTTATAATACAAGACATGAAGAAAAGGTTTTCAGACAAATTTCTTTAATGAATCTTATCAAAGCGGCGTCTTTTAAGATTAGATGTGAAATCATTGCTGACCAGGCGCCGCAGGTATTAGTACACGACTGGGAAACCGGGGTAGAGGTAAGATAAGTGCCAGCCGAGATGGAAAAGCACCATAGTTGTGTGAATACCCGGGCCATCATCGAGTACTTCCAGGACCACTTTCCCCAGGAGGTGCCCGAGTTGATTCGCGGTCTGGATCCGGTTATCGATAATCTTCCCAATCCGTATGATTTTCTCATGGAGATTAATAACTGGGTGTCCAGCGGCGTGGTCATCCGCATGTTCGAAAAGGCCCGCCGGCTTTCCAAGGATGAGGAGATCGCTTACAAGATCGGCTTTGATTCGGCGACGCGCAAAAAGCTGGGATACATCCAAAGAATCGTTTTATTGGCTTACAAGAATCCCCGGCGCAGCTTGAGACAGGTTCAGAAGGTTAACGATAAATTCAACCGCAGTAAACGGATCGAACTGGTGGAAACCACCCGGGACAGCGGCATCATCCGTCTCCATTGGTTCCCGGAAGTTCCCGCCACCGAGGCCTTCTGCCAGTTCAACAAGGGCATCTATTCGGGCATCCCCACCATCTGGAATCTGCCGCCTGCGGTTCTGGTGGAAAATAAGTGCTACTTTAAGGGAGATGCCTACTGTGAATACCAATTCAAGTGGATCAAGAAATTTTCCTTCAGGGAAAGCCTGCTCCGGGCCCTCATCCCCTGGCGGGCCCTGAAGTATACCATTGAAGAGCTGGAGCGGGATAAGGAGCTTTTGAAGCGCAAATTCGACGAGGTTCACTTTCTCAACGTGCAGCTCCGGGAAAAAATCGATCAGCTCTTGAATTTGCAGGAGGCCTTGAGCGAATCGGAAGTCAAATACCGCATCGTCGCGGACAACACCTTCAACTGGGAGTTCTGGCTGAGCCCTCAAGGGCGCATCATCTACATGTCGCCATCCTGCCAGCGGGTTACCGGCCATACGGAAGAAGATTTTGCCTCAGACCCCGGACTCTTTTTCCGCCTCATTCACCCGGAGGACCGGTCCCTGTTTGAGGCCCATCGCCATGCAGTGGAGCAAAAAGGCGCCAGCGGCGAATTGGAGTTCCGCATCGTCATGCCGGACGGTCAGGTGCGCTGGATCGGCCACGCTTGCCAAGCCGTATTCGATAATAATGGAAACTTCCTGGGGACCCGGGGCAGCAACCGGGACATTTCCGAGCACAAGGCCGCGGAACAGCGGATCAAGGCCTCGCTGCAGGAAAAAGAGGTGCTTCTCAAGGAGATTCACCACCGGGTGAAGAACAATTTGCAGATCATCTCCGGGCTGCTCACCATTAAATCCCACGACCTCAAAGACCCTGCGGTGACTGAAATGTTTCAGGACTGCCGCAACCGCATCCGTTCCATGGCTTTGATTCACGAGGCCTTGTACCGCTCCGGGGACCTGTCCCACATCGACCTCAAGGATTACCTGGAGCGGCTCTCCCAGGGGCTGGTGAGCACCTACCGGCGCCAGGGAGACAATATCCGCTTCCGCTCGGAGGTGGCCAGATGCATCGTCGGCATCGATACCGCCATCCCCTGCGGGCTGATCATCAGCGAACTTCTCTCCAACTCCCTGAAGCATGCTTTTCCCAAGGAACGGAACGGCGAGATCTGCCTGAGCCTCCGGGTGGGCGAGGAACATCTGCTGGAACTCAGCGTCCGGGACAATGGAGTGGGCATCTCCCCGGACGTGAACCCCAAAAAAAGCCAATCCCTGGGTTTGCGGCTGGTCTCCGATCTGGTGGAACGTCAATTGCGGGGCAATATTCAATTGAAAGCCAATCACGGCACGGAATATTTTATTAGATTTAAAGAACTAAAATACAAGAAACGGGTTTAAATATGGACAAGAAGAAAATCATGGTGGTGGAAGACGAAATTATCATTGCCAAGGAGTTGGAAATCATCCTGGAGACCATGGGCTATGAAGTGTGCGCCCTGGAGACTTCCGGAGAAGAGGCCGTCATCAGGGTGGAAGCCTGCCAGCCGGACCTGATTCTCATGGACATCAACCTCATCGGCGACATAGACGGCATCGAGGCCGCGGCGCAGATCCAGGAGAAGTTTGACATTCCGGTGGTCTATCTCACTGCCTTCGGCGACCAGGCCTTGCTGGAACGGGCCAAGATCACCAAGCCCTACGGCTATATCCTCAAACCCTACGAAGAACGGGAACTGGGCATCGTCATCGAAATTTCCCTGTACAAACACCAGGCGGAAAAGGACCGGAAATTCCTGAATAAGCTGCTGCTCCAGGCTCTGGCCCGGGTGAAGACCCTGAGCGGTCTGCTGCCCATCTGCATCAATTGCAAGAAGATCAGGGACGACCAGGGCTATTGGCAGCAGATTGAAAAATATATCCAGGAGCACTCCGAGGCGGAAATGCGGCGCAGCATTTGCCCGGATTGCGCCAAGCGCCTCTATGCCGATATTCTGGGTCACAACTGAAAACTGAGTCCCTGCTGCCAGGAAACCCCATCATGTGATCAAAACTTATTCATCAGGGTAGGCAAAAGGAGATATGGGAAAGAAAAGTCTTTGAGAAAATTTTTGAAAAATAAGAAAGGATTTGAAATTTCCTTTATCATTTCTTGACATTGCTATTGCTTCATGTTAATGATATCATCCTTGGCAGATACGGTAAAAGGCTCGGAGTGCGGCTGCCGTTAGACATGAATATTTAAGGAATTGGCGGAAATTTAGATTTTCCATTGCAGTTGGGTTCCATCAGGAGTGATTTGCATGGCATCTATCATCCTGAAAGAATTTGCCTCCATCAGGAACCACATCAAGGAACTTTTTACCGAACAAACCCGCGGATGCCGACGCGTCATTATGGGGGCCAACGTGGGGGCCCGGGCTTCGGAATTCCTGCCTGACGTTCAGGACGTGGAAATCTATTGCTGTCCCCAGCCGGGGGCCATTAATCCCTATGCCCTGGAAGACCTCCATGAACGGGGAGCCCGGATCTTCTTCGTGGACCGGCTTCACATGAAACTGTGCTGGGTGAAGGGAAAAGGGGTGGTCATTGGCCTGACCAACCTGAACCTCACTTCACTGCGTGACGAAACAGAGGCCGACCCCGTGCGGGAGATGGTGGTGTACTTCGACGACTCCTCGGTGATCAATATCGAGGAGGTCATCAGCACCCTCCAGGCGGAGCCCCTGACCCCGGACAATATTTCCGAACTTAAGGAAAAACATCATCTTTTCTGGAAGACGGTGGAAGGAATCGGCCTGGTGCCCGGCTCGGCCCAGGCAGGGGAACAGGATTTTCTGGAATGGGGCCAGGAATGGCGGGATGAGGCCAGCCCGCCCAGCTCCGCGGACCCAGGCGGCACTCAGTCGCTGGAATGGTACCAATACCTGCGCGCCCAGGGGCAGGTGAAGGATAAAGTTCTTTGTTCCTACGACACCGAAAAGAGCGACCGCCTGGCCAACCTGTGCAACTGCCTGAGCGATGAGTTCGGCCTGGGGCTGGATGAGGAACTGGCCACCCCGGCGCTGGAGGCCCCTCTCCAGGCCTTCTGGTCCGATATCATCGCCTCCCAGGGCAACGCTCCCGGCATCAAACGGGCCATCAAGGAGGCCATCAGGGAGTACGGCTTGGAAAAGATGATTGTCATCTCCCTGGTGCCCAAGGACAAGTTCCTGGAAATCCTGGCCCGCAAAATCCAGTCGTACCGGCGCAAGATCAACTAGGGCTGACGTCCTGCCCGCGGGTAAAGCCCGAAAGTCTGCAAAACCTGGCCGCGCCCCTGCCAAAGAGGCGCGTCCCCCGTGTTAGATCCCACCGGGATGCCTGTATCCCCTTGACCGGCGCCATAACCTCACCTTTCCGCCCCCAGAAACCACCGGGAGCGCGTTTCCTGGCCCTGAAAATCCTGCTGGCCGCGCACCAGTCCGCCGCGCATGTGGAAGACCTGCTGGCCGCGGCCCTGCGGCAGCACGCACTGCCCCGCCCCGAACGGGCCCTGCTCTTGGAACTGGTTCAGGGCGTCAAGCGTTGGGAACCGACCCTGGACCATCACCTGGCCCATTTCTCCCGCCTGCCCATCAAAAAGCTGGACGCTCCGGTCCTGGTGATCCTCCGTCTGGGAGCCTATCAGTTGCTCTACCTGGACCGGGTGCCGGCCTTCGCGGCGGTGGACGAGGCGGGGAAACTGGCCCGGAGCCAGCGGCTGCCCCGCTCCCACGTCAACTTCATCAACGCCGTGCTGCGGCGCCTGGCCGCAGGGGAACGGGCCCCCCAGCCGGATCCGCACCATGACCCGGCCTGGGCTCTCAGCGTGGCCGCCGCACACCCGGTCTGGCTGGTGCGGCGCTGGCTCAGGCGCATGGGGCCTGACGACACCCGTCGGCTGCTTGAGGCCAATAATCTCCTGGCTCCCCTCACCATCCGGGTCAACACCCTGAAGATCGACCCCGCCGGGCTCATCTTTCGCCTGGCCCAGGAAGGGGTGGAGGCTATGCCCTGCCGTCACTCTCCCACGGGCCTGACCCTGGCCCGTCTGGAGACCTCGCCCCTTAGCCTGCCCAGCTACCGGGAGGGGTTGTGGCTCTTCCAGGATGAAGGGGCGCAGCTTGCGGGCCATCTTCTGGGGGTGCTCCCCGGGGAGAGCATCCTGGAAATCGGTGCCGGCCGGGGCGGCAAGACCACCCACCTGGCAGAGTTGCTCCAAGGGCAGGGTTTGGTCCTGGCCGTGGACGTTCACCGCCGCCGCCTGGGCCACCTGGTTGACACGGCCCGGCGCTGGGGGGCAGGCAACATCCGCCCGGTCCTGGCTGACGCCACCCAGCCGCTGCCGTTTCTGCCGCGGAGCCAGGATGCCGTGGTGCTGGACGCGCCCTGCTCGGCCCTGGGCATCCTGCGCCGCCACCCGGAAATCAAGACCCGGCTTCAGGAAGAAGACCTGGCCGGGTATCCGCCCCGCCAGCGGGCCATGCTGGAAGCGGCCGCGCCGCTCATCAAATCCCGCGGGCGCCTGCTCTATATCACCTGCACCACGGAACCCGCGGAAAATGCAGAACTCATGGCCGCATTTCTAAAGGACTACCCTGAATTCCGGCCTGACCTTGCACAGAAAAGCCTTCCTTTTTTTCTCCATCCCTTCATTACCCCCGCAGGCTTCTTTGTCACCTCACCGGCAGCCCACAACCTGGACGGCTTCTTTGCGGCCTTGCTGCGGAGAGACTAGTGCAGCGTTTCAGGATTTCCTTACAAAATTAGATGCGCTCCATTCTCCCCCCCTCTGTGAGAGGGGGTTGGGGGGAGGGGGTCTCCTTTTGCAAGGTTAGAAAATCAATTAATTATGAAAATCAGTAGCCCGCTAAGGGAACTGCCGTCCCTGGCCGCCTCAAGGCGGCGGGCGCGGAGGCCCGCCCAGCGGGCTCATTTCAGATAAACCGAGGGCAGAACTTCATAATGTTAGTTAAATTTGTGCTCCCTCGTCCGGTTTGGATGACCAATGACGTTTTCTTACAAATGCAATGATGCTGCATTAAATCTCCCGTCCACCTTTCCCATCCCCCTGCAGCCCCACCCAGGCCAGGGGCAACAGGCCCAGGGCGGTGGCGCCGGAGATAATCAGGGGATAGTGGTAGCCCCAGGCCGCACCCAGAGGCCCGAAGATCAGGGATCCGGTGAAAACCCCCAAAGTGGTGGTGAGAGAGATGAGGCCGGAGTGGCCGCCCACCCGCTCCACATGGAAGAGACGGGAGATGGTGGTATAGGTCTCCATGAGGATGAGGCCGTCCCCGAAGCCGTGCACCGTACGCCAAAAAAACGACCAGGGGAGGTGGGGATAAGTCATGAATATATGGCCGCAGCCCGAAGCCGTCAGGGCCAGGGCCAGGAACCCCAGGGGGCTCAGGCGTCCGGCCCAGAAGCGGCCATAGCAGTATGCCGTGAGGGAAACCACGGCAAATTCCCCGGCCATGTAAAGGCCCATCCCCAGGGGGGAGAGGCCCAGGTTTTGTTTCAGAAAAAGTCCCAGGCTGGTGCCCTCGGCCCCCCAGTGCATGGTGAACAGGAAGAGCCAGGTGGCGAAGAAAAGGACCGGCCGGGTCAGAAAATCGCGACCGTACTGAAGCAGGGGGGTGCGCACCCCCCGGGTCAGGGGCAAAGCCAGGGTGGGGATGAGGAGCAGGATGACGAACAGGGCCAGCCACTGGAGGGTGCGGGGAAAATCCGCCACAGACAGGGAAATCCCCGCAAAGCAGATCCCCGCCATCATGCCGCCCATGCGCCAGGCGTTGAAGTGGCCGAAGCGCCGGGGACTGTCTGCACTGTCCCCCTTGAAGAGCATGATGTCCAGCGATTGGCGGAAGAGCTGCAGGCTCAGGCCGAAGGCCCAGAAGCCCAGGAGGAAGGTCCAGAAGTGGCGGGCGTGGGACAGGGCCGCCAGACTTGCCGCGGTCCCCACAATCCCCAGGCGCGAGAGGATGCGGGCCGGATAGCGGTCGCCGGTGACGCCCACGGGAAAGGCCGCCAGGATGGACGTGACGCTCAGAGTGGCGTAAAGAAAGCCGATCTGGCTGCCGCTGAAGTCCAGAGACCCCTTGAGATACAGGGGCAGAAAAAAATACACGGCGGAGATGACAACGGAATACGCCCCGATGAAGAGCGAAAGGATCAAGGCCGCGGTTCGCTAGACAGCTTCGTGATTGAGCGTGACCTCCATGGCCCGGGCCGGGCAGACGGAACAGCACAGTTCACAGGCGCTGCATTTGCCCGCTTCGAAAAGCACTTCCATTTCCGGCCGTTTCACATACAGGGCGCCGGTGGGGCACAGGGCGGTGCAGGTGCCGCACTGGTAGCAGCGGTCTTCGTTGCGCCGCACCTCGTGGGCCAGGACCTGGACCTTCACCCCCGCATCCCGCAGGTACTTGAGGCCCCGTTTGAAGTTCTTGGGATGGCCCCGCAACTCCATAACGATGACCCCTTCCTGCTGGGGGTTGATGTTGGCCTTGAGCAGGTTGAACTCCAAATCGTAGTCCTTCACCAGCCGGTAGATGATGGGCTGATCCACCACGTCCCGGGGGAAGCGCAACACTAAGATTTCTGCGTGCATAGTCTCATCCTGATTGCGTTCTGAGCGTTGAATGCATCTTCTCTGATTGCAGGACCGGCAATGCAAATCTGAAGAATTTCTTCCCTATACTTATTAAATATACTCTAGTTTCCGGGTCAAGAAAACCTCTCATCACAAGGGAACAGCAGGAGCCAAGGCGTACACTTCGCGTGCCTCAGCGCAGCCCCCCGAAGCGGCGGGTCCAGGCCTGGCGCAGCCGGTCCAGCGTGGTTTCCAGCAGTACGCGGCCGCCCCGTCTGACGGAGAAGGTTTGGTCCGGCCGCACTTCCCCCAGCAGGGTCAGGGGCTGCCCGGCGAAATGCCCCTCCAGCCAGGCCCGGTGTTTGGGGTCCACAGAGATGAGAAAGCGCCCCGCCGACTCGCTGTACATCTGCGCCAGGATGGAAAGCTGCGATCCCGCGGCCGCCAAATCCACCTCCACCCCCAGTCCCCCGGCCAGGCTCATCAGGGCCAGGTGCACCAGCAGGCCCCCCCGGTACAGGCCGTGCACCGCGGTCAAGCGTCCTTTCCGCAGAGCCGTTTCCAGATTTCGATAACAGGGCAGGAAATCCTGGACCCGCACCTGGGGGACGTTCAGTCCCACGTATCCCAGGAGCTCATAGAGTTCCGAGCCGCCCAGTTCGTCCCGGGTGTCGCCCAACAGGTAAATGAGGTCGCCCGGCCCCTTGAAATCCAGGGTCATGGCTTGATGCACATCGTCCAGCAGGCTCACCGCGGTGAAAAACAGGGTGGGGAGCCCGCTCACCCGGTGGGTTTCGCCGAACGCGCCCGCCAGGACGCCGTCCACGTACATGCTGTCCTTGCCGGAGAGCAGAGGGATCTCGTAGGCCAGGCACAGGTCCCGCAGGGCCCAGCAAGACCGCACCAGTTGTGCGGCCTTGAACCTGCCGTCGGGATTTTTCTCCGGGTGGTACTCCACGCTGGGCCAACAGAAGTTGTCCACCCCGCCGATATGGGAAAGCGATCCCCCCACGGCCAGGAGGCGGCGCGCGGCTTCGTCGATGGTGACTGCGGTCATGTGGTACGCGTCAATGGCCGCGTAGGCCGGATTGACCGTCAGGCTCACGGCCAGGCCTTTGGGGGAGTCCAGCCGGGGCCTGAGCACCGAAGCATCCCCCGGCACCGGCGTCTCCCGGCCGATCAGGGGTTTCACCGCGCTGCCCCCCTGCACTTCGTGGTCATACTGCCGGATGATCCACTCCCGGGAGCACAGGTTGGGGCGGTCCAGCATGGTGAGCAAAAGCCCCAGATGATCCGCCGGTTCGCCCACCACCGGTTCGCTCAGACGGCGCGCCGGCGGCAGCCACTGGGCCTCGAACTCCCAGGGCGGGAAGTCCTCGGCCAAAAAAGAGAGGTCCATGTGCGCGCAGCGCACCCCGGCGTGGCTCACCTCCAACACCCCACGGTCGGTGAAACGGCCCATGACCGTGGCCTCCACTTCGTGGCTTTGTGCCAGATCCAGAAAGGCCTGGCAGTCTTCGGGGCTCACGCCCGCCACCATGCGCTCCTGGGATTCGGAGACCCAGATCTCCCATGGGTCCAGGCCCTGGTATTTCAGGGGGATCTTCTCCAGCCAGACCTCCGCGCCTCCGGCCATGCGGGCCGATTCGCCAACCGCGGAGGACAGACCGCCGCCGCCGCAGTCGGTGATGAAACGGATCCAGCCCCGGTCCCGGGCCTCCAGGAGGAAATCGTGCAGCTTTTTCTGGGTGTAGGGGTCGCCGATCTGCACGTGACCCGCGGGGGTGCCGGCGCTGGACACCTCCGAGGAGGCGGTGACGCCGTGGATGCCGTCCATGCCCACCCGGCCGCCGCACACCAGGATGAAATCGCCGGGGCGGGCCTGTTTGGCGGCCCCGGCCTCGCCCTGGACCTTCAGGGGCAGCAATCCCAGGGCCCCCACGAAAACCAGGCATTTGCCCAGGTAGCTTGGGTCGAAATACAGCAGCCCGCCCACCGTGGGCACGCCGCTTTTGTTGCCGCCGTCCTTGACCCCGGTGACGACGCCGTCCAGCAGGCGCCGGGGATGGAGGCGGGGCTGCAGGGGGCCGGCATAGTCCCGGGGACCCACGCAGTAGCCGTAGATGCCGCCGATGAGCCGGGCGCCCCGGCCGGTGCCCAGGGGGTCCCGGTACACGCCGACGATGCCGGTGAGGGAGCCGCCGTAGGCCTCCAGGTTGGAGGGGGAGTTGTGGGTCTCTCCTTTGATCACATAACTGAATTCGTTATCAAATTCGCCCACCCCGGCGTTGTCCCAGAGAACTGAGACCACCCAGGGTTTCTGGGCGGCGATGGTGCGGGTGGGGGCCTCGATGTACTGCTTGAAGAGGTTGTCCAGGACCACTTCTTCGCCGGTGTCCAGGTCCCGGTAGAAAAAGCGGCCCCGGAAGGTGTTGTGATTGCAATGGTCGCTGCGGGCCTGGGCCAGGTATTCCAGTTCCACGTCGGTGGGCGGCCCCAGGCCCACGGCCTGACGCCGGGCCAGAACCTCGGGGCGGCGGAAGTAATCCAGGATAATGGGCAGGTCCTGGTCCCGCAGGGCCAGGTGGCGCTGGGCGCTCAAGGCCTTAAGCGCCTCAACGGAGTCAAGCTCAAAGACGGCCACCTGGGGGGAGTGGTCCAGATGCACCCGGGGCAGAATCACCCCCACACCGTGCTCGGGGTCCCAACCGGCCCGGGTAAAGATCCGGAAATCCTGGATCAGATCATTGGCCAGCAACTCCCGGGCGATTTTACCCACCTGGGATTCGGTCAGGCCTGAGCCGCGCAGGACATAGAGCCGGGAGGTGAAGACCTGGGCCTCAGGAGGCAGGGGGCGCTTCAGATACGCGGCAATGGCCTCCCGGGCCACCGCGCCTGCATTGTCCCGCACGCCGGGCTTGAAGCCCACCCAGATGGCGAAATCGAAATCCTGGGCCAGGGGACGGTAACTGGACATCTGGGTCAGGGGGTGGGTGAAGACCTGGGTGCGGATGTCCTCCAGTTCCTGGGGCGTCAGGTCCAGGTCCAGCATATACAACGTCAGGACCCGGACCTGCTCCAGAGTGAAGCCGAAGTATTCCTGGGCCCTACGGGCCAGGCCCTCGCCTTCGGCGTCCACCATTTCGGGGCGCCAGCCGACTTCCAGACGGACAGCCATGGGATTCCTTGGAGAGGGGGATTGGTGGAAATATACCCCAAAGGCCCGGTGGGGGAAAGTCAAAGATGGGGCGGCCGCGCGAATCGGCCGGGAGGACGGCTCACGCTGAAGGATGGGATAAGGTCAACTAGAAAGCAGGCTCAGTGTAAGACGAACCTGCCGTACAGGCCGTTTAAGGTTTGTCCGAGAGCGGCCACCGTGGCGATGAGCAGGGCGGCGATGCCGCCGATGAGAAGGGCGTACTCAACGCTGCTGGCTCCATCTTGGGAACGGAAAAAACGCCGGAATAATCTCCAGGTATGCATGGCCTGGCCTCCGCATAGATCGGTTGTCTCACTTATCGGCAGGCCCGGTGGTTTTCTTTAAGGAAAAATGCCAGGCTTCTCAGGCAGGAAAGAGCTTGCGGATCTTGGCGATCAGCGCCGTGGTGGAATAGCCGGGGACAAAGGGAATCACCACCACCCGTCCGCCCCGGGCCAGGACGGTCTGCCGGCCGGCGATTTCTTGGGGAGCATAGTCCCCGCCCTTGACCAGGACGTCGGGCAGAAGTTCGGCGATGATTTCCCGGGGGGTGTCTTCGCCGAAGAACACCACCCGGTCCACGCAAGCCAGGGCGGCCAGGAGCCGGGCCCGGTCGGCTTCAGGGTTTAAGGGGCGGCCGGCCCCCTTGCCCAGGCGCTTAACCGAGGCGTCGGTGTTCACCGCCACGATGAGGGCGTCGCCCAGGGCCCGGGCCGCCTCTAAATATTGCACGTGGCCCACATGGAGCAGGTCAAAGCAGCCGTTGGTGAAGACCACCCGCTGGCCCTGAGTCTGGATTTCCCGCACCCAACGCGCCGCGTCAGGGCGGTCGATGACTTTGGCGGATGTGTCTTTATCGTGAATCATAATAAGAACAACGTATCCAAAGAAGGGTATTACCAGGAAATTCAGTAGCATCAAGTCCCCCTTTCCTAAAGGGGGATTTAGGGGGATTTGCAAGGGGTTGAGAGAAATCCCCCCCTTTCCCCCTTTAGAAAAGGGGGGAGTTACAAGGTATGCGCCACTTGAAAGGTCCGTGGTTCATACAGAATCCCATCAATCATACCGCACCCGGGCCGCGGTGATAATGGTGACGCTCCTGGCCCCGGCCTTGTTTAAGGCCCGGGCGCATTCCCGCACCGTGGCGCCGGTGGTGAAGACGTCGTCCACCAGGCAGACGTTTTTCCCGGCTATCTTTTCCGGCCGGGCCACGGCGAAGGCCCCCTTGACGTTGGCCCGGCGTTCCTTCAAGGATTTGAGCCCCACCTGGGGAACCGTGGCCCGCACCCGGCGCAGATTGTCCCGGTCCAGGGGGACTTCGGGAAAGGCCTGGGCCAGGAGCAGGGCCTGGTTGAAGCCGCGCTGCCGCAGACGCTTCGGATGCAAAGGCACCGGCACCAAAAGATCAGCCTCCCGGGCCAGCTCCCGGCAGGGGGAGTCTTGCAGCCAGTGTTGCAGCACGGGCAGGTATTCCCGGCGGCCGGCGTATTTCAAGCGCTTGATGGCCAAGCCGGCCGGACCGTCTTCCTCGTACACCACCGCGGCTTGGGCCCGGGCATAGGGTGGGGGCTCCTTCTGGCAGAAGCCGCAGAGGTGGTCGGACCCTTCCCGGGCGGCGAACATGCGCCCGCACCGGGGGCACAAGGGGCTGGCCACCGGCTCGATTAACTCCGCACAACCCGGGCAGACCGCGGTGGGGGCCTCCACCGGCACCGGCTCATTACAGAAGAGACAAAGCCGGGGCAGGAAAAATTCGAAGATTTCCCAGCCGAGAAGTTTAAGGCGATTCAACCACATAGTTGGAGAACAATAGATAATATCAATAGATATCAATTAATTATGCTTAACTTGACTATTCAGGCCTTTTGGCCCATCATACCAAAAATTCGGCAATTTACCAGACCATCGGACCTCACGTATGGAAAAGGGATTCAGGCAGGAAGTCCTAAATGTGGCCATAGCGCAATTACTGGCTAAGCATGGAATAATATCTGCACCGGAGATCATCCTCAAGGCTAAACCGGGCCAAAAAAGGCGTATGCCTGATATCTTGGTCTCTTTTTTAGGTTTACGCCTGGTAATCGAAGGAGAGGTGGAAGATACCCCAGGAGCCGGAGAACGCGCCTTGGAATCGGCCCGGAAAAGGGTGGAGGAAGGCCTGGCCCATATTAGCATGGCTGTTGTGTATCCGGTTTTCCTCCGAAAATTAAATGACTTCAGTCAATTGCAAAAGGAATTGGAAACAAGCCAGTTAAAGGCGGCCATAGTTGATGAATCAGGGGAGACCGGCTATTCCCTGACAGAGGTGAGCCAACTTCCCAACATTCTCAACAACACTTTCGACAAATTAGTGCGGGAGGATGTGGTGGCACGAGCCGTAGTTATTTTGGACGAAGTGGTAGAAAAAGGAGCCCCGGTTTTTGCGGCCATTGCGGGTTTCCCTGAGGCAGCCGCGAGGATTTTAGGAATACGCGCACTTCCCCGGCGGAAAAAATCTACGGACGATGAGGAAGAAGAATGAGCAACCGGCTTAGTTCCCAAGAGGCCGAAGCCGTATGCCGGATCAGCAACCTGGTTATGGTCAATGCTATGATCTTCCAGGAAATCCTGGCAAATTTCGATCCTCGGGTGGCGAATCTTGAACAGGCTAAAGATGACGAAAACGTCATTGGAACCTTTAACAAGCAGTGGAAGGCCATTCTGGAGATTAATTATTATCCGATCTTCCACTTGGCACGAGAACTTTTGAAACGCCTGCCCTCCCATGGCAATATCGTTGAACAGCTAAGGTTGCTGGCTGATGCAGCTCAGCGTATCGTCGGACTCAGGGCCGCTTTGCGCCACGATCTCATGGGGCGGGTCTATCACAAGCTGTTAGCGGATAAAAAATACTTGGCCACCTATTACACAAGGGTACCTTCCGCCGTCCTGCTCCTAAAACTCGCCTTGGGGGAGAATGCTTTTAACCGACGCTGGAATGACTTTAATGACCTGATGAACTTTCATATCGCCGACCTGGCCTGCGGCACCGGTACCTTGCTCATGGCCGCTGCTGACGCAGTGACCAGCAATTACGTGAGCGCGTGCGTACAAGCCGGAGAAAAACCGGCCTTTGGGGACATCCATAGAATCTTGTCGGAAGAAATTATTTTGGGCTACGATGTGCTACCCTCCGCAATCCACCTCACTGCCTCCACTCTCGCTCTTCGTGCTCCAGAAATATCCTTTGAAAAAATGAATCTTTATAATCTCCCCATGGGGGGAAAAGAAGCTTATCTTGGAAGTCTGGAATTCCTCAAAGGGAAAGACCTGCGTATCAGGGACCTATTCGGGGCGCGAGTAGAAGGCAGACAAGTTGGCGGAAAGGAAGATATAGAGCTTCTGGATGTAAATATTCCCCCACTTGATCTTTGTGTTATGAACCCGCCTTTTACCCGTAGCGTCATCGGCAATCTGCTCTTCGGCTCCTTTCCCGATAAAGAGAGGGCGAAGATGCAAGCCGCTCTAAAAAATCTGGTAAAAAATCGGCAGGTGCAAACCAATATTACTGCAGGATTGGCTGCGGTGTTCGTTGCTCTGGCCGATCGCTACGTCAAGTGCGGAGGGCGCCTGGCCTTGGTGCTGCCCAAGGCCTTGCTTTCAGGGGTGGCCTGGGAACCGACGCGGGATTTGCTGCGTAAGAAATATGACGTGGAGTTTATCGTCGCCAGCCATGACCCGGAACGGTGGAATTTTTCCGAAAGCACCAGTTTAAGTGAAATTCTCCTGGTGGCCAGGAAGAAAGAAGAAGGCAATAATAGTCATAAAATTGAGAATGATGGCACGCTAACTTGCATCAACCTGTGGCGGAATCCCGATACTGTCTTTGATGCCTTAACGGTTTACTTCGGACTGCGAAATAATGTTCTCCCCACGCCAATCCCAGCGGGCCAGGGCGCTTTGGAACTATCTGTGGGCAAGGAGAAAATTGCTGAAATCCTTACTTTCAAGTGGGATGAATGCAAAAGCTGGCCTTTTTGGCTTCTTCCCTGTGCTTTCGCCCAATCCGACCTGACCCGGGCGGCTTATCATCTCCTCCAGGGTCGGCTCTGGCTGCCGGGTTTCGGCGTCAAAGGAGAACTGCCTCTGGCACGGCTTGATACCTTCGGTTCATTAGGCCCGGATGGCCGCGATATCCACGACGGTTTCCGGTTAAGCCGATCGAAAACTGCCTATTTGGCCTTTTGGGGCACAGACAACCAGGTTATTTTGACTATGGCCCAAGAACCCAACGCCCATCTCTCTCCTTTGCACCGGTCTAAGAAAGGACGCCCCTTGCGCAAGGTGGAGGACCTGTGGCCGCTGGCAGGAAAGATTCTGTTGGGGGCGAGATTATGGCTTTTTACAAGGAGGTTGTGGACCGTCAGACTTAATAAATTAGTTTTATCAAATGTTTGGTGGCCGTTAACTTTACATGAGAGATTTTCCCAAGAATTATACGAAAAAGCCTTAGTTACTTGGTTAAATTCAACTTTAAATTTATTAATCCTACTTGCAAATCGACAAGAGACAAGAGGCGCTTGGGTCCAATTTAAGAAACCCGTGTTGTCAGGTTTGCCGGTTCTGGACCTGTCCAGCCTTTCAGAAGACCAGCTTTGCATTCTATCACAGGCCTACGATGAGGTGGCCGATCAACCCCTGGGCACTTTTCCCGAAATGGATCGGGACCCGGTGCGGGCTAAAATTGATGCCGCGGTGGCTGAGGCCCTGGGGTTGCCGGATTTTTCCATCTTGCGGGAGTTGCTGGCCCGAGAACCGGTGGTCTGTTTGAAGCGGTTGTAATGAAAAAGGTGGGCAGTGCCCACCCTACACAAAGCGTATATTTTTGCAGGAGGGGGTTTGGGGGGAACCTTGCTTTTAAAAAAAGCAGGGTTCCCCCAAATTTCTCTCGCCCCTACCCTAACCCCGCCAGGCGGCGGGCCAGGGATTCGGCGTGAGTGAAGAGGGCAGTGACTTCGGCGTCGGTCAGCCCTGCGCCAAGGGCCACGCGCTCGGCTTGGGCGCGGGTAATGAGATCGCCGGGGCTGTGGGTGTCGGTGTTGACCACCAGCGGCGCGCCGGTCTTTCGGGCCATGGCGGCAACGTGGCCGTTGGCCAGGCCGTGGCCTTTGCGCGCGGAAATCTCCAGGGTAATCCCCCGGGCTGCGGCCAGGGCCGCCTCTTCCCGGGTGATGAGGCCGGGGTGGGACAGGATGTCGATGTCCGCCTCCAGGGCCGCCCGGTTGGTGCCCGGCGCCACGGGCTCCACCAGGGTCTCGCCGTGGACGACAATGAGGGGCACGCCCAGTTCCCTGGCCTGCTGCACCAGGGGTTTGATGAGGTCCGGGGGCAGATGGGTGAATTCCAGGCCCGGGATGAGCACCGGGGCCTGACCCCGGTTCAAGCTGTGGGCCGCGGCCTTGAGCCTGCCGAAGACTTCGGAAAAATTTGAAGCGTCCACGTGGTCGGTGACGCCGAGATACCGGTAGCCCATCACCTGGGCCCGGCGCCACAGTTCCGCGGGGATGAGCTCGCCGTCGCTGTTCAAGGTGTGGGTATGCAGGTCGATCATCAGGCTACATCTTATACTTCCCGAAATCGTCCGGGTCCAGGCTCTCCAGGATTTCCGTCCACTTCTTGGCGTCCTCGCCCTGGATGGCCTCCTGGGCGGAGAGGTCCACCCGCCTTGCCTTCTGGATCACCACTTCGGCCACAAAGATGGGGCACTTGCTCCTTAAGGCCAGGGCGATGGCGTCGCTGGGACGGGCGTCAATGCTGATTTCCTGGCCGTCCCGGATCAGGTGGATGATGGCGAAATAGGTATTGTCCCTGAGGTCGCAGACTTCCACTTTGGTGATCTGGATTTCCACGGTGTCCAGGATGTTTTTCAGGAGATCATGGGTCATGGGCCGGGAAAATTTGATGTTCTCAAGTTCGCTGGCGATGGCCGTGGCCTCCAGCAAACCGATCCAGATGGGGACCGCCTTATCCGACTCCACATCTTTGAGGATCATGATGGGGCTGTTGGTGAAAGGATCGATGGTCAATCCCGACACCACCATCTGTCTCCACATAACGCCTCCTTGGGAGTGCCGGACGGCAGTCCCCGGGTCATGCGGCGGCCGCAGGGCCCGCCAGTTCTCCTTTGAGGGAATGGGCGTGGGCCTCGGTAAGCCGCACGGTGACAAACCGGCCGATCAGCTGCGAGGGGCCGGGGAAATTAACAATCTGGTTGGTACGGAGCCGGCCGGTGAGCTCCTGCGGGGAGCGTTTGCTCATCCCCTCCACCAGCACCTCCGCCTCCCGGCCCACCAGCCGGCGCTGTGCATCCGACTGCAACTGGGCCAGCAAGCCGTTCAACTCGCGTAAACGGGCGCTTTTGACGTGTTCCGGCACCTGATCGGGCAAAGTGGCAGCCCGGGTCTGGGGCCGGGGGGAATATTTGAAGGAAAAGGCCTGGTGAAAGCCGGCCTGGCGCACCAGGTCCAGGGTGTCCTGAAAATCCGCGTCCGTCTCCCCCGGGAAGCCCACGATGAGATCCGTGGAGAGGCTGAGCTCCGGGCAGGTCTCTTTGAGCCGGGCCACCTTCTTGAGGTACTCTTCCCGGGTGTAACCCCGGTTCATGGCGGCCAGCACCCGGTTGGAGCCGGATTGAGCCGGCAGGTGCAGGTGCTCGCACAGTGCGGGGATGTTACGGAACGCAGCGATAAGTTCCGGGGAGAGGTCCTTGGGATGCGAGGTGGCGAAGCGCAGGCGCTTCAAATCCGGCAGGCCCGCCAGCCGCCCCAAGAGCTGGGGGAAGGTGATGGATTCCGCCAGGCCCCGGCCGTAGGAGTTGACGTTTTGTCCTAAAAGCGTCACCTCCCGGCCGCCCTGGGCCAGAAAGCCGCTCACTTCCGCAATGATTTCATCCGGCGGGCGGCTTCTCTCCCGGCCCCGGACATAGGGCACCACGCAGAAACTGCAAAAGTTGTCGCACCCCTGCATGATGGTGACGAACGCCTGGACCATGCCGGCCGCCCAGGTGCGCCGGGGCAGGGGGGCGCAGCCGCCCTCCAGGTCCACATCCACGGTGCGCTGACCCGCGGCCCGGTCCACCAATTGGGGCAGGCGGAAGATGCCCCGGGTGCCGAAGACCAGGTCCAGATGGGGCGCGGCCTGCAAAAGGCGCTCCCCCTCCTGTTGGGCCACGCAGCCGCCCACGCCGATGATCAGCTCCGGGCGGCGCCGTTTCAGGCTTTTGAGCTGACCCACCAGGCTCAGCACCTTCTCCTGGGACTTGCGGCGGATGGCGCAGGTGTTGATGAGGTACAGGTCGGCCTCTTCGGGGCGCTCCGTCAGGGCGTAGTCCGGGGCCAGGAGCTGGCTCATGAGCTCCGAGTCGGCCACGTTCATCTGGCAGCCGAACGTCCTGATGTAGACTCTTTTCTGCGGCCCGGACATGGCAATATTAAATCTGAATCGCCTTTCCTTGTCAACCGGGACTTCCCCGACCCTGGACAGGGCGAAACCCTTACCGTACAATGGGGGCGGCAAGACAAGGATAAGGGTGCATGGGGGGACCGGGCGACGACATACCCCGGCCTCCGGTTCATCCTCACCCTAATGCAAATTCTGTGCAAATCAAGAAGCCATGATCCCGATCCGCGGCGTACCGGCCCGGGGAACCTTCCCCTGGATAACCGTGGGGCTCATTGCCCTGAATCTGGCCGTTTTTTTCTACCAGTTGTACATCGGCCCCAAGGCCACCATGAACCTCTTTTTCAGCGGCGGCGCGGTGCCGGCCAAGCTGAGCCAGCTCAAGCTGTTGTCCTCCCGGCAATCCCTGTGGCTGCTGGCCACCATGTTCATCTCGTTGTTCCTCCACGCCGGCTGGGTGCATCTTTTGGGCAACATGTGGTTCCTCTGGCTCTTCGGCGAGGCCCTGGAGGACGACCTGGGCCACTTCCGCTACCTGGCCTTTTATCTGTTTTGCGGTTTTTTCGCCTGCCTCTTCCACGTGCTGGCCTCCGGCCGGCTGACGGCTCCCTTGATCGGGGCCAGCGGGGCCATCGCCGGGGTCATGGGCGGCTTTCTCTACCGCATGCCCCAACGGCCCATCCTCACTGTGGTTTTCTGGCGGCTCAAGGCGGAACTGCGCCAGATCCCGGCCTTTTTCTGGCTGGGGCTGTGGCTGGCCCTGCAGTTTTACGGGCTGCGCCAGCAGGGCAGCGCGGTGGCCTGGATGGCCCACCTGGGGGGCTTTGCCACGGGGCTTTTGACCGTGTGCCTGTTTACCCCCCTGTACCCCCGGCCGGTTCCCGTCAACCCGGGGAAGAAAAAGGGGTCGAAAAAGAACAAGAAAAAAAAGTGAGGGAATAAGTTTGCAGGAGGGGGTCAGGGAGCGTAGCCCCTTCCCTCAAACTCCCACCCTTAAGCACTTATAATGCTTTTTGCGGCACGGGCCTCCTGCACTGTGATTTTGTGCAGGCGGGAAGCCTGCGCCACCATACTCTCTGCGGGTGGGGAGGGGGGTGTGGGGGGAGGGCAGGGGGGGCACCCTCCTGGCCCTCCCCCAACAAGACTATCATAAGGATATACTATGCCGGCAGACATCGGGGAGGTGGGGCGCCGGGCGGCCCGGGCCGCAGGGGAGATTCTGAGGACCAACTACCGGAAACCCCATCACATTATCTTAAAGGGCGTCATTGACCCGGTCACGGAATCGGATTATCAATCCCAGTCCGCCGTCATCGGCATCATCCGCGAGTCTTTTCCTGACCACGGCATTCTGGCGGAGGAATCGGCGGGCCAGGGAGGTGGGGGCAGGTCCTCGTTGCCGGTCCACCGCTGGATCATCGATCCCCTGGACGGCACGGTGAACTTTGCCCACGGCTTCCCCATGTTCTGCGTGTCCATCGCCTTTGAGGTCAACGGCGTCCTGGAGTACGGTGTGGTTTATGAGCCGCTGCGGGATGAGTTGTTCGAGGCCAAAAGGGGAGGGGGTGCCTTCCTGAATGGGGAGGCCATCCGGGTCTCCACAGTAAAACGACTGGAAGGCGCGCTTTTAGCCACGGGCTTTCCGTATGATATCCGGGAGCGCCTTCCCGAGACCCTGGCCCGCATGGGGCGCATTCTGGGGGTGGCCCAAGGGGTGCGCCGGGCCGGGTCCGCGGCCCTGGACCTGGCCTATGTGGCCGCGGGCCGCCTGGACGGCTTCTGGGAGGAGCACCTGAAACCCTGGGACACCGCGGCCGGAATTCTCCTGGTGCAGGAGGCCGGCGGCCAGATAACGACGATCGAAGGCGAGGCGTACCGGCTCGCCTCCCCCACCATCCTGGCCAGCAACGGCCAGTTGCACGGTGAGATTGTCAAGAAGCTTGGCGGAGTATGATTTTGAGGGGAGGGCCGGAGGAACATGGTCTCCTCCCTCAAAGAACACCCTCCAAACTTTTCGAGGACCAGATGGAAGCCAGAGTCACGTTCCGGGCCGAATCCCCCCCCCAGCGGCTGAACCTCTGGGTCGTGCTCATCTCCTTTCTGGCCAGCGTGCTATTGATGGCCGGCAAGTTTTACGCGGCCTGGTTCACCGGCTCCGCGGCCATCCTTTCCGACGCCCTGGAATCAATCATCAACGTGGTGGCCTCGGGGTTCGCCTTTTTCAGCATCTGGCTGGCGGGACAGAGCCCCGACCCCAGCCACCCCTACGGCCACGGCAAGGTGGAGTATTTCTCCGCGGGTTTCGAAGGGGCGCTCATCATCCTGGCGGCCTGCGGCATCGCCTACCAGGCTACGCCCCACCTCTGGCGCCCGCGCCCTCTGCCCAACCTTGATCTGGGGCTCTTCGTCATCGGCGGCATCACCCTGGCCAACCTGGTTCTGGGGCTGGCCCTGGTGAAAGTGGGCCGGCGCACCGGTTCCGTGGCGGTGGCGGCCGACGGCAAGCATATTTTAACGGACGTTTACACCTCAGCCGGGGTGATTCTGGGCCTGGTCCTGGCCCGTTTCACCGGCTGGTATTGGCTGGACGGCGCCATGGCCCTGGCCGTGGGCGTCAATATCCTGGTGACCGGGGCGCGCCTGGTGCGCGAATCCTCCGCGGCCCTCATGGACGCCTCCGACCCTGCGCTCCTGGAGGAAATCGCCGCCATCCTGCATGAGCATCGCAAGCCTTTGTGGATCGACGTGCACCGCCTGCGGGCCCGGCGGGCCGGCGACCGGGTGCTCCTGGACTTCCATCTCATCCTGCCCCGGGACCTGTCCCTTAAGGAGGCGCACCGGGAAGTCAAGGAACTGGAGCGCATCTTCGATGCCCGCTATAACCGCCGGGCCGACGTGCTCATCCACCTGGACCCCTGCGAGCGCCCGGCCTGCCCGGTGTGCGGCTTCGACCCCTGCGAACACCGCCAGGAACCCACCAAGGAGCAGAAACTGTGGCGGGGGGAGACGGTGACCCCTGATGAAGAACCGGGTGAACGATAGCATGAGAGGGGAGTGGACATATGTTGAGAAAATCTTATGGCAGTAGCCACAATCTTGCGGGCGTATCGGCCCGGAAGGGCATTGCGCCGGCCATCAAGGTAATTATGGCAGTTTGCCTGACCCTGCTGCTGGGGGGCCCGGCCATGGCTCCATGGGCCTGGGGGGCTGCCGACGTAATCACCGAAAAGGATACGGGGCGCAAATTTGAATACAAAATTGGCGCGAAGTTTCAGGTGGACGCGCCCCATCCGGGGGATGTCTTCGTGGTCCGCAAACCAGCGTTCAATTCCAAGGTATTGAAGCTGGTGGGGCGGCAGGACCCTCCCGAACCCGGCAAACCGGGCCGCGTCATCTTTACCTTCGAAGCGGCGGGCGCAGGCCAGACCGGCATCGTCATCAAGTATTTCAATCCCGATGACAAAGAAGCGCCGCCAGTGGAAATCTTGCAGGTGAATATCAAGATTGTGCGGTGAGTTCAAAGGCAGGGCGAGGTTCGGCAGGTTCTCCTGGATGCACCTGGAGTTGAACCCGGCCCCACATGCAAAAAAGGCATTGACACCGCTGCAGAATTTGCATATACACCCAAAAGAGGCGAAAACGAATATGCAGCTTGCCTATATGGATGAACGTATCTGGTGCTGGTGGCGCGTGATCTTGAACCCGTGAGGTACGCCCGCCGGACCGTGTCCATACTTTCGGGGCCCCTCACGGGAGGGGCCCCGGCTTTTTGGTAAAAGAGCCGTGGCCCGAAAGGTCACGGCTTTTTTGTGGGGCTTGTGTGAGAAGGGAAGGAGCACAGGTGAGGACACCTGTGCCACCTGAGGCATGTCGATTGAACAGAGTTCAAGGAGAGGAGGCAAGGGGCCTGTGGCTTAGGCTTGCCAGCCTGCCCCCTCCCCACGCTTCCTCCCCAACCCGCGAAGTGAATAGGTGGCGGGGGTCCCGTCCGCCTTACTGCACAGGCTGGAAAGCCTGTGCCACCAAATAATCTCTAAGGGGTTGGGGGTGGGAGTTTGAGGGAGGGGGCAGGGGGCAGTGACCCCTGGCCCCCTCTCTCAAAAATCAGCTTCAGGAGTAACCCATGGTCGTTCCGGATTTTGCCGGCTTCAGGCAGTTGGCGGCGCAAGGAAATGTCATCCCGGTGTATCGCGAGATTCTGGGGGATTTGGAGACCCCGGTGTCGGCCTACAAAAAGCTTCGGGGCCGTGAGCCTTCATATCTCCTGGAAAGCGTGGAAGGAGGCGAAAAGTGGGGCCGCTTCAGCTTCCTGGGGTTCAATCCCTCTTTGATATTTGAGGTCAAGGACCGCCAGACGGTCCTTTCGCGCCGCGGCCAGGTGGAAATCCTGGACCCCGGCGTCAGCCCTTTTGAGCATCTGCGGCGCCTGCTGGCGGGCTTCCAGGCCGTGCCCGTGCCCGGTCTGCCCCGGTTCTGGGGCGGTCTGGTGGGTTATTTGGGCTATGACATGGTGCGTTTCATCGAACGGCTGCCCGAGCGCACCCCGCCCCTGGACCTGCCGGACGCCCGACTCCTTCTGGCCGACCACCTGCTCATCTTCGACAACCTGCGCCAGACCATCAAGGTGGTGGCCCTGGTGCAGCTGACGCCGGAGATCAGCCCCCAGGAGCATTATGACCAGGCCGTGGCCCAGATCCACGCCATCATCAGCCGGCTGCGCCAGCCGGTGCCCCCGGCCGACCCGGTGGAGAGCCCCCAGCACCATCCCCTGAAACCCAACCTCTGCCAGGAAGAATTCGAGTCCATGGTGCACCGCACCAAGGAATACATCGCCGCGGGCGACGCCATCCAGGTGGTGCTCTCCCAGCGCTTCGAGACCTCCCTCACCTATGACCCCCTGGACCTGTACCGCGCTCTGCGCTGCATCAACCCCTCGCCCTATATGTTCTACCTGGACCTGGGGAAGCTGAAGCTGGTGGGGGCCTCCCCGGAAATCCTGGTGCGCCTGGAGGACGGGCGCATCACCTACCGCCCCATCGCCGGCACCCGGCCCCGGGGCGCCACCCCCGAAGAAGACCGGGCCCTGGAGGCCGAACTCTTGGCCGACCCCAAGGAGCGGGCCGAACACCTCATGCTGGTGGACCTGGGCCGCAATGACGTGGGACGGGTGGCCGCCACCGGCAGCGTGCAGGTGCCGGAACTCTTCACCGTGGAGCGCTACTCCCACGTCATGCACATCGTCTCCCAGGTGGAGGGGGAACTGGCCCCCGGCCAGGACGGCCTGGACCTGCTGGCCTCCACCTTCCCCGCGGGGACCGTCACCGGCGCGCCCAAAGTGCGGGCCATGGAGATCATCGAGGAAATGGAGCCCACCCGCCGGGGGCCGTACGCCGGCGCGGTGGGCTATCTGGGCCTGAGCGGCAACCTGGATTTCTGCATCACCATCCGCAGCTTTACGGTGACGGGCCACCAGGTCTTTCTCCAGGTGGGCGCAGGCATCGTGGCCGACTCCGACCCCGCCAAGGAACACCAGGAATGCGTCAACAAGGGCCGGGCCCTCATGCGGGCCCTGGAAATGGCGGAGCAGGGATTATGGTGAGAGCAATCTTATGGGGGAGGGGGCTAAGGGGCAAGCCCCTTACCCCCACCCCCAATCCTTTAGCGCTATATGGTGGAGAGGGGGTGTGGGGGAGGGCAGGGAACTTTGTTCCCTGGCCCTTCCCCCACAATCGACTTTCAAAGGGTGCTTTATGCTGGTGATGATCGATAACTATGATTCCTTTACGTACAATCTGGTGCAGTATTTCGGCCAGTTGGGCGCCAAGGTGGCGGTGTTCCGCAATGATCAAGTGGACCTCGAGGGCCTGGAGAAATCCGGTCCCACCCATCTGGTCATCTCTCCCGGCCCCTGTTCGCCCAATGAGGCGGGCATCTCCATCGCCGCCATCCGGCATTTCGCCGGCAGGATTCCCATCCTGGGGGTCTGCCTGGGGCACCAGTCCATCGGCGCGGCCTTCGGGGGGGACGTCATCCGGGCCCCCCGGCTCATGCACGGCAAGACATCCCTGATCTACCACGAAGGGCGGGATATTTTCCAGGGCATCCCTTCGCCCTTCGAGGCCACCCGCTACCACTCCCTTATTGTGGCGCGGGAGACGCTGCCCGACTGCCTGGCCGTGTCGGCCCAGACCGCGGTGGGGGAGATCATGGGTCTGCGCCACCGGACGCACGCCATCTTTGGGGTCCAGTTCCATCCCGAATCCATCCTCACCCAGTCGGGGCTGCAGATTTTGCAGAATTTCCTTATGCGTCAAAAGGGGTGAGCGATGGCAGATCTCAAACATCTGCACGATATCCACCTGAGGCTGGAACCATGGGTCAAAGACTTTTTCACAAAACTGTGTTTAAAATAGCGGTACAATGAAAATATTCACCTGATGGGACATGCCCCTTATCTCACAGGAACAAAAAGGCTGGGAGGAGCCCCTGACACCAAGGCCGTTTCAAGTGCGTTTTGTGTTTCTCGCAGTGCTCTTGTGGTTGACAGCGGGATGCGGGGTGCCGCACCCGGCTCTGGAGCGGCCCCGGACCCCTGCCGACGCCTCCCTGGACAAAATCCTGGGAGAGGGGCGTTACGCCCCCTTTGCCCTGGGCGGCTCCCAACTGGGCCGAGATTATCGTTTTCCCCGGGGACTCCGGCAGGCGGCGCTGCGCTACGCCAGCGAAAGCGAGGCCCTGGCAGGGCTGCGGCTCTGGGAAAAGGAGCTGCGCAGAGCCGGGCGGGCCACGGTGGATGGCGTCACCACCATCATGGGGAGCGCCTACCTGACCTATCACGGCGATGCAATGCAGGGCCTGGCCTGGACCAGCGGGGTGTGGCTCCTTATTGCCGAGGCCCCGGACGCGGAAGCCCTGAGCCGCCTCATGGACAATGAGGGCCTGGGCGGCATGGGGATGGGGGAGACCTCCAAGGCCTTTTTGCGCTATCTCTGGTTCGTTATTCCGGCGCTCTTTATTCTGGGTCTCATGGGCACCTATGTCATGATGAATTTCATTGCCGGTTTGATGACGGTGAAACCCGACGCCGGCGTCTCTCCGGTAAGCCGCCAGGAACTTGTGAGCCGGTTGCTGGCTGTTAATGACCTCAAGCCGCCTTTCCTGGTGGGGCCGGGGGAGAAATCGGACCTTGTGGCTGAATGGAACCTGGTGGACGCCACCTGGTGGGAGGCCTTCCAGAAAGCGGGCCTTAAAAAATCCTACCGTCTGCTCCTGGCCCTGGACGAGAGCCGCCACGAAGTGCGCGCCTTCGAGCAGGAGGGCAGCATCGCCTGGGGCGCGGGCCCCCAGGCCCACTACTCCCGCACCTGGTTCGGCGGCATCGTGCTTTTCCGCAAGGAGCGGGCCGTGGCCTACGGCCTTAAATCCCTGGCGCCCCTGGAGGCGGGCAAGATTTATGATTATTCCTTCGACGTGGACGAGATCAAAGGGCCCATTATTCACATCGTCACCGAGGCAGGCTGGCGCTTCGCCCCGCAACTGTGGGCCTGGAAGGTGAAGAAGACGGAGAAAATGTAGGGTGCGCACTGCGCACCACGAGACAGGATGACGACATGGCCAAGAGACAGCCAAGGACTCCGGAAAAATCCGGCCCCGTTGCTGAGACGCCAGCCCAGGTCCCGGCCCCCGGCGGCACTCAGCCGGAAGGCGAAGGCAAGCCCCGCAAGCACTACAATATCGACATCTACCGGGCCTGGTGCAAGGAGTGCGGTCTGTGCGCCGCGTTTTGCCCCCAGGGCTGCATTGAGATGGATGAAAACGGCCGCCCCCAGATCACCCACCCGGAGCGCTGCACCGGCTGCGGCTGGTGCGAACTGCACTGCCCGGACTTCGCCATCAGCGTGCGGGAGTGCCCGAAAGCATTGCCCCAAGAGGAGGCGGATTAATACCATTTAAGCTCTGGCTATCCATCATAGGAACCCCTGGCCTGAGGGACCGAGTGTCATGGTTCATAAATTTTAAGGTGGACCCCCAGGCCTTTTCCTCAGCCCGGAGTTAAGCAAGTCTCCTTTTTATAAAGGGGGGAATAAAAAGACCTGATCCATACACCAGAGTAACTATCAAGCGTCACACCAGGTCTTTCCTCCCTCCCCCTCGATGGGGGAGGGCTGGGGTGGGGGTGATATTTGGGGGAGTAGCGGCAACATATCCCCCTCCCCCCAACCCCCTCCCACCAGGGGAGGGGGAGTTGAAAAACTCGGGAATTATAAGATATATCTGGTACATGACAAGGAAAGGCGGGGCTGGCACCCCGCCCGCTAACCGCACCTGGCCTTCACCCATGAAAGATGCGATCCACATGTCGGCCGTCGCCGATCCGCCAGCAAATCCCGGGGAATGGCTGGCTGCCTATCTGGGCACCCGGGAGGGCCTGGCCGCGGCTGAATCAGATTTTCAGTGCGAACCGGCCTGCCGCCGTCCCGGGTGCAGGCATCCGGACTTGCAGATCCCCGTGAGTCTCATTGATCTCGCGGCTGCGGCCCGCTCTCGGGGCGAGTCCGTGTGGGCCTTTTTCCGGCAGCATTATGCCGTGGGTCTGTTCGCCGATGAGCGCGACGACTGGCTGAGACGAGTGGCCCTGCGGTTACAGAAGCCCTGCGCCTTTCTGGAAAATGATTTGTGCAGCATCTACCCGGTGCGGCCCCTGGCCTGCATGCTGTTCCCCGAGTACCTGGCGGCCGAGGGCAAGGTGGAAGAAAACGCCGCTAGAGCACACTTCCGGGACTATCTGTGTTTACAGCGTCCTTTAAGCCTCTCGGCGGCGCGGCGGCGCCTCATGAATGACCTGAAAGACCTGTGGGAGCGGGAGAAACTCATTTCGAGTCATTATCTTTTTGAGGAAAGCTCTTGTTATCTGGATTTTGGCAATCTCACCGGGGAACTCGTTGAAGAGGCGGGAAATGGTGCAGGGGCCGAAGGGTCCTGGGAAGCGGGCCAGCCCCATATCATCCCCAACCGGGTCATGGAACACTACTTTGACAAACACCTGGCCCGGCATGAGCCCTTTGCCGGCGTCGAGGCGAAACTGCGGCAGCTTGACAATGATGAAACAGTGGGGCAGTTGTTAACGTGGCTGGCAGACGAGCGGCTGATAAAGAGGCTCAAGAGGGAATGGGATGGCCGGGTGAAGGTCTTCCGCTTCGTCAAAGGCAGGCTGAAGGGGACGAGGCGCAGCCTTGTGCGGAGTGTACACGCCTATTAAGGATAAGCAGAAAGTTAAGTTAGAGAGGCTATGGTCCAGGGTGAGAATTTGCCGACCAGGAGGCGAGGAAATGTGAACCAGCCGCCCCCGGCTGTGCCTTTTGCAGGCGAGGGCGCCTGCTCCACCTGCGCCTGCACAGGTGAGGACACCTGCGCCACCAGGGTCTTCCTTTGCTTGAGAGGTCTTCACCGGCGGGACGCCGGTGCCACTGACCTTGCCGGGTAACCGGTAACCATAGAAAGATGGTGCGCGGTGCGCACCCTACACGCTTCCCTCCCTCCCTTCCGGGGGGTGGGGAGGGGAGTTTGAGGGGAGGGTGGGGGGGCTGCGGTCCCCCGGCCCTCCCCTCAAAATAACATTCTCCATATTCCGAGTCATACCATGACCGAAACGACCCAAAACCCCCGCCCTGTGCTCCTCCAGGGCAATGAAGCCATGGTGGAGGGCGCGCTCTATGCCGGGTGCCGGTTTTTTGCGGGCTATCCCATCACGCCCGCCACCGAGATCAGCGAGGCCATGAGTGTGAAGCTCCCGGCGTTGGGGGGCACCTTTATCCAGATGGAGGACGAGATCGCCTCCATGGGCGCCATCGTCGGCGCGTCGCTGGCCGGGGTCAAGAGCATGACCGCGACGAGCGGCCCGGGGTTCTCCCTCATACAGGAAAACCTGGGCTTCGCGGTCATGGCCGAGGTGCCTACCGTCATCGTCAACGTCATGCGGGGCGGGCCCTCCACGGGGCTGCCCACCCACGTGGCCCAGGGCGACGTGCAGCAGGCCCGCTGGGGCACCCACGGCGACCACCCCATCATTGTGCTCTCCGTGTCCACCACCTGGGAGTGCTTCGCGCTCACCGTCCGGGCTTTTAATCTCTCGGAAAAATACCGCACCCCGGTGATCATCCTCTCCGACGAAGTGACGGCCCACACCCGGGAGAAGATCGTCCTGCCGCCGCCGGGTGAGCTGAAGGTGGCGAACCGGGTCAAGCCCGCCATGCCGCCCGAATGGTACATTCCTTTCGAGGACACGCCCCAGGGTGTGCCGCCCATGGCCGTGTTCGGCCAGGGCTACCGCTACCACGTCACCGGCCTGGTGCACGACGTGCGGGGCTTTCCCACGGAGCGGACCGATGAGATCGTGCCCTTCCTGAACCGGCTCTTCCGCAAGATCACCCAGCATTTCCACGACATCCAGATGGTGGACGAATACCTGGCGGCAGATGCGGACGTCCTGGTCATCGCCTACGGCTCCGTGGCCCGCTCGGCCAAACGGGCCGTGGCCGACGCCCGCTCCCAGGGAATTAAGGCGGGGCTGCTTAAGCTCATCACCCTGTGGCCCTTCCCCCGGCGCCTGCTGGAACCTCATCTGCGCCGGGTCAGGGCCGTGCTGGTGCCGGAGTTGAACATGGGCCAGATGTCCCGGGAGGTGAAGCGCATCAACCAGGGAATGACTCGGGTGGAGACCCTGAACCGGATTGACGGCAAGCTGATCACGCCGGCGGAGATTGTGGAGAGATTGAAGACCTTGTAGGGGGCGGATGGCCTCCCATCCATGGAGGGTGGGCGCTGCCCACCATATTTCAGATGGAGAAACACCATGAGCAGACCTTTGGGAGACTCCTTAAAGGTGAAAGTAGGCAAGCCCGGCGAGGAAAAGCTCATCGACCTGGGCCGGCTCTTCAACGACCACCCCAACCGCATCATCGCAGTGGCGGCCACGGTGGGGCCGGACGGCGCGCCCAACGCCTGCCCCGTCAGCCTGATCTACGCCACGGATGATCACACGCTGTTGGTGGGCCTGCTCAAAAACAGCACCACCTCCGCCAACCTCAAGGCTGACGGCCGGGTGTGCCTGGAGGTCCTGACCGCAGAGGACCTGGTCATGGGCATTGCCGGCGCCATGCGCCTGGTCAGGGACCCCATGAACGCCAGCTCCGCCATGGCCATCTGGGAAATGCGGGTGACCGGGGTGAAACTGGACACCTCCCCGGCCCAGCGGGTCTTGCAGGGGCCGGCCGCGGAGTACCGTTCGGAGAAGGCCCAGGCCTTCGGCGAGGCCGTGTTTGCGGAACTTAAAGCGGCGGCCAAAGGGCTTTGAAGACAGGCCGAGGTTATAATGATACCCGGGATCGATAAGGCGACCCCACAAATTCTCGGCAAAGGTTCACGTCCACGCGCCTATGGAAAATTTCCGTCACAACCTGTCGCCGGTAGAAGTAAAACATTTTCTCAAGATCATGGGTGATTACGATGAATATTTCGTCATTCTGTTCTGCCTGAAAATAAAGCACCCCTGCCCCCAATGCGGTCATCCGGAAACCTGTAGTGGAGGGGCTGTGGGGGTTTTCAGCACCCGGCTGGATAAGATCACCCATGAACTGCGGGTCTGCCTCAGATGCGGGTATAAGCACGTCACCAATGTTTTGACGGTGGAGAGAATGTAAGGTTTTTTACGGCTCTGCCCCCTCGCGTGAGGATTCTTGGCCCGCAACGGCGACATGATGCAGGGGTTGTTCAAGACAGGCACTCATGAGTCTCTGGCGAACCCGAGACACAGGAAAAGTTTTCCCCGTCACCCCAGCCCCTTCCCCCGGTGGGGGAGAGGGAGAAAATGAGAAACTTTTCGGGGTCGCCATGAGCCTGCGGCCCTCTGAAAACGATGGAAAATTTGGTGGCACAGTCTTTCAGGCTGTGCGTCGCCCCGGCAGGATGCCGGCGCCGCCAGGAATTTTGCGTAACAACCTAACAAGATGCAGGTGGGGGACCGGCCATGGCCGAAGTGACGAAACTGATTCATAAATATCTGCGCCATGAGAAAAAATTTCCCCACGTCTGGTGCCCGGGCTGCGGCAACGGCATCGTCCTGGGCGCGCTCATCCGGGCCATCGACCGCACCGGACTTTCCAAGGACGAGATCGTCCTGGTCTCGGGCATCGGCTGCTCGGGCCGCATGAGCGTCTACGTGGACTTCAACACCCTGCACACCACCCACGGCCGGGCCCTGACCTTCGCCACGGGGGTGAAGCTGGCCAATCCCAAGCTCCAAGTCATCGTGGTCATGGGCGACGGCGACGCCACCGCCATCGGCGGCAACCACTTCATCCACGCGGCCCGGCGCAACCTGAACCTGACGGCCCTGATCATCAACAACAGCACCTACGGCATGACCGGCGGCCAATACTCGCCCACCACCCCCTACGGCGCCAGATCGGCCACCTCGCTTTACGGCCACGTGGAGCAAGCCTTTTCCATCGCCGAGCTGGCCGTCACCGCGGGCGCGGCCTGGGTGGGCCGGGGCACCGTGTACCACGCCACCCTCCTGGACCAGCTCCTGGAAGCGGCCATCCTCAAAAGGGGCTTTGCCGTGGTGGAGGTCATCAGCCACTGCCACACCCTCTACGGCCGCAAAAACCTCCTGGGCGGCGCCGCAGAAATGATGCTCCGGCAGAAAGACCTGGCCGTGCGGGTGGAAAAGGCCAAAACCATGACGCCCGAGGAACTGGAAGGTAAATTCACCATCGGCACCCTGGTGGACCGGGACCTGCCCATCTACACCCAGGAATACCGGAAGATTCGGGAAGCCGCCCGCATTGCCCTGGCCGGTGAGGGTTGAGGCCGAGGCCGCACAGGAGGACCATTGCGCGTCTTGTTGGTGAACAGCAACCTCAGGGATGATATCCTGGCCGCGCCGCCCATCGGGCTCTGCTACGTCGCCACCGCGTTGGATCGGGCCGGCCACGAGGTGCGGGTGCTGGACCTGTGTTTTCACCGCCGGGTGGAGCGCGACCTTAAGGAGGCGGTCCGCCGCTTTGCCCCCGAGGTGGTCGGCGTTTCCGTTCGCAACATCGACAATGTCAATCTGCTTCACCCCGTTTCCTATGTCCCTGAAGCCGTCGGGATCGTCCGGGCTCTCCGGGGGGAGACGAACGCCCCCGTGGTCCTGGGAGGGTCCGGGGCCAGCCTGATACCTGCCCCGGTGCTGACCGCCACCGGTGCGGATTATTTGGTCGTGTCCCATGGAGAGGACGTTTTTGTCCGGCTGCTGGCGGCGCTGGAACAAGGCGGCGATCCGGGAGCAGTGCCCGGCGTGGCCCTCATGCGCCGTGGCGCCTTTCACCTCACCCCGCCGCAACGGGAAGACGGCTCCTTCGGCCAGGCCCACCTGGGCCGCTGGCTCGACCTCCGGCCCTACCGGATGATGGGCGGCACCTACACGGTCCAGAGCAAACGGGGCTGCCCCCACCGCTGCATCTATTGTTCTTACAACCAACTGCTGGAGGGCCCCCGCTTGCGCCTGCGGGAACCCGGCGAGGTGGTGGATGAGCTGGAGGAGGCCTGCCGCCGCTTCCAGCCTCAAACCTGTGAATTCGTGGACTCGGTCTTCAACGAGCCCCGGGAGCACGCCGTCGCCATCCTGGAGGAGGTGGTGCGGCGGGGGCTGAAAACCAATTTCACCGCCATGGGCCTGAGCCCCAGGGGGTTGGACCGGGAATTGCTGCAGCTCATGTGGCGGGCCGGCTTTAGGTCCTTCATGATGAGCCCCGATGCGGGCTCCCCCACCATGCTGCACAATTATCGCAAGGGGTTCGGGCTGGAGGACCTCATCGCCGCGGCCCAGGCCATCGCCGCCACCCGCTTCACGGTGCTCTGGTATTTCCTCCTGGGCGGCCCGGGGGAGACCATGGCCACGCTGGCCGAGACGCTGCAATTCGCCAAGTCTCACCTCTTCCGGGGAACCAAACCGCCCTACCACATGGCCAATTTTTTCCTGGGCGTGCGTCTCTACCCCGGCACTGACCTGTGGGATCTGGGGGTGCGTGAAGGCTTCGTCGCGGCCGACGCCGAGCCCTTGCAGCAGATTTGGTACCTGTCGCACCGGTTGGACCTGGAGGAGGCCCTGCGGCGCCTGTATGCCGCGGCCGCATCTCACCCCGAGGTCATTTTGGGCAGCGTGGAACGGTATCTCCCGCTCACCCGCCACCTGACCACGCTGGGGAATCTGCTCCGGCTGCCCCAACCCTTCTGGCGGCACGCCTGGGGCGTGAACCGGATTCTGGGCGCCCTGGGCCTGCGCCGCCCGCCGGACGTGCGCCCGGTGGCGGCCGCCGTCAGACAGATCCTCCACCGCCAGGGGTGCCGGGACCCTTGGGTGAAGCAGACAGGAACGAATGGAGACGAGATTGTCGGGGGAGGGTCAGGGAGATAATCGCTTCTGCCCCCCACCTCCCCCTCAACCCGTGAGCTTATCATTACCCACCAATACGGGTGAGGAATGAGGGACAGCACCGACCTCGTACCCAAGCTCCTGCTGGGGAACGTCATTGCCCCCGAAGCTCCTGCTTCGGAACCGTTGGGGGCGGCAGGAACGGCATTGGGCGCAGGCTGAAGCCTGCGGCTACCTTGCACGTCGGTTCCGGTAACGTTCATCTCTCGCACGCAGAGCCGCAACCAGTGACCAAGGCGCAAGCGGAAACTCCCAACGTGTGGGTAATGATAAGACCCGTAAGAGTGGGTCTGGGAAGGGGGGGCGTTCGCCCCGACTTTCCAGACTCTGAGAAATGATAAGGGATTGGGGACGGAGGTTTAGGGGAAACGGCGGGGGCCGCCGGCCCCTGGCCCCTTCCCCCAAGATACCCCACAGGTGGCACAGGTGTCCTCACCTGTGCTCCTTAACAAAGAGGCATTATGCCGGAAAGACGGGAAATCAGGCTGGCAGGCTCAGGCGGCCAGGGTTTGATCCTGGCCGGGGTGATATTGGCCGAGGCGGCAGGGGTCTACGAAGGCAAGGAAGTGGCCCAGACCCAGAGCTACGGCCCCGAGGCCCGGGGCGGCGCGTCCAAGGCCGAGGTGGTGATCAGCGACGGCGAGATCGACTACCCCAAGGCCGTCAAACCGGATATCCTCTTGTGCATGAACCAGAAGGCCTGCGACACCTATATTTTTGACGTGCAGCCGGGGGCCACGATCATCGTGGACGCCACCTTCGTCGCGGACGTGCCCGTGGAAGGGGCTGTGGCTCTGCCCTTCACCAAAATCGCCCGGGACGGGCTGGGCCGGGAAATGCTGGCCAACATCGTCGCCCTGGGGGCGCTGACGAAACTCACCGGCATCGTCTCTCTCGATAATTTAGAAAAAGCCGTCCTGGCCCGGGTGCCCAAGGGGACGGAGGAGTTGAACAAGAAGGCGCTGGCGGCAGGAGTGGCCGCGGCGCGGGGGGCGCCTGCTGCGAACCAGAACATGCCCGTCGGTGACCCCGGTCGCCTCATGGAAACAGAATGATTTTTAAAGAAGGCTTTCCAATGGAGAGAAAAAAGCAGTATATGCTCGAAGTTAGGAGTTACTAAATGCTCAAAGACGCCATTTACAAAGTGGTCACCCGGCAGGATCTGACCGAGGCCGAGATGGTGGCGGCCATGGAGGAGATCATGGAGGGCCGGGCCACCGAGGCGCAGATCGGCGCGTTCATCACGGCCTTGCGCATGAAAGGCGAGACCGTGGCCGAGATCACCGCCGCGGCCAAGGTCATGCGGGCCAAGGCCACGCCCATCTCCCTGGGCGCCTGCGTGGTGGACCTGGACCGGGACGAAATCAACGTGGACCGGGAGACCATCGTGGATACCTGCGGCACCGGGGGCGACGCCACCAGCACCTTTAACGTGAGCACCACCACGGCCTTCGTGGTGGCCGGCGCGGGGCTCAGGGTGGCCAAGCACGGCAACCGGGCCGTGTCCTCCCGGTGCGGCAGCGCCGACGTCATCGAGGCCTTGGGCATCAACCTCAACCTGACGCCGGCGCAGGTGGGCCAGTGCATCGACGAAGTGGGCATCGGCTTTCTCTTCGCCCCCCAGCTGCACGGGGCCATGCGCTACGCCATCGGCCCCCGGCGGGAGATCGGCATCCGCACCATCTTCAACATCCTGGGGCCCCTCACCAATCCCGCGGGCGCCAACGTCCAGGTCCTGGGGGTGTACGATCCCAATCTCACCGAACCCCTGGCCCACGTGCTCAAGAACCTGGGCACCAAAAGCGCGTTCGTGGTCTTCGGGCACGGCTCTTTCGATGAAATCAGCATTGTCGGCCCCACCCGGGTGAGCCAGCTCAAGGACGGAGTGGTGCGCACCTACGATATCGCGCCAGAGGACTTCGGCCTCAAGAGGGCCCTGCTTTCGGATATCCGGGGCGGCGACGTCTTCGAAAACGCCAAGATCGTGCGGCGGGTTCTGAAAGGGGAGGGGGGTCCCAAGGAGGATATGGTGGCCCTAAACGCGGCCGCGGCCTTCGTGGCCGCGGAGGTGTGCTCGGATTTGGGCATGGGCATCCTCGTGGCCCGGGACACGATCCGCACCGGCAAGGCCCTCGCCAAACTGGACGCCCTGGCGGCCCTGAGCAAGAGCTTCGGGGAAGTGGAGTGAGTAAATGAGATTTTGGGGGAGGGGGCAAAGGGGCAAGCCCCTTTCCCCCTCTCCCAACCCCCCACCCACAATCCCTTAATGGGGGTTGGGGAGGAAATTTCGTGAATTTTCTGCAAAAAATCGTGGACCGCACCCTCAAAGAGTCGCTGGCGCTTTTTGAGGCGGGCAAAATCGAGGAGTTCAAGGCCGCCATCCCCGGGCGGCTGCCGCCCTTAAGCCTCAAGGCGGCCTTGGATGCTTGCCCCGGCACGGCCATCATCGCAGAGGTGAAGCGGGCCTCGCCCAGCAAGGGCGAGTTCGCCATGCACTGGGACCCGGTGGAACTGGCCAGGGTTTACGAGGACAACGGCGCCGCAGCCCTCAGCGTGCTCACCGAGCGCCATTACTTCAAGGGCGACCCGGACTTTATCCGGCGCATGCGGCCGGAAATCGGCATTCCCATCCTGCGCAAGGACTTCATCCTGGAGCCCATCCAGGTGTATGAAACCGCGGCCCTGGGCGCGGATGCCCTCTTGTTGATTGTCAGCATCCTGGAAGTGGGGCAGTTGCAGGCGCTGCTGCTGCTCACCCGGTCGCTGGGTATGGAAGCTTTGGTGGAGGTGCACACCGAAGAAGAAATGCAGCACGCCCTGACTGCGGGCGCGGATCTCATCGGCATCAACAGCCGGGACCTGCACACCTTTACCATGCACCCGGACCGGGCGTTGGAGTTGGCTCCCCTGGCCCCAGCAGGGTTGACCCTGGTGGCGGCCTCGGGACTCAAGAGCCGGGGAGATATCGAGCGACTGGAGAAGGCGGGAATTCGTGGGTTTCTTGTTGGGGAGACTTTGGCGAGGGCGGATGATCCGGGGGCGAAGTTGCGGGAGTTTTTGGGGAAAATAGTTTAATCTATCTTGTTCCTTTATTAAAATAAATTGATCAATGAAAGATACGACACGTTTGGCTTGGGAGAGGTTTTTAAACCCGGACATTTTACGCCAGAATCTTATTTTGGCATCGTTGTATATTGCATATTTTGAAATATTAAAAGATAGCATAATTGGCCACGTAAAAGATTTTTTTGCAGATCAATGGACAAAAGAAGGATCTAATGAAAGCGAAAGATATAAATGCGAAATAATGACTCGCAATAAAAGCCCAATCTATGCATCGCTATCATGGCTAATTGAAAACAGAATTATTGATAATTATGACTTAGAAAGTTTCGAAAATATTAAAAAATGTAGAAATGAATTGGCACATGAACTTACAAATTTAATTAATAAAGGTATTCAGTTGCGGCATCTTGATACATTTAGTGAATTGATACGCTTATTAAATAAAATTGAACTTTGGTGGATAGTAAATGTGGAAATTCCGACTAATAATGAATTTTCTGAATTTGAAATCGATGAATCCCATATCATTCCTGGGCCAATAGCAATGCTGCAGGTACTTTTGGATGTCGCATTAGGCGATGAAGAAAGTTCGAAGTTTTATTACAAAGAATTTACAAAAGCAGTCAATTAAATAAGCTGAAATTAAATATATGGTACGAGTAAAAATCTGCGGCATCACCAATCTTATAGACGCGCAACAGGCGGCGGAGTTGGGGGCTCATGCCCTGGGGTTTATCTTTTACCGGAAAAGCCCCCGGGCCGTGACCCCGGAAAAGGCGCGGCACATCATCAGTCAGTTGCCGCCCCTGGTGCTGACGGTGGGCGTCTTTGTGGACGAAGATGCTGCTACAGTGCGGGAGATCGCCTCCCTGGCCGGGCTGGACTGGGTGCAGTTGCACGGCAGCGAATCGCCGGATTACTGCCGGTCGCTGGGACGCCGGGTGATCAAGGGCTTTCGCGTCCAGGGGCCGGAAAGTCTGACGCAACTGACGGCTTACCGGAACGCGGCGCAGGCCCTGTTGCTTGATACCTATAAACCGGGAACGCCGGGCGGCACCGGCGAGACCTTTGACTGGGACCTGGCCCGCCAGGCCAGGAAATGCGGGCCCATCATTCTGGCCGGGGGGCTTACCCCCGCCAATGTGGCAGAGGCCATCCGGGTTGCCGACCCCCAAGGCGTGGACGTGGCCTCTGGCGTAGAGGCTGCACCCGGTATTAAAGACCCGGAGAAGCTCAGAGCATTTTTTGAGGCAACAAAGAAATCTGGGAGAGGGGGATAGGGGCCACAGGCCCTTAGCCCCCTCTCCCAGCCCCCCCTCCTTCAAACCCTTAAAGGATTGGGTGGGGGGCTTGGGGGGAGGGCAGGGAGCCGCGCTCCCTGGCCCTCCCCCCAAATTCATCCCCAGGAGGTTCCATGCTACCGGACAGGCGGGGGCATTTTGGCAAATTTGGCGGGCGGTTCGTGCCGGAGACCTTGATGCCGGCGCTGTTGGAGTTGGACGAAGCCTACCGGCGCATCCGGCGCGAGCCGGGGTTCCGGCGGGAGTTGGCCTGGCACCTCAAGCATTACGTGGGCCGGCCCACGCCATTGTACGAGGCGCAACGTCTTACGCAGGAGTTGAAAGGCCCGCGCATCTTCCTCAAGCGGGAGGACTTGGCCCACACCGGCGCGCACAAGATCAACAACACCATCGGCCAGGGACTTTTGGCCCGGCGTATGGGCAAGCGCCGGCTCATTGCGGAAACCGGCGCGGGCCAGCACGGGGTGGCCACGGCCACGGTGGCCGCGCTTTTGGGCCTTTCCTGCGACATTTTCATGGGCACCGAGGATATCCGCCGCCAGCGCCTCAACGTCATGCGCATGAAGCTCCTGGGGGCCACCGTGGTGCCGGTGGAGTCGGGCAGTTGCACCTTAAAAGACGCCATGAACGAGGCCATCCGGGACTGGGTCACCAACGTGCGCCATACGCATTACGTCATAGGCTCGGTGGCCGGACCGCACCCGTACCCCATGCTGGTGCGGGATTTTCAGGCGGTCATCGGCAGAGAAGCCCGGGACCAGGTGAAGCGCCTGACCGGCAAACTGCCTAATGTGCTGGTGGCCTGCGTGGGCGGCGGCAGCAACGCCATGGGGCTGTTCTATCCGTTCCTCAACGATCCCGTGCGCTTTGTGGGCGTGGAAGCGGCAGGCCACGGCCTGGAGGGGGGGTGCCACTCCGCCACCCTGGTGGCCGGCACCGTGGGCGTCTTGCACGGCTCCTTCAGTTACCTCCTCCAGGATACCTGGGGCAACATCTGCGAGGCCCATTCCCTGGCCCCGGGGCTGGACTACCCCGGGGTGGGGCCGGAACACGCCCACTTCAAGGATACGGGCCGGGCCGAATACGCGGCGGTGACCGATGCGGAGGCCCTGGATGGCTTCAAACTCCTGGCCTGCACCGAAGGCATCCTGCCCGCCCTGGAAAGCTCCCACGCCATCGCTTATCTTAAAAAGCTGGCCCCGCAGTACGGCCGGGACGATGTCGTCATCGTCAACCTCTCGGGACGGGGCGACAAGGATGTGGAAGCCGTGGCGGAGATTTTGGAGGGGAAGTAAGGAAGTAAGAGCATGTTTTGAGGGGAGGGCCGGGGGAGCTCGCTCACCCGCTCTCCCCTCAAACTCCCCTCCCAACCCCCTGTATGGAGCCGGGGAAGGCGAGGCTTGCAGCCTCAACTGCCCCGA
Source organism: uncultured Desulfobacterales bacterium (assembly GCA_964522695.1). Classification (GTDB taxonomy): domain Bacteria; phylum Desulfobacterota; class Desulfobaccia; order Desulfobaccales; family 0-14-0-80-60-11; genus VGSQ01. Next base: position 44,795 of record CAZFWX010000007.1, read on the forward strand.
TCTTTAAAACGCTAAGGGATGGGGGGAGAGAGTTTGAGGGAGGGGGAAGGGGGCTCCGGCCCCTTGCCCCCTCCCTCAAGCCTCAAGAGAGACCTGG
>CAZFWX010000008.1:0-11190 GCA_964522695.1 uncultured Desulfobacterales bacterium
CCCCCCCCCCCCCCCCCCCCCCCCCCCCCCCCCCCCCCCCCCCCCCCCCACGCCAAGTTTATTGCCACAGCCGGTCCACTCCCACCAGGGCCGCAGATGCTGCCAGGATGAGGGCGCATTTGGCCGCGTCGGGCCAGCCGGCCGAAAATTCGTACAATGTGCCGAACCGGTCTTTGAAGCCCCGGGCCAGCATGGCCTGGTAGATGCGTTCGGTGCGTTCAAAGGCCCGCACCAGGACCAATCCCACCATATTGCCCGCAGTCACCAAAGTCCGCCGATCGCTTCGGGCCGTAAAACCCCGGGAGCGCAAGGCTTGTTTTAAGGTCCGCATCTCCTCGGCGAAGACGAACAGATAGCGGTACGCGAACAGGATCATGACCACCAGGCGCTTGGGCACCTTGAGGCGGCGCAGGGCCTTCATGGAGACATGAAAGGGTGTGGTGCCGAACATGGGAATGACGGTGAGCACCATGGCCAGGCCTTTGAGAAAGAGCACGCCGCCCAGGGCCAGGCCCGCCTGCCAGCCCCCGGGGTGGGTGAGGGGCAAAAGCACCAGGAAAGGGGAGAGAAAAAACACCACAGCCTTGAGGCGCTTGCACGTGAAGCCCAGGGGCACCCGGCTGGCCAGCAGGAAACCCAGGGCCAGACCCAAAGCCAAAACCGCGCCCGCCAGGCCGTGCACCAGGGCCACCGCCACTAGAAAAACGGTGAAGGCCGCCAGTTTGACCCGGGGATCCCAGCTGTGCACCGGAGAGTCGAGATGCGCGAAGCGGTCAATGTCCGGATGCATGGCGCTTCAAGTCGGCCTTGAGTTTCAGGACCATGAGAAAGGCGGTCAGGCCAAAGACAAACCCCAGGCCGGCCAGGATATTGGTCCAGGGGATGGGTTCGGCCCGGCTGCCGGTTTCAGCCGGGGCCGCCACCGGGGGCTTGGCCGCCGCGGCAGGGGGCGGCTGGGCCGGAGTTGAGGTCTGGGGTTGGGCCTCCGCCGCGCCGGGCATAACGACTTTCTTTTCGGCCCGGTGCCCCATTTCATCGCCCACCACCACCAGATGGGGGCCGGGTTTGAGGCCGGTGAGACGCCAGGCGCCATTGGCGTCGGTCTTGCCGGTGATGGCCTCGCCCCCCTGGGGGGTGACCGTGACGGGCGCCTGTTGCGCGGGAGCGCCGTCCGGGAAGAAGGCCTCGATGAGCAGGACGCCCTCCCCCTGGGGCGTCGCGGAAATCAGCAGTTTATGGGCCAGGGCGGGACCCGCGCTCATGAGGCTCAGGGCCAGGCTAAGAATGAGGAGAATCTTGAGGCGCATGAGTCGCACTCCAGAGAATGTCGGGCTTGACCCGCCGGAAAAAGAGGGCCGCGGCGGCGCACACCGCGCCTTCCAGGACCATGATGGGCAGGTGCGCGGCCAGGGCCAGGCGGGCGATGGGGCCAAAGGCCTGACCCCCGGTGGCCAGCCAGCCGGCCAGGATGAGGCCGGACAGCAAAATGGCCGCGGCTCCGGCCAGAAAGCCGGCCAACCCCTCTCCCCCCGGGAACTTGAGCAGGCCCCGCAGGCGAAAGATGTAAGGGGCCGCCAGGGCGGGCAGGCCCAGCATCAGGGCGTTGGCCCCCAGACTCAGAAGCCCCCCATGCTGAAACAGGAGAGCCTGAAGAATGAGGCCCACAAAAATGGCTGGGAAGGCCATGGGGCCCAGGATCAGCCCCACCAGGCCGTTTAAGGTCAGATGCACGCTGGTGGGCCCCAGGGGCACGTGGATGAGTGAGGCCACGAAAAAGGCCGAGGTCATGACCGCGGCCTTGGGGAGCTCGGCATAAGGGGCTCGCCGCAGCGTCAGGCCGGTAACCACCACGGTGCCGGCCCAGCCAGCCGCCATACTTCCCAGAGGCAACACCCCGTCGGCAATGTGCATAATAAGGCCTTCAAAGAGAACTCTGTGGGGGAAGGGCCAGGGGAGCAAGCTCCCCCGCGCTTCCCCCACACCCCCCATTATTGGGGATGATGAGAGGAGTGTCTGGGAGGGGGCAGAAGCCTGGGCTCCCTGGCCTCCTCCCGTAAAAATGTTTCAATAAAAAAAGCCACGATGCCGGGCGCCTTCTGACGCCTTTGCCTTCGTGGCCGGGATATTCCATCCAACTGCAGGCTTTTCGGGGTTCATCCCCGGATTGCTATGAAGATAACCCTGGCACGCCATTTTTGTCAAAGAAAATATTGACGGGCGGACCGCCGTGCCATCGCCCGCATGGCTCAAAGGGGGGCCTTCCCCGGCCTGATTTCTGTGGCAAATTACCGGTGGATGGAATATAGTGATATTTATTAATAAATTCCCTAGTTAGCCGATATGAACCGAGAAGACCTGCACCTCTACCTCCGCCTGCTTTCTTACGTCAAACAGTACCGCCTCAGGTTTGCCACGTCCATGGCCGCCATGGTGGCCGTTTCCGGCCTCACGGCCCTGCTGGCGTATCTGGTCAAGCCTTTTTTGGACGAGGTTTTTTTCGCCAAAGATCTCAGAATGCTCTATCTTCTGCCCTGGCTGGTGGTGCTGCTGTATTTCTTCAAGGAATCGTTAAGCTTTTTCCAGCATTACCAGATGCAGTTCATCGGCCAGAGCACCGTCACCCGGCTGCGGGACGAGCTGGTCAGCCATTTGCAGCGCCAGTCCCTGAGTTTCTTCGACCATCAGGCCACCGGGGTCCTCATCAGCCGCATCATCAACGACGTGCTCATCCTCCAGGAGTCGGTGGCCCGGGTGGTGACCAGCATGGTGCGGGACATCTTCACCATTATCGGCCTTACTGCGGTGATCTTCTACCAGGAATGGCGCCTGGCCCTCATGGCCATGGTGGTCATGCCCCTGGCCGGAGCCTTCATCGTCAGGTTCGGCAAGCGGCTGCGCCACATCTCCCGGGATACGCAGCGGGCCATGGCCCGGCTCACCAATATGCTGCAGGAGGTTTTCCTGGGCCAGCGCATCGTCAAGGCCTTTGCCCGGGAGGATTTTGAAGACGCCCGCTTTGCCCGGGAGAACCAGGACTACCTGCGCCTGCGGCTGAAACAGGCCATCTACCGGGGCATCACGCCGCCGGTCATGGAATTCCTGGGGTCCATCGGCATGGCCGGCATCATGTTCTACGGAGGCTATAACGTCATCCAGGGGCACTCCACCCCCGGCACCTTCTTTTCCTTCCTGGCGGCCCTGGTGATGCTCTATGCCCCCATCAAAGGCTTGAGCCAGGCCCAGAATGCCATTCAGGAAGGGCTGGCCGCGGCCCAGCGGGTCTTTGCGGTGCTGGACCTGAAACCGGCCATTGAAGACCGGCCCGGGGCCGTGGACCTTCCCCCCTTGAGCCGGGAGATCGTCTACCAGGGGGTGTCTTTCGCCTACGACGACCGGCAGGCCTTGAGAGACATCGATCTCACCGTGGGCCGGGGCGAAGTGGTGGCCCTGGTGGGGCCGAGTGGCGCAGGCAAAACCACGCTGTTGAACCTGTTGCCCCGCTTCTACGAGGTGAGTGAGGGATCCATCACCATCGACGGCCGGGACATTCGCGACGTGACTTTAAAGTCGCTGCGGGGCCAGATCGGCGTGGTCACCCAGCAGACCATTCTCTTTAACGACACGGTGCGCTTCAACGTGGCCTACGGCCGGCTGGAGGCCACGGACGAGGAGATCATAGCTGCGCTCAAAGCCGCCTACGCCTGGGACTTTGTGGCGGCCATGCCCCAGGGTTTGGAAACCCGCATCGGCGAGCAGGGGGTGCGCCTGTCCGGCGGCGAGCGCCAGCGCCTGGCCATCGCCCGGGCCCTGCTCAAGGACCCGCCCATCCTCATCCTGGACGAAGCCACCTCATCCCTGGACTCCCAGGCCGAGCGGGAGGTGCAGCAGGCCCTGGACATCCTCATCAAGGGCCGCACCACCCTGGTCATCGCCCACCGCCTGTCCACTGTGCGCAACGCCCATCGCCTGGTGGTCATGGCCGACGGGCGCATCGCCGAGATGGGCACCCACGAGGAACTGCTGCGCCTGGGCGGCCTCTACCGGCAGCTCTATGAGATGCAGTTCGCCCGGGAGGAGGAGGGGGAGGTTGTGGAGAAAGAAGCCATGGCGCAGGCGGTTCGCTGACCCCTCAAATCCTTGCCACCCGGTGAAAGGGCGGGCGTCCCGCCCTCCGAGCCTTTGCTGCCCAGGCTGGAAGGCCTGCGCCGCCATAAGATTGCTGGGTTGTAAGAAGCAGGGGAAGTGGACGCAAGATCGGGTTGAACAATCACTTCTTCCCTCGCAGCCAACGCTCTGGTCCCCAATTCCTGAGTTCCCCTATGCAATCTCTCTGGCAAACCCTCTTTGATCGCATAACCGCAACGGACCTTCCAGATCAGTCTGCCAGGGAACAGTCCCCTTTGGACCGGGGCCTGGCCGGTCTGGCCCGGGTGCTGGCAGTGCCGTATGCCTGGGGCGCGGTGGCCCGGCGCGATTTTTATGCCAATGGCTGGATTAAGAAAAAACGTCTGCCGCGGCCGGTGGTGAGCGTGGGCAATCTCACCGTGGGCGGCACGGGCAAGACCCCTATGGTGGCGCATCTGGCCCGGCTCCTCACTGAGAAGGGTATGAAAGTGGCCATCCTCAGCCGGGGCTACGGCGGGCAAGGTAAAGGGATCATCAAACTTTCGGATGGTAAGATTGGCAATAGGATTATTCCCCGCCCCCCCCTGGTGGGGGAAGAGCCCTACTGGCTGGCCCGGAACCTGCCCGGCGCGGCCGTGTACACCGGGGCGAATCGGTACGAAGCGGGCCTGGCCGCCTGGCGGGAGGTGGAGCCCGACCTCTTTCTCCTGGACGACGGCTTCCAGCATTTCCAACTGCACCGGGATCTTGATATTGTCCTTCTGGATGCCGAGAACCCCTTCGGCAACGGCCGCCTTTTGCCCGCAGGCCCTTTGCGGGAGCCGCCCGAGACCCTGGCCGCGGCGGACGTCATCATCCTGACCCGCTTCAGCGGCGGCAGCCAGGCGGACTTGTATTGGAAGCTGAAAAGCGACTATCCCCGGGCGTTCCTGCTCACCGCAGATATCCGCCCCACCGGGGCCAGGCGTTTCCCCGGCGGAAGAAGCCAGGACCTGCAAGCGCTGCAAAACCTGCCGCTCTTTGGCTTTTGCGGGCTGGCCCGGCCCCAGGTGTTTCAAGACAGCCTGGAGGAACTGGGGGTGGAACTGCGGGGGTTCTTGAGCTACCCGGATCATCACACGTTCACGGCCTCTGACCTTAATGACCTGGTGCAACAGGCCAGGGCCGCCGGGTCCCAGGGCCTCGTCACCACGGCCAAGGATTTCGCCCGGTTGGGAGAGGCCTGGGACGGGGACTTGCCCTTGTGGGTGGTGGACGCGGGGGTGAGTCTGGAAGGTGAGGGAAAGCTTGTGGCAATGATCCTGGGGCTGCTGGCACGGCCGCCCGCATTAACCTCTCTGGAGGCGCCGGCATCCCACGGGTGTGGGCCGGAGCCGGCCCTGCCGCTGCCCAAAGAGGCGCAGGCCCGGTTCAAAACCCTGAAAGTTTGGCCCTCCCGGAGGCCCCTGCCCCCCGAGGTGGGACGCATTTTGTTGTTGGCCCCCAACTGGCTGGGCGACGCGGTCATGAGCCTGCCCGTCCTGGCGGGTCTCCGGTCTTTTTACCCGCAAGCCCGCCTCAGCGTGGCGGCCCGGAAGAGCGTGGCCCCCCTCTATGAGGCGCACCCCGACGTCACCGAAATTCTGGTCATTCCCCAAGGCCGCACCCAATGGTCCTGGTTCCGGCAACAAAGACTCGCCTTTGACCTGGCGGTGGCCCTGCCCAATTCCCTGGCCGCGGCCGCAGGGCTGTGGCTGGCCCGGGTCCCGGAGCGCCTGGGCTATGCCGCGGACGGCCGCACTTGGCTTTTGACCCGGGCGGTGCGGGGCCGCCGGGCGCTCGCCGGACTCCACCAGGTGTATTATTATCTGGGGATTCTCTCCGCCTTCGGGGAGGTAAGCTGTTTTGTCCCGCCCCGTCTGGCGGTCACGGAGCAGGAACGCCAGGCGGCCAGAAAAATGCTGACGGCCCGGGGTGCCACCCCTGACGCCCCTCTCGTGGGCCTGGCGCCCGGCGCGGCCTATGGCCCGGCCAAACGCTGGCCGCCGGAGCGCTTCGCCGCAGTGGCAAAGACCCTGGCCGGGGAATGGGGCGCTCTTCCCGTCATCCTGGGCGGCCCCGGGGACCGGCCCGCGGCCCAGGAGGTGCTGCGGCGGTATGACGGGCAGATTCTGGACCTGTCAGGCCAAACAAGCTTGCGGGAGGCCCTGGCGGTGCTCTCCCATATTGACATTCTCATCACCAACGACTCAGGTTTGATGCACGCCGCCGCGGCCCTGGACGTCCCCCTGGTGGCCATTTTCGGCTCCACCGACCCCGTGGCCACCGGGCCTTTCAGCTCCCGCGCCCTGGTTCTGCGCCAGCCGCTGCCGTGCAGCCCCTGTTTTGAACGCACCTGCCAGACCGGCTATCCCTGCCTCACCGCCATCACCGCGGCGCAGGTCCTGGACGCGGCGATAGAGTTGCGCAAGGAGAAAAATGCATGAAAACCCCCGCGGTATTCCTGGACCGGGACGGCACCATCAACGAGGAGATGGGCTATATCAACCACTTAAGCCGCTTTGTGCTTCTGCCCGGCGTGCCCGAGGCCATCCGCCGCCTAAACGAGGCGGGCGTCAAGGTGGTGGTGGTCACCAATCAGTCCGGCGCGGCCCGGGGCTATTTCCCCTTTGAACTGGTGGAGGAAGTCCACCTGCAACTCCGGGATCTTTTGGCCGCCGGAGGCGCCCGGGTGGATGCCATTTATTCGTGCCTGCACCACCCTACCGCCGGCTGCCCCTGCCGCAAACCCCATCCCGGCCTGGTGCTGGAGGCCGCCCGGGACCTGGACCTGGATCTCACCCGGTCCTTCATGGTGGGCGACCGTTATAAGGACATCGAAACGGCCGCCAATGCCGGGGTAAAGGGCATCCTGGTCCTCACCGGCTACGGCCGGGGGGAAAACGAGTATTTCGCCCGCACCGCTCAGGCGCAGCCCGTGCATGTGGCGCCGGACCTTTTGGACGCGGTGACCTGGATTCTGAAGACCCAGTAATCGTTACGGATATTTCATGGCCACCTCAACCTCCCGCCCGCGCCTGCTGCTGGTCAAACTCAGTTCCCTGGGGGACGTGGTGCATGCGCTCCCCACCCTGGAGGCCCTGCGCCTGGCTTACCCTGAGGGGCGCATCACCTGGCTGGTGGAAGAGGCCTTTGCGCCCCTGCTCATGGGTCACCCGGCCCTGGACGCGGTGTGGACCGCGCCCCGCCTCAGGTGGCGGGGCCGGCACACGGGACGGGATCTGTGGAATATGGCCGCTCTGGCTCTGCACGTGCGGCATCATCCCTTTGATCTGGTGGTGGACCTGCAGGGTTTGCTCAAAAGCGCGGTGTGGGTGGCCCTGGTCCAAAGTCCCCGCAAGGTGGGCTTTGACCGGACCCGGGAAGGGAGCTGGCGGGTGTTGACCGAGCGCCTGCCGCCGTATGACCCGGATCGCCACGCCCTGCTGCGCTACCTGGACGTGGCCCGGCACCTGGGCGCGCCGGACGGGCCGCCCCGGTTCCGGTTTCCGCCCCTCCCCGTCGTGGCGCCTGAACAGGTCTTCCCCAACTGGGGCAAGGCACCCCTGGTCATCCTGCACCCCGGGGCCCGCTGGGCCACCAAGCTCTGGCCCGAAGCCGGCTGGCGGGAGACGGCCAGGTGGCTTTTGGAGAAAGGGTGTGTCGTGGCTGTCACCGGCAGCGCCAATGACCGGGAAATGGCTGCAACCATTCTGGACGGTCTGTCCGGACCCGCGGTCAATCTGGCGGGGCGCACTTCGCTGCTGGGGTTGATCAGCTGGCTGCGGCTGGCAGCCCTGGCCGTAACCACGGACACCGGCCCCATGCACCTGGCCGCGGCCGCGGGCGTCCCTCTGGTGGCCCTGTTCGGCCCCACCGCGCCCTGGCGCACCGGACCGTTCGGGTCAGGCCATGAGGTCCTGCGCCTGCCCCTGTCCTGCAGTCCCTGCTTTAAACGCCAGTGCCCCGAGCCCCGCTGCCTGACGGAATTGCCGCCGGCGATGGTCCTGGCCGCTTGCGAGAAGGTCCTGTACAGGCTTGGGGTGAATTGATAGTATAGAAACGTTATGTGGGGGAGGGGGAAGGGGCCTCGTCCTCTTGCCCCCTCTCTCAAAAATCAAACCCGGGGAGGGTCCATGGATAACATCGAGCAGCTTCTGGAAATCCTGGTCTGTCCCAAGTGCCGGGGTGATTTGAAACTGACTCCGGCCCAGGACGGCTTCATCTGTGAGCAATGCCGCCTGCTCTACGAAATCCGGGACGACATCCCCAACATGCTCATCGACGAGGCCAAGCCTCTGCCCTGACTATGCCTCGTTTGACGGTCACTGTCATTGCCCTGAACCAGGAGGGGCACATCGGGCCGTGCCTGGAGACGGCCAAATTCGCCGATGAAATTGTGGTGGTGGATACGGGCAGCACGGACCGGACCGTGGAGGTGGCCAGGGAGTACACCGGCCGCATTTTCACCACCCCATGGCTGGGCTTTGGGGCCACAAAAAATTTCGCCCTGGACCGGGCCGGGGGCGAGTGGGTCTTCAGCCTGGACACAGACGAGCGGGTGCCGGAGGCCCTGGCCCGGGAAATCCTGGAGGTGGTGCAGCAGGACGGCCCGGTGCACGGCTACCGGGTGCCCCGGAAGAATTTTTTCTGCGGCCGCTGGATCAAGCGGCTGGGCTGGTATCCGGACCTGACCCTGCGCCTCTTCCGGCGGGGACAAGGCCGCTTCCGGGAGCGGGAGGTGCACGAGGAGGTGGAGGTGCCAGGGCCTGTGGGGGTGCTGGCCACGCCGCTGGAACATTATTCCTACGCCTCGGTGAGCGATTATGTGCAGCGCCAGGACCGCTACGCCCGGCTGGCCGCCCAGGAGATGCTCAAGGCGGGACGGCGTCCCCGGCCGGGGGACCTGGTCTGGCGCCCTCTCCTCACCTTTTTCAACCTGTACGTGCGGCGGCTGGGCTTCCTGGAAGGCCGCACGGGCTACACCCTGGCGGTGCTGTCCAGCCTGTATAATTTTCTCAAATACTACTACGTCAGAGAACTGAGCGACGAGACCAGCCATGACCATTGACTCCACTGCCCGCATCGCCCCCGACGTGGAACTGGCCCCCGACGTGGAGGTGGGGCCCTGGGTGATCATCGACGGCCCCACCAAGATCGACGCGGGCACCCGCATCCAGGCCCGGGCCTACATCGGTCCCCACACCACCATCGGCAAACACAACCTCATCGGCTTCGGCGCGGTTGTGGGCCATGACCCCCAGGACTATGCCTTTAAAGGGGAGGAAAGTTACACCATCATCGGCCATCACAACCAGATCCGGGAATACGCCACCATCCACCGGGGCACCAAGCCCGGCAGCGCGACGAGACTGGGGAACCACAACTTTCTCATGGCTTTAAGCCACATGGCCCACAACTCCCACGTGGGCAACCACGTCGTGGTGGTGAACGGCGCCCTGGTGGGAGGCTACGTGGAGGTGGCCGATCGGGCCTTCGTTTCCGCCAACTGCCTGCTGCACCAGTTCATCCGGGTGGGCACCCTGGCCATCCTGCGGGGCGGTTCACGCACCTCCCGGGACGTGCCGCCGTATTGCATCATGGACGGCACGCATACGGTGCGGGGCGTGAATCTCGTGGGCCTGAAGCGGGCAGGCTTCAAGAGGGACCAGATCCAGGCCCTGCGCCAGGCTTTCCGCATCCTCTTCGCCCGGCGGGTGAACCTTTCCGAAGCTTTGAGCCGGGTGGAGGCCGAAGTGCCCCTGACCCCGGAAGTGCAGCACCTGCTGGAGTTTATCAGAGCCTCCAAGCGGGGTGTGGCCATGGGTGCCCCCGAACCGGCCGATGACGAGCTTTAGGAACATCCTGGTCATCAAGCTCAAGCAGTTGGGAGACGTGCTGCTGAGCACGCCGGTCCTGGGGGCGCTGAAAGAGGCCTGGCCGGATGCCCGGGTGACCTACCTGGTGCGCCGGGGGACCGAGGCCATGCTCACGGACAACCCCTTGCTTGATGGCCTCATGGTGGTGGACCGGGAGCGGGAAACCTGGGGGCAGGCCCTGAGTTTTTTACGGCAGCTCCGGCAGGCGCGCTTCGACCTGGCGCTGGAGCTCTCCGGCGGGGACCGGGGAGCCTTCTACGCCTGGGTCAGCGGCGCCCGAAAACGCCTGGGATATCAAAAACTCAGGCAAACCTTCTGGCAGCGCTACTTTGCCTTCACCCAAATCCTCCTTCGGCCGCCCCTCAAGACCCACACAGTACAGGAAAATCTAGCCCTCCTTGAACCCCTGGGCCTCAATCCCACTAACCCCCGCCTGCTGTTTTTCTGGAATGCGGCCGTGGAGGCCGAGGTGCGCGAACTGCTCAAGAGCCAGGGGCTTGGACCGAAAAAATTTGTCGTCATGCATCCTGCGGCCGGCTGGACCTTTAAAAGCTGGACGCCCGGGGGATACGCCCGGCTGGCCGAGGCCCTGGAGAGTGAGTGGGGCCTCAAAGTGATCCTTACCGGAGCCCCCTTGCCCCGGGAAACAGACCTGGCGGCCGCCATCCTGGCCCAGTGCCGGGTCGCACCTCTTAACCTGGCGGGCCAGCTTTCCATCAAGGCCCTGGGAGCCCTCATCGCCAAGGCCCGGTTCTTTTTCGGGGTGGACAGCGCGCCCATGCACCTGGCCGCGGCGGTGGGCACCCCGGCCGCAGCCCTGTTCGGCCCCACCGGCGACTTCAACTGGCGTCCCTGGGGGGAAGGCCACCTGGTGATCAAAAAGGATTATGACTGCATGCCCTGCGGCAAAGACGGCTGCCAGGGCAGCAAAGTGAGCCGCTGCCTCACAGAGATCACCCCGGAGGAGGTATTGGCCAGCCTGTCGGCTTGGCAGAAAACATTGGTGGGGGGAGGGCCAGGGAGGTGACCTCCCTGCCCTCCCCCCACATCCCCCTCCCAACCCGCGTATAGTCTATAAGGGGTTGGGGGTGAGGGTTTGGGAGAGGGGGCAGGGGTCCACGACCCCTGGCCCCCTCTACCAAAAACCAGAACCTCCCACACACCGCCA
>CAZFWX010000008.1:11200-44001 GCA_964522695.1 uncultured Desulfobacterales bacterium
CCCCCCCCCCCCCCCCCCCCCCCCCCCCCCCCCCCCCCCCCCCCCCCCAAAACCTGAACCTCCCTCACACCGCCATGAAAATCGCTTTGGTTCGTTTCAGGCCGTTTGCCCAAGGGGGGGCGGAGACGACGCTCCGCTCCCTGGTGCAGGGGTTTGGGGAGCGGGGGCATGAGGTGTGGGTGTATGGGGCCGGGGCCGGGCCGCAGGGGGCGGAGGCACTTCTTAACGGGGCCAGGTATGTGGCGGTGCCGGCGTGGGGCGGCAAGGCGGGGCGGCTATTGACCTTTGCCGTGAATTCCCGCAAGCTGCTTCGGCGGTTGGATGTCGATGTCGTCCTGAGTCTGGAGCGCACGCTTTACCAGCAGGTCTATCGGGCCGGTGACGGCTGCCACCGGGAGTGGCTGCAGAGGCGCGAGCCCTTTTTGAGTCCCTTGGAAAGAGTGGGGCAGCGCCTGCGCCTTTTTCACAAAGTCATGCTTTATCTCGAACGCCGGTTGTTCACGGATCCCGGGCTCAAGCGGGTGATCGCCAACTCCCGGCAGGTGCAGGCTGAGATTCAGGGGCACTATGGGGTCGCCGCCCCCAAGATCCGCGTCATTCACAACGGCCTGGACCGGCAGCGCTTCCATCCTTTGCCGGGTCCGGAGCGGGAAGCCCTGGCCCGGCGTCTGGGGGCCCCTCCGGGCGCGAGGATCATCCTGTTTGTGGGCTCCGGCTTTCGGCGCAAGGGGCTGGCCTGGCTCCTGGAGGCCTTTGCCGGCCTTACTGATAAGCAAGCCCAATTGTGGGTGGTGGGCCATGACTCCTCCCGGCGTTATCCCGAACTGGCGGCCCGGCTAGGGATAGCGGACCGGGTGAAATTCCAGGGGGCGCAGGTGGAAACCGCCCCCTTTTACCAGGCGGCTGCGGCGCTGGCCTTGCCCACCATTTACGACCCGTGCAGCAACGTGGTGCTGGAGGCCCTGGGCTGCGGCGCCCCGGTTATTACCACCACAGCTAATGGCGCCGCGGAATTTTTAACGCCCGGGGTCAACGGCACGGTCATCTCCAGGCCAGATGATGTGCAGGCTCTCGCCCAGGCCCTGGAGGAGTTCGTAGACTTGGGGGAAGAGGCCCCCACCCGGGAAGCAGCCGCGGCCGCGGTGGCCCGCCTGTCCTGGGAAAGCACCGTGCAAAAAACTCTGGAAGTCCTGGAAGAGTCGCTGCGGGAAGAAGAGCAGGCGTAATTGGCATGCAGACTTTAGTGTGGGAAGAGATTTTAAGGCTGAAGGATATCCCTGAACCCGCGCTGCAAGAGGGAGAAGTCCTGGTGCGGGTGAGCCGGGCCGGGGTGTGCCGCACCGATCTGGAAGTGCTTAAGGACTATCACGGCTTCCGCGGCGTTTTGGGCCACGAATTCGTGGGCGTGGTGGCGGGGCCAGAAGGGTCCCCCTGGCAGGGCCGCCGGGTGGTGGGGGAGATCACCGTGGCCTGCGGCGTCTGTTCCCGCTGCCTCTCCGGCCTTGCCCGGCATTGCCGCAAGCGGGAAGTGCTGGGGCTGGTGGGGAGAAACGGCGCTTTTGCCGAATATCTGGCCTTGCCAGCCGCCAACCTGCATGCGGTGCCGGAGCAGGTCCCCGATGACGCGGCGGTGTTCACCGAACCCCTGGCCGCGGCCCTGGCCGTTTTGGAAACTGGATCTGTCAGTCCCTCTCATCGGGTCCTGGTGGTGGGCGACGGCAGCCTGGGACTGCTCATCGCCATGGTCCTGGCCCGTTTTGGCGCGGCGGTGACCCTGGCGGGCCATTATCCGGAGCATCTGAGACTGGCCGCGCCTTACGGGACGGCTTCTTGCTTGGAAAAGGAGCTGGCGGCAGGGGACTTTGATGTTGTGGTGGAGGCCAGCGGTTCTCCTTCGGGCCTTGACTTGGCCCTTGAGCGGGTGCGGCCTCGAGGGACGGTGATCCTTAAGAGCACCTATGCGGGCCGCTATCCCCTTGACCCCGCCGACCTGGTGGTGCCGGAGGTGCGCCTCATGGGCTGCCGCTGCGGGCCCTTCCCCGCGGCCCTGCGGCTATTGGCATCGGGAGCTGTTGACCCCCGGCCCCTGATCCAGGCCCGCTTCCCCCTGGCCCGGGGAGTGGAGGCCCTGGAGCATGCCGGGAAGAGGGGGATGCTCAAGGTCATCCTCACCATGGGGGATGAGGATCCCTGATGTATCTTTTCCAGCCCATCAATCCTCAAGAAAAAGCAGGAGGGGCGTCCAACCTGTCAGTCTAAGGAACACAGGCTGGAAAGCCTGTGCCAACAACTACTTTATAGCGATTGCTGTCCGGCACGATTTTTGCGAAAAAGCATCGCTGACAAGGATATCGCCATCAATCCCCGATGTTTCGGCCCTGAGAGAAATGGAGGCGCAAATCGAAAAGGCCTCCAGACATGGGAGGGCCTCCATCTCAGGATCCCTCCCCCCTGATGGGGGAGGGAGATTCAGAAAGATGCGTCCTCACCGAAGAAAAGGCCACAAATGCTCATCTTTTCCAATGCGGCCTTGCAGTTTTGGATTTGATAAGGATGGTGCTTCTCAAAGATGCCTTTTAGGCAATTATCAGGGAAAATACTCCTGATCGGAAATAAAATTCCTCTTGTCCAAGATCCTGATCTACCAAGTTCTCCCCGGAGAAAACCTGCCTGCGGGCCTGCCGTTAGTGAGGCTCCCGGTCTTGTCCCCCGTTTGGGAGGGGCCGGCCTTGCACCTGGAATATCGGGACGGGGAGTTGGAAACCCTGGTGGGCTGGCAGGGCACCGCCCCTGGCGCCCCGTGTAATGTCAGGGTCTTTTGGACCCGCCACGAGCCCCGGGGCCCGGCCGTCTGCCTGGCCATCGGCGGTAATGGCGGGTTGAAGGTCCTGGGCGACCCGGCGGCCGGCTCTTCTCCCCGGGGACTGGCCTTCCTGGCCCTGGCCGAGAGCCTGATTCCCCGGGAGGTGCGCGAGGTCATCGGTCCGGCCCCGGCGCCTGGATCGCCCCTGCTGCTGGGGTGACCGGATTCAGATTCCCTCTGTGGGACCTTTGCAAAAATCGCTTCAGACATGCCTCGATTTCCTGTTAACCACGATATAATGTGGAGCAGACCCGGGCGCCCTCGCCTGCAGGCCTGAGGTCTGCCAGACCTAAGAAAGGTGCTTCGTGCGCCGCTCTTCCCGGCGCATAGGTATTCTCCATATCCTTTAAAACGGAGGTTGCCATGTCTAGCCGCCCATTCGTGAAAGGCGTGATCTGGCTGATGGTCATAGGATTGCTGACCGGAGGCGGCGGCGCCATACCGGCCGCAGCCGTCTCCGCGGTGGGCCTGCAGCAGGATTTTATCCGGGTGGCGGATCTTCTCAAGCCCTCGGTGGTAAGCCTGAAGGCCGTACGGGTGGTCACCTACCAGTTCCCCGGCATGCCCGAGGACTTTTTCCGGGGCACCCCCTTCGAGGGCATGTTCCGGGAATTCGGCGCCCCCCAGCCCTATCGCCAGCGCCAGGTGGGCCAGGGCTCCGGCATTGTCATCGACAGCAAGGGCTATATTCTCACCAACAACCACGTGGTGGCCGGGGCCCAGGAGATCCTGGTGCGCTTTTCAGACGGCAGAGAAGTCAAAGGCAAGGTGGTGGGAAGCAACCAGCGCTTCGACATCGCGCTCATCCAGGTGCCGATCGTGGGACTCAAGCCCGCGCCCCTGGGGGATTCGGACCGTATCCAGGTGGGCCAGTGGGCCATTGCCATCGGCAGCCCCTTCGGTTTGGAGCAGACCGTCACCGTGGGGGTGATCAGCGCCACGGGCCGCAAAGGGCTGGGCCAGGGGACCTACGGCGACTTCATCCAGACGGACGCCTCCATCAACCCGGGCAATAGCGGCGGCCCCTTGCTGGACATCAACGGCCAGGTCATCGGCATCAATTCCATGATCGCTTCCGTGGGCCAGGGCATCGGCTTCGCCATCCCCATCAACCTGGCCAAGAAGACCATCAGCGGCTGGGTGAAATAAAACCGCCGGGAGGGCCGGAGGGTGCAACCCCTGGCCCCCTCCCCGAAAATCCGCCATCTCCGGTTTACTCCCGCACATCCACAAAGCGGGCCTGATGGGGGCAGATACGGTAGGAGTGCCGCAACATCCTGCCGTCTGCCAGTTCCCTCAATCGTCCCTTCAGGGCTTCGCTCCAGATGCGGCAAAAATCCAGCAGCCGCTCTTCCAGGTCGCGCAGTTCCGCCAATTCCCGGCGCCATTCCCCCTCCCGGTGCAATTCCAGGCGCCCCAGGGCCGAACGCCGTTGGGCCAGCAGGATTTCGGCCCGGCCCAGGTCCCCTTGGACGATGGCTTCTCCCAGGGCCCGGGTGAGGTCCGTGAGAACGTCCAGGCGGCTTCTGGTCAAAGGGACGCGAGGCGCGTGAGGATCTTCTGCCATTGGTGCACCATGGGAAGGAGTTCATACTCCATGAGATCGGCCAGCATGATGTAATCCTCTTCTGTGGCGATCTCCTGCATCTCCGCCAGCAGGGGCTCCAGGTTCACCAGGTAGCGGGAGATGCCCCCCGGATCATCGCCAGCCGCATCTTTCAGCCCCGTATTCAAGACCTGGCAAGCCTCACTGCCGGTATGCAGAAGCCATCTGAGGGCCTCCAGAACTTGAGCGAAATACTGATTAGCCTCGTCTTCCGCAGCCACCCGGAAAAGGGCCGCGCCCTGCTCCAGGGCCTGACAGAGCACCTGGGCCTGACCTGCCGCCTGCCTGAGGATCATGCGGGCCATCTCCGCGTCGGAAACGGTGGTGAGGTTCAGAGTGGAAATTTCTCCCACATCCAGGTAGCGGGACTCCCGGGGAAAACGCTCACTGAAGAATTCACCGTTGACCAGGACCTGACAAAGCTGCTGTCCCTGGGGAATGTACTTCTCATACAGTTCCACGAGAAGCTCTTCCAGGGAGTGGAAATGGGACGTATTAACCGGCACACTTTGATCGTTGATGCTCACCAGCATAGCTCCACCTCTGCTTTGAAAATTTCTGCAGTCCTGTAAGGCGGGAAAGTGGAGGGCATCCCGCCAGTCGCGTAGCCCGGCCTGCACATCCTGACCGCGGGCGTAGACTCCCGCCCTGACTCCCCTTTTCATGGTTTGCGGCTGGGCCGCAGGCCCGTGAGACACTGTCTTGGAGGTTCTTTATTTATGGTGGCGCAGCCTTGCCAGCCTGCGCCGCCACAGGCGACGGGCAGGGATACAATCCCCAGACTCCGCCCAAGTCTCCCGCAGCTTCCCAACTGCAAGCCCCGGCAGACGCCAGGAAACGGTAAGCCCGGGCCAACTCCCGGGCCAGGGGGAGCATGGTCCGGTTTTGGCTGCCCCGCTGCTCCTGGAAGAAGAAGTCGATGAAGGAGGCGGCCTCCGGCAGTTCCAGGGCCAGGCGGTGCAAGGCCGGGTCGATGTCTTTAAAGGTCTGGGTTTTCTGCCAGAGGCGCACCGGCTGCACCGACGGGTCCCGGGCCAGACCCAGGATGGCCCGGGACGCCTCTTCCCCCCGCCGGGCCAGATCGGCGATCCCCGGTAAGACGCGGGAAGCCGCCGACCATCCCAGATCATCCTCCGGGGGCAGGAAATAGCTGTGCATCACCTCCGTGAGCCAGCTTTGCAGGCGTGCCCATCGCGCCCGTCCCTGGCGATCCAACAGCTCCGGCCATACCAGCCGGTGCAGCATGAGCCAGAAATGACGCCGGTCCAGGGGCCGCCGCACCAGGGGCAGGGGGAAATGGCAGCCCAAAGGGTCTGTGTTTGCGGCGTAGACCCGGGCTTCCTCCAAGCCCTCTCCCGCGGCCGCGGCCTTGATGTTCTCTCCGGCCAAACGGGCCAACGCCAGGCGGGCAGCCAGACGGGGGGAAATGACCCCGGCGCAGTGGGGGTGGCGGCAGGGAGTGAGGCAGGGATGGCAGTCCAGGCGCGGCTCCAGCATAATATGTCCCGGCCCCGCCGGTCCGGTGTCCTGGATGCGGGCGCTGGCCAGAAACAAAGCCACCACCGGAACCCCCACCGCTGCGGCCAGGTGCATGGGACCGGTGTCATTGGTGATGAGCAGGTCCAGGTGGCTCAAGCAGGCCGCCAGCAGCGGCACCGTCGTCCCGCCCATGACCAGGGTGCTGGCGCCCCGGGGCAGGCCCTGCATCACGGCTTCCCCCAGGGGCCGTTCCGCGGCCGTGCCGAAAATCAGCAAATGGCAGGGCCGTGATTTTAACAGCTCATGCCCCAGCCGGACCCAGGATGCTGTGGGCCACTGGCGCTCCGGCCGGCTGGCCCCGGGAATGAATCCCACCAGCGCGGCGCCGGGAGGCAGATGCAGGCCTGCGATTCGGGCTGCCGCCTGTTCCCGCGCAGCCGGAGGAATGGCCACCTCCAACCCCAGACCATCCGGTTCCAAACCCGCGCTTTTAAGGAAGAGGTCCACCAGATTGAAGGGGTTGGCAAGGCGGGCCCGGGAGACCATGAGCGTATAGCTGGTCCAGGCCGGACGGGTGAACACCTGCCGGTGCGGGCCCACGGTGAGGCCCCGCATCAGCCGGGCGCCGGTCAGGTGGCAGAGCAGCCCCCCCAGGAGGTTGGGTGTGAGATTCACGGTCAGGTCCCATCTCGGGGCCAGGGTGTCCTGCCGCCATTGCCACAGGAGCTGCGTCCCCTTCACCCAACCCTGGGGCGCCTCCAAGGCCGTAGCCAGCAGGCCGCTGGGGAAGGTGACCAGCCGGTCCACCCCGGGCAGCAGGGAGGCCGCATCGGCAAACAGGTCCATGGCCGCCAGCGTCAGCCGGGCCTCAGGGTAGCGCGCCCGCAGGCGGCGCAACACCGGCGTCGTTTGGACCAGATCACCCAGCCGCATGAGATTAATGATGCATATTTCCATGACCTTGCCTGATTCGGAGTATGAGGAGCGCCAGGGATGCGCCCCCTCGCCTCCCCCATTTTTAAAACCGGCCCCGGCCGAGTCCCTGCTGAAATTCATGGAGCAGCCACAAGACCGCCTCCGGGTCGCTCAATGGGGCCTCCCCTTCCTGAAGACGCGTCACCAGATCCCCCAGGTCCTTGATCTCTTCAGCGGGATACCGCGCCAAAATTTCCTGCACCGGGTGGTCCGGGGGAAACTGCCGTTTCAGCTCCACCAGGGGCGCCTCCTGCCGCGGCCGCCGGGGCAGGACGCCGGGATGCAGGTCTTCCACGATTTCCAGGGCTTCGGCCAGACGCGCCGTGTAGGTGTGTTCCTGAAGGCAGCGCTGCCGGGCCCGGGCGGCCATGGCCCGGCGCTCCTCCCCATGGGCCAGGTAGTAATCGATCTTCTCCCGGGCCTCGGCCAGGGAGGCGAAGGTGGCCACCTCGGATTCGGGCTCGAAAAACTCCGGTAACTGGCGGCGCCGGTCCACCAGTTGAAAGGCGCCCGCCGCGGCCAGATCGAAGAGCCGGGGGTTCACGTAATCCCCGGCCGGGTTGATCCCCCGGTGGAAGGGGGAAGAATGCAGGTTGAGGTTGATGCGGGTGGCATTGAAGATGCGCGCCGCCTCATCCTCCGCCACCCGTACCCCGCCATTTTGCACCACCGGCCCCAAAGGAGAGTTCAGATCCCACTCCGAGCCCCAGATTTTGAAGTCATAATCCAAAAATCCCTGGAAAAATTCCCGGCGGTTGGCGTACCCCGCGCCCACGAAAGACAGGGCCGAGCCGTAGCGGCGCCGCTCTGCCGCGGTGAGATCCAAGGGTCGGTAGACCTCAGGGTCCGCAGCCAGGGGCAGAAAGGCGTGATGCCTGACCCCCAGTTTGTGCAGTTCCCCGGAAAAGGGCTCCCGCTGCAAAGTGAAGAAGACGTCCACCCGGGGCGCCAGGTCCCGCCAGTAGGGGAAGACCTGGAAGTCCTCCACGAACCAGAACGCCAAAAGCGGCGTCATTGTCTTGAGGCGTTCCAGAAGCTTCGGGTCCACCGGGGCCTGGGCCAGGCAGAAGACCAGGTCGGGGGAAAAGGCTTTGACCTTGGCTTCCAGGATCCTGGTGAGCAGACCCAGATAATCATCCCTCAGCCGCAGGCCGGGGGGCTGGTCCCCCAGAATATGGCCCAGGGCCTGGTAGCCAGAATGAAACCCCGAGAAATCCAGCAATTCAGAGTTATGGCCCAGTTGCGCCAAAGCCCGGTGTGAGGCCCGGGCAATGGGCAGGGACCCGCCATGGAGCGGCCCCACCACCAAAATGCGCCAGGGGGCGGAGGCCTGCGACTCACCGGCCAGGAAAGCCGCCAGCCGCCGGTACAGGCCGGGATGGAGCCGGCGGCTGGGCGGGTAGGCCAGGAGCCGGGCGTCCCGGGGCAAGTCCCGGAATTGGGTGTTTATTCGCAGGGAGTTTCTGGCCAGCAGGGGGCGCAGGTCGCAGTGCTCCAACGCCAGCCGGGCCACCGCGGGAGAAGGTTCCACCACAAAGACCGCCTGATGGTCTGACAGCACGGGCATGACATGGTGGCCCAGCCCCAGGCCGAACACCACCACCGCCTTCTCTGAGTCCCAGGTCTGGGATCTGGCCCACTTTCTGCCTTCCTTCACCGGGTCGTAAGCCGAATGGAGGCGCACCTTTCCCGCCGCCAGCGTGGGCGGCCCCTGGCGCGACGGCTCGACCTGCAAGTCATGGGGAACAGTGGTCCGCTCCAACACTGCCGCCAGTTCCGGTGCAGTTTGCCCCAACACCGCCAGATTTTTTTCCCACCAGCTCATGGCCTGCTCTCCTGCTGGCAGCCGCCCATTCCGGGCAAGGCCTCATTCCCCCGGTCCACTCCCCCCATCCCGGCAATGACGGTCCCCTCAGCCTCACGGTTCTCCCGCGGCCGTTCATTCCTGGTTTGGATAAACCCCATCAGTTGCCGGGCCAGGGCATGCCGGACCCGCTCCCCCAAGTCTTGGGCCATCTCCCCGGACCCCATGCCGTTTTGCCGCCGCAGTTCGGCTTGAAAGACCTGCAAAGGCTTGAGGGCTGCCATCAGCGGCGCCGAAAATAGTTCATCAGAAGTTTTCTGGGTCAGGAAGTTCACCATGACTTCCACCTGGCCCAGGGCTTCATTGGCCATCTCCATCGCAGGCCAGACCGGTTCGGAATAGCCCAGAACTGGCGCTCCGGCTCGGCGGTAGGCCTCCCCCACGACCTCGGTAAAGGTGCAGGGACGCCCCACAGGCCGGTAACAACTACCCAAGGCGTCCCACCCGCTCTGGTAAAGCCGCACCTGCCGGGGCAGTCCCTGGAACAAAGCGACTTCCGCCCCCGAGAGCATAACCTGGGCCACCCGGGCGGCCAGGTCGGGGGAAATGAGATCGGCGCAGCCCGGCGGGGGGCAATTTTCAGCCGCTTCCGGGCACGGGTGGCATTCCGGCTCAGTTTGCAGCGTCAGGTGGCCGGAGCCGCAGGGGCCGGTCTCAAAACACGAGGCCGGGCCCAGGTACAGACCCAGAACCTGGGTCCCCAGGGCCGCGGCCAGGTGCAGAGTGCCCGTGTCGCCGCTGATCACCAGGTCAGCCTCCGTCAGACACCAGGCCAGTTCCCTAAGTCCCGTGCGGCCCTGGAGATTTTCCGCCCTTTCCCGCAAGGACACCGGCAGGCCCCGGACAATTTGCTCCCCCAGGCCACTCTCCGCCCCGGTGCCGGTGATCCACAGCCGGGCGGCCGGACCGTCAAGGAGCAACTCCGCCAAGCGGGCAAAGGACTCTAACGGCCAGGTGCGGCGAGGGTGGCGGGTGCCGGGTTGCAGGACGACGACGGGCTCAGGCCGTATAGGCCGCGGCGCAGGAGGCGGCGGCTCAGCCAGAGGGCCGGGGGCCAGGTGGCGAAAGACGTCGCTCACATGCAGCCGGTTGAACCCGCGGGCATGCACCAGGGCAAAGACATACGCCAGCCAGGGATTGCGGCCGAATTCCCGGCCGCCGCGCCCCGGCCGGTATCCCCACGCCGGGACACGGAGCACATGGGCTAACAGCAGGGCCACTCGGGAGAAATTGAGCACCAGGACCCGGTCATACCGGCGCTCTTGAAGCTCGCGGATGTTCCGCTGCAGCGCGGCATAGGTTTCTTTGACGTCCCGCTCCCCGGACGAGGCCAGCCCCTGCAGGTCCAAACCCAGAACCTCGGCCACCGGCGGCCCCTCCGGCGCCAGTTCCCGCCAGCGGGAGTCGCACAGAAGCTCCACCCGCGCCTCGGGGGCAAGATGCCGCAGCCGGCGCAGCAGCGGCCAGGTCTGCACCAAATCCCCCAGGCGGGCCAGTTGCATCACCAGGATCTTTTCGCCCATCAGGCCGCCTTCCTCAAAATTTCCATCATGCGTCTGAGGCGGTGGGTGTACGTGTGCTCGGACAAGATGCGGGCCCGGGCTCGTTCCGCCACCTGGCGGCGCAGCTTGCCGTGTTTGAGATAAAACCTCGCCAATTCAGGAATTTCGGCCAACTCCCGGTAACAGATAACTTCTTCTCCCAAACGGAACAATTCGGCCACCTGCTCCCGGAAATCGGTGAGCAGAAAGCCCCCGGCCGCAGGCACATCAAAGAGCCGCTGGTTCACTGCGGTGCGCATCTGCAGGCTGGTGGCGTTGAAATTGATGCGGCTGGCGCCATACACCAGAGGAAGCTCACTATAATAATTGACTTCGGGCCGCAGCTGGAACTCCCGGCCCGCCAGCGTCCGCCAGCCCGCATCGCCATAGATGACCGGGGCGAAGGGGGCCAGCTCCTTGAGGCAGGCCTGCCGGTAGGCCTGGGTGGCGCCGAAGACCACCGCGGCCTCCAGGTCCACCCGGGCTTCGGCATTCAGGGCGCCCAGCAACGGCTCGTCCGCCAAACCTGCCGCGTCCAGCAGTTCGTTCCACGAGCCAGGGCGCCGGGTCTGAAAGACTGCGGTCAGCCGGTTGATTAACCGACCCAATACCGGCATGTCCGGCAGCCGGGCCAGCTTTTGCTCCACCGCGCCCACCAGGGAATTGCCCACGAAGCTGACGCGGCTTGTCCAGGGACGGCGGGCCGCCCGGGTCTGGGGCCGGAAAATGCCGGGGTCGGTGCCCAGGGGCAGGTGATAGACGTTCTCAAATCCCCGGGCCTTCACCTGGGGGAGGTAGGTGACGTCCCACACAAAAATGAAAGACAACCGGCTCCTGGGCCCCTGGTACAGGTCCAGGATAATGGCGGGGCTGTCCACATACCACGAGACCGACGGAATGCGCAGGCGCTCCAGGGTGTCCACCAGCACCCCCTCCCGGTCGAAGCCCAGATGGTTAACGGTGAAGACCAGGTCCGGCGCCACCTCCCGCACCTGCCCCAGGATGCGCCGCAGCACTGTTCCCCCCTCTTCGGCCCGCTTGTCGAAGAGCACCAGGGAAACTTCATGGCCCAGGCGCTGAAAGCCCCGCATGACCTCAGGGATGAGAAAATAATCGGGGTTGACCACCAGGATGCGCGCCTTCTCTTTGTTGACCCCCAGAGGCCCGGGCAGCCGCCCCCGGGAAGTCAGGCTGCGGACCACCGTCTCATAATAGGCGTTGCCGGCCCGCAGGGACGGCGGGTGCCCGAAGAACATTGCCCCCCGGCTGTTGCCCAGCCCCAGGACACTCTTCAAGCGCCGGACCGCGTCCCCGGCTTCCGGCCCCACCACCAGGGTGGTGCGGGGCCGGGCCAGCAGGGGGGCCAGGTCGGTGTGCATCAGGGCGGCCCACCACACCTCGGGGTCCCTTTCCACCACCGCCAAAGGGGTCTCCGGGGCAAGACGCGGCAGCAGCGACAGCAGATGGTAGCCCAGACCCAGACCCAGGGCCACGACGGGCCGGCCATTGCCTGGCGCGGCCCGGGCCGCCAAGACTTCTGCCTCTTTCCAGGGATCGGCAGGGCTGTGCAGGGTCACTGGCCTGCCCCTGGCTCCTGGCACCTGGAGCGAAGGGACGGGGCCTGCCAGGAGCGTCACCCGGGTCAGGGCCGGAGGAGACGCGGGCAGATCAGGGAGCAGGTCACTAGCCTCAGTGCGCCCCTCAAGCATTTTGCGGTTATGCTCCCACATGCTCACCATCTCCGGTCATGTTTTGCCATTTCCTGGACGCCCTCTCGAATTCCGAATCAACAGGCCCGTGAGCTTGGAACGCTTTTCGGGGTGGTCCGGCAGCAGAGGCCCTCCACCCAGGATGCAGATTTTCCCAAAGCAAGAAGGATGCCATGCGACTATTGAGACTAGTGTTTGAATTAATTGACTAATTTAATCAGACCCCCCGACATGGGACAGCCCCCGGGCAAGAATTGCCGGGTCGTAAGTCGATGCCTTCCCCCTGCCGGGCTGGTATAATGACCGAAACTGAACCGGAGGGCGAGGGAACGCATGACTCCTGAAGAGGCCTATCATTGGCTGGTGCAGCACAGCCGGGAAACGGAGTACCTGAAATCGGTGAGCGCCCTTTTGGCCTGGGACCAGAGAACCTATATCCCGGCCCGGGGCCATGAGCATCGCGCCGGCCAGATGGCCTACCTGGCCGGGCTGATCCACGCCCGGCAGACCGATCCGCGCCTGGCGGAGATGCTGGACCGGGTGGCCGGCTCCCCAATGATGCAGGAGACTTCGGGTGACGCGGCCGCCAACGTGCGGGAGTGGCGCCGGGATTACGAGCGGGCCGTCAAGATTCCCCAGGATTTGGCCGTGGCCCTGGCCCGGGCCGCGGCGGAAGGCGAGACGGCCTGGGAGAGGGCCCGCCCCCAGAGCGACTGGGAAACCTTCCGGCCTTTCCTGGAGCGGCTGGTTTCATTGAAGCAGGAGGAGGCTGCGGCCCTGGGGCTGGGGCAGGAGCCTTACGACTCCCTCCTGGACGATTTCGAACCCGGTGAGACCACCGCCTTTCTGGTCCCCCTCTTTGCCCAGCTGCGCCAAGGCCTGGTGCCGCTGCTGGAGGAACTCCTGGCCGCGCCCCGGCCTCCGGACGTCTCCATTTTGACCCGGCATTACCCCCGGGCCGCGCAGGAGGAGCTGGCCCGTCTGGCTGCCTGGCAAATCGGCTACGACTTTGCAGCCGGCCGCCTGGACCCCACGGCCCATCCCTTCAGCACCGGCATCGGTCCCGGCGATGTGCGCATCACCACCCGCTTTGACGAGCATTTCTTTCCCACCGCCTTTTTCGGCACCCTGCACGAGGCGGGTCACGCCCTCTATGACCAGGGCCTGCCGCCGGAGCATTGGGGCACCCCTTTGGGCGACTCCGTTTCCCTGGGCATCCACGAGTCCCAGTCCCGGATGTGGGAAAATTGCGTGGGCCGCTCCCTGGGCTTCTGGCAGTTCTTCTACCCTCTGGCCCGGCAGGCTTTTCCCCACCTGGCCGACGTGGAGTTGCCAGATTTTCACCGGGCCGTCAACCGGGTCAGCCCCAGTCTCATCCGCGTGGAAGCCGATGAGGTCACCTACAATCTCCACATCATCTTCCGGTTTGACCTGGAGGTGGCCCTTTTGCGCGGCGAGCTCACGGTGGCCGATTTGCCCGGGGCCTGGAATGAACGGGTGAAAAGCGACCTGGGGCTGGAGGCGCCGGATCACAGCCGCGGGGTCATGCAGGACGTACACTGGTCTGGAGGCCTGTTCGGCTACTTCCCCACCTACACCCTGGGCAATCTTTATGCCGCCCAGCTCTTCGCCAGCGCTGCAGATGAACTCGGCCCTCTGGAGGACCAGTTCGCAGCCGGGGATTTCCGTCCCCTGTTAAACTGGCTGCGGGACCATATTCACCGCCAGGGCCGCCGCTACCAGCCCCGGGAGCTTATTACCCGGGTGACGGGGAAGGCGCCCAACCCCGCCTACCTGGTCGCCTATTTGTCTCGCAAATACAAAGAG
The DNA here is from genome assembly GCA_964522695.1 of uncultured Desulfobacterales bacterium. GTDB lineage: Bacteria > Desulfobacterota > Desulfobaccia > Desulfobaccales > 0-14-0-80-60-11 > VGSQ01. Next base: position 25,065 of record CAZFWX010000008.1, read on the forward strand.
ATCTATGGCCTGGAGGGGTGAAGAAACGGCCTGGCGCGGAAATTAAAGAAGGCGCTTTTCTTCCTGACCGTCCTGGCGGACTTGAGGCAATACACGTTAAATTCATTGACTTTCAGAAATTTTCCTGTTAACAATAATTTCGGCAATAGCATGTCAGGCGGAAGCCGGCTCCCTGGACCCGGAATTTTATCGGAAGGGTATGCTTAGGCCCTTCCGGTTTTTTTTTCCTGACTGCTGCCACACTGCTTTGCAGGCAGGAAATCATTATACGAACACCTGGAGGTCTGAAGGAATGCGGGAAAGAGGTAGAGTTAAGTGGTTTAATGATTCAAAGGGGTTTGGCTTTATTTCCCGGGAAAATGGCCCGGATGTCTTTGTACATCACAGTGCCATCCAGGGGGAAGGCTTCCGGACGCTGGCCGAAGACCAGTTGGTTGAATTTGATGTGGTTCAGGGGCAAAAGGGCCCCCAGGCCCAAAACGTGGTGAAGATTTCCTAACGACGCCCTCTTTTTCCCGGCCGACGGCTCTCTGATGACCCCGAGGCCGTCGGCTCTAATTTTTTTAGGGAGGAAAAGGGAATGGCGCGAAACCGCTATGGCTGGGAAAAGCGGGCCAAGGAAATGGCCCGCAAACAGAAGCAGGAAGAGAAGATGAAACGCCGCCAGAACAAGGCCGGAACTCCACAGGCCGAGGACCAGGCGGAGACAGTGGAGACAGCAGAAGACGCCAACTGAGCTTGCGTTTGTCTCCGGAGCAGGTGTGCCCAGGATTCCCCGCCTGGCGCACCCGCTTCAGAGCCGCTGATCAGGCTGACAGGGAGGTGTGACGGTTCTTCCTGGACAGCCTTGTTTTTTTGAAGCCCACTCCCGTTGTCCTTTGCCTTGGAGGCGAGGCCTCCAAGCCGTTCCCATCCTTCTCTTGCCTCAATTCACCCGCACCCGCATCTTCTCCAGGCGTTCCACCTGCCGCCGGCACTCCGCGTAGCGCACATCCCCGGGAGACAGATTTTGCACCGCCTTGCGGAAATGAAACAGGGCGGTGGGGTAGGCCCTGGCCCGCAAACTGTGCATGCCCAGGTAGTAATGGCCTATGCCCAGCTTCCCCTTCTCCCCGTAAAGCGTCCCCAGGTTGAGATACACGTCGATGAAAGTGGGGTTGATGCGGTGCATTTTCTCGAAAAGGGCCAGGGCCTGGTCCACCTGGCGCCGTTCCTGGGCAATGCGCCCCAGGTAATAGAGCGCCACATCGTCCATGGGGCGGGCGGAGGATAATTGCTGGAACAGACGCTGCGCCTCTTGGTAGCGGTTCCGGTCGAAATAGTGGATGGCCAGATCCCGTTGGATCAGGTAGTTGCCCGGCGCCAGCTTCAGGGCTTCCTGGAAGGCGGTCTCGGCCTCGTCCTGGCGCTCCATTTTCGCCAGGGCCAGAGCCTTGCCATAAGGATACAAGGCGTTGCGCGGGTCCTTCAGGCCCTCCTGGGTCATGCGCCGCAGCAACTGCCCCGCATTTCCGTAAGTCGCTTCGATTTTGACATTAAAGTAGGGGAATTCCAGGCTGTCGATCCCTTTGGGCAATTTCCCCTCGTTGGCCGCCAATTGGTGGGCCAGATCCACCAGACGGTTGTCCGTATCCGGATGGGTGCTCAGGTAAATGGGGATCTTGCCCCCAGCCAGCCAGCGCTGTTTGTTCATTTTTTTAAAGATGCTGATCATGTCCCGGGGATTGTAGCCCGCCTTGGCCATGAGCTTGAAGCCCATCATGTCGGCTTCCTGTTCATGGTCCCGGCTGTACTTCAACATGGCCGATTCCCCTGCGGCCATGGTGCCCAGCAGCAATGGCTGGGCCAGGGCACCGCCCAAAAAGATGGAGGCCATGGCCCCCAGGAGCGTGGCGATGTTGATGATGCGGGCCTTGTCCATCATCTTGGCCATGTGCCGGCCATAGATGTGGCCGATCTCGTGGGCCAGCACGCCGGCCAGTTCCCCTTCCCGTTCCATCATCCGCAAAAAACCCGAGGTGATGAAAATATAGCCGCCCGGCACGGCAAAGGCGTTCATGGAATTGTCATCAACGATGAAGAACCGGTAGGAGAGCGACTGTGGCCCCAGGTGGGTAGTCAACTTCTGCCCCACCTGATTCAGATAGGACGTGAGAAAGGGATCCCGGCACAGAGGGTATTGCTGCTGAACTTCCAGGAAAAATTCTTCGCCGATCTGCCTTTCCTTGTCCACGGACAGGTCAGAGAATATCCCGAACGCCGGGCGGGCCAGGGAACACAGCCACAGTGCGGCCAGCATCAGGGCAACCCAGGGGCGGCGGGCATGGGACAATTTCATGGAAGTGTTTCCGGAGGGTCAGGAGAGTGGCGGGGCCGGGTCTTTTTCTTTGAGAAACCGGTCCACTGACACCCGGGGGGCTTCGGCCCACAGCCCTTCCAGGTTGTAGAATTCCCGGAGCTCGGGATTGAAGATGTTGATGACCACGTCGTTGAAGTCCAAAAGGACCCAGTTGCCTTCGTCCATGCCCTCGCTGCCCAGGGGTTTGACGCCGGCTGCCGCCATGACCTCCAGGACATATTCGGCCAGGGCCACCACCATCCGGCGCGAGGCCCCCGCGCAAATAACGAAATAATCGGCAAAGCCGCAAAGTCCCCGGACATCCAGAACCATGGGGTCCAGGGCCTTTTTGGCGACCAGCGTCTTGACCGCCACTGCCGCCAATTCCTGGGAACCGGGTCCCGGCTGCCGCTCGCGCGGTGCGGCGCGTTTACGCCTGACTGCTCTCAGCAGCGTCCCTCCCTTGAGAGGCCGGAGCCGGCGCCCACGCGGGGAAGTTTATCCTGCCTGACTCCCCTTACCCTCCGGCATCCGGAACGTAAAGATTTTTCTCGATTATATAACGTCTCACCTCTTCCGGCAAGAGATACCGCACGGAACGCCCCGCGCCAGCCAGACTGCGGATGCGGGTGGCCGAGATGTCCAGCCGCGTGGTGGCCACCAGCAGCACCCGGAACCCGGAGGGGTGGAGAAAACCCTCCCCTGCGGGCAACTCCCGGAACCCCGGGTCCACCTCCCCCTGCAACACCCTGGCCAGGCGGTCCCGGGCATATCCGGGCCGGTCCAGCACCACGAAATGGCTCAGGGTGAAAAGCTCCCGGAAATTGCGCCAGGTGGAAATCTCCAGGATGGCATCCATACCCAGGACGTAATAGAGTTCCCCGGCCGGGCCCATCTCCTGGCGCAGCAGACGCAGGGTTTCCACCGTGTAGGACTTGCCCGGCCGCCGGCCCTCCAGGTCCGAGACCGCCAGGCGGGGGTGCTCTCCCACCGCCAGGCGGGCCATGGCCAGGCGCATCTCAAAAGGCGTGAGCCCCGGCCGCGCCTTGTGGGGCGGGGCCGCCGCAGGCATGAACCAGAGCTGGCTCAGCCCCATGGCCTCGGCCACCTCTTCTCCGGCCCGCAAATGCCCGTAATGGATGGGATCAAACGTCCCCCCGAAGATGCCCAGGCGCGGCGGCGCTCCTTTAGAAATCACATCTTCGCCCTTAGGGGATGGGGGGAGTGGATAAGGAGCTACACCCCAGAGTACCATGTCTCAGATTTAACTTACAAATTCCTGGTCCATACACCCCCCCTCCCCCGGTGGGAGGGGGTTGGGGGGAGGGGGATAACTTAACAATATTGCCAGAAATTTCACCCCCACCCCAGCCCTCCCCCATCAAGAGGGAGGGAGAAGGGACGTCCTTTTTGAATGAAAGGTATTCCTGGAATGAAATAGTCAGCTCCCTCCTCCTCATGCTCCTCACGTCCTGATCTGGCCCGAGCCATAGGCGATGAATTTGGTAGTGGTGAGTTCTTCCAGGCCCATGGGGCCGAAGGCGTGCAGCTTGCTGGTGGAGATGCCGATCTCCGCGCCCAGCCCCAGTTCCCCGCCGTCGTTGAAGCGGGTGGAGGCGTTCACCAGCACGAGCGATGAGTCCACTTCATTGATAAACCGCTGGGCCCGGTCGTAGTCACGGGTGAGGATGGCCTCGGTGTGGTTGGAGCTGTAGCGGGCGATGTGGGAGAGCGCTTCATCCAGGCCGTCAACCACTTTTACGGCCAGGATCAGCTCCAGAAACTCAAAGCCCCAGTCTTCTTCCGTGGCGGGTTTCACCTGGGGATCGAGCTTTTGGGTACGCGGGCAGCCGCGCAGCTCCACCCCGGCTTCCCGGAAACGGGCGTGCATGCGGGGGATGAAGGCCGGGGCCGCCTTCTCGTGCACCAGCAGGGTTTCCATGGCGTTGCACACGCCGGGCCGCTGCACCTTGGCGTTAAAGCACACCGTTTCGGCCAGGTCCAGGTCCGCGCCTTCGTCCACGAAGGTGTGGCACACCCCCTTGTAGTGCTTGAGCACGGGGATGCGGGAGTTTTCGGCCACAAAGCGGATGAGGCCTTCGCCGCCCCGGGGGATGATCAGGTCCACCCGTTCATCCTGCTTGAGCAACTCCAGCGTGGCCTCCCGGGCCACGGAAGGCACCACCTGGATGGCCCCCGGGGGGATGCCCGCCTCACCCAGAGCCTCCTGCATCACCTTGGCCAGCACCAGGTTGGAGTGGATGGACTCCTTGCCGCCTTTCAAAATCACCGCGTTGCCGCTTTTGAGGCACAGGGCCGCGGCGTCCACGGTGACGTTGGGGCGGGACTCGTAGATGATGCCCACCACCCCGAGCGGGATGCGCACCCGCCCCACCAAGAGGCCATTGGGCCGGCGCCACATGCGGGTGACCTCGCCCACGGGGTCGGGCAGCGCCGCCACTTCCTGCAAACCCTTCACCATGGAGGCCATGACCTTGGGGGAGAGCGTCAGCCGGTCGATGAAAGCCGCGCCCTGGCCGGCTTCCTTCGCCGCGGCCACGTCCTTGGCGTTTTCCGCCTGGATCAGCGCCTGCCGCTCGCTGAGCAACTCGGCCATGCGCAAGAGCACCCGGTCCTTGACGCCCCGGGAGAGGCTCCGCAAGGGCCGGGCCGCGTCCCGGGCAGATTGGGAGATGTCTTTGATAACTTTAGGAATATCCATATCTCAACCACTCTCAGGAGGTTTCATTTTGGGGAAGGGCAGCACGGTGGCGCCGCCGTCCTCGTCATCTTCCCCGTTGTCGTTGAGAGAATCCTGCTGCTCCTCCGGCGCCGCCTGCAGGGCCTCCAGAATCTCCCGGGCCCGGTCGGCATCCTCCGCGGCCACCAAGAGCCGCACGCCCTGGAGGGACTGGAGCACCGGGTAGGCGCCGCCCGCGTCGTCCGCGGCCACCCAGACTTCGATGCCCTCCCCTTCCAGGAACCCCGCGGCCATGTCCGCCACCACCCGGTTGGGGAAGGTGGCGATGGTCACCCGTTCCTGGTCGGTATTACCGTCGTCCCAAAGCATTTCACAATCTTCCGCAACCCTTAGCCAAGGGAAGAAAGCGCAGCGCCTCCCGCCATCCGCTCATGGAACCAGCGGCCCGCCCGCGCCCCACGCCGTTTTCCGGGCTATTTTCCGGGCAGCGACGCAGCGTTACAAGTTTCTGTGTCAGCATTATTGATCTATGCTTGATTTCTCAAAAAAATGGCGCCAATGACACAGACAAAATCAGCAGAGCAGTCATTGCCATTCCATTCGAGCTGTAGATTAAGACCCTTGTGAGCCAGGGAAATAAGATTTATTCCCAAAGATTCAAGGCTATAAATCATCTTTTCCGGTTTTCTGCATCTGGCCTCGTCTGCGCCCACCGTGCAATCCTGACAGGCTAAACATGGGCCGGCGCCCGCAATTTTCAGGCCCTGTTCTCTAAATTGCCGCAATTCTGCTTCAAGCAATTTTTTCCCGGTCCGGAAACAACTGACATAACTATCTTCCGCAGCACCTGAGGCAAAATATTCCTGGGGAATTCTGAGACAGATGGTTTTCGCTTTGTGAAACTTGCCTATATATTCCGGAAAAGTGGGGCTGAAGGGAGGACAGGCAAAATTGGTTCCGTATCTCTTGCAGGCCTCGCAGGCAATTTTCCACTTCTCATCATATTCAAAAAATGCCGGGGGTAACTCGACTTCGTATCTTTCATAATAGATATTCAACCCTGACTCATCGACATAATTGAGAATGTCCACCATAACTTGCGGGTCTGGACTGCAGGATGGTTGCTGATCGGCAAAGATTTTTCCAAAAGAGTTCCCGCAAGTTGAACATCTTCCTTTTTTCTCGTCGCTCCAAATTTCCACCTCGCCGCCGCACTGGGGGCAGGGGAAAACCTCGGGGAAAACAGTCAAAGCCCGCTCGAGACCAGGGCACCTTAAATAATTATTTAATTCCAGCATTTTCCCCAAACACCCCTATTTTTTTATTGGCTCATATTTCCGGAAAAATCACCAGATTATCCCGGTGGATGACCTCGTCGTAATCCTTGTGGCCCAGGGCCTGGGCGATCTCCTGGGTCTGTTTGCCCTTGATGCGGCCAATGTCCCGGGAGGAGTAATTGGTAAGGCCCACCGCGAAGGTCTGGCCGTCCGTGTCCATGAGGTGCACCGGCGCACCCTTGCGGAAGCCGCCGAAGACTTCCAGGATGCCCGCGGGGAGCAGGCTCTTGCCCCGCCGCACCAAGGCCCGGCGCGCCCCCGGGTCCACCAGGATGGCCCCCTCCGGGGAGACGTTGTAGGCCAGCCAGTACTGGCGGCTGGACAGTTTCTGCCCCTGGGGCATAAAAAGGGTGCCCACTTCCTCTCCCGCAAAAATCTTGGCCAGGATGCCGGGCTTAAGCCCGCTGGCGATGAGGCTGGGGATGCCTGCGGCCGCGGCCTTTTTGACGGCCTGGAGCTTGCTCACCATGCCGCCCCGGCCCAATGCCCCGGGTTTTTTGCCCGCGGCCTTCATGAACTGGGGATCGGCCACATCCACCTCTGTGAGCAGGGGCGCAGCCGGGTCCTCCCGGGGGTCCCGGGCGTAGAGGCCGTCGGTGTTAGTGAGAATGATGAGCAGGTCGGCCTCGGCCAGGTTGCAGATCAGGGCCGCCAGGTTGTCGTTGTCCCCGAATTTGAGTTCGTCGGTGGCCACCGTGTCGTTTTCGTTGATGATGGGCACCACCCCCCAATTGAGCAGGGTGAACAGGGTGTTCCGGGCATTCAAAAAACGTCCCCGCGCAGCCAGGTCGTCATGGGTGAGAAGGATCTGGGCCACCTTGAGGCCGTGCGCGGCGAAATCTTCCTCATAAGTCTGGATGAGGGAACTTTGCCCCGCGGCGGCCACGGCCTGCTGCTGGGGGATGCCCGTGGGCTTCTCCGTCAGGCCCAGCTTGCGCATCCCCGCGGCCACGGCGCCGGAGGACACCATGACGATATGCCGCTCGTTGGTGCGCAAGGCTGCGATCTCGCCCACCAGCCGCTGAATCAGGGCGTGGTTCAGCCCGTCTGCGGCGGTGAGCACCGCGCTTCCCACTTTTAAGACCACCCGCCGGGCCTTGTCCACCAGAAGCTGGCGCGTTCCTGACATGGTGCCGATGATGCGGTGGATTGACTTGGGGGAGAGGGCCAGGGGGCGCACCCCCGCCCCCTCCCCCATACCCCCTACCCCAACCTTTTAAAGAGGGATCAGGGAGAAGCTCTATTCTATTATAGCGGCTGCAAACGCCGATGTGAATGCTAAGTTATGAAAGGATTGGGAAAATCGGAGGGTTATTCTGCCGCCCCTTCCTCGGTAACCTCTTGATTCACGCCCCTGAGCAATTCCCGCAAGGCCTCCAGTCCTTCGCCGCTCAGGGCCGAAATGAACAGGGCGTGGCGCCCGGCCCGGTTAAAGGCCTCAAGGACTGATTCCTTCGGGAAGTCTTCGGGGAGCAGGTCAGCCTTGTTGAGGGCGATGAGGCGGGGCTTGTTCAGGAGAGTGGGGTCCGCGGCCTCCATTTCCGCCTCCACCGCAGCCAGGGCGGCCAGGGGCGCGGCCGGATCCAGTTCGCTCACATCCACCACCTGGAGTAAAAGGCGCGTGCGCTTTAAGTGCCGCAGGAACCGGTGCCCCAGGCCCTTGCCCGCATGGGCGCCGCTGATAAGGCCGGGTACCTCGGCCAGGATGAGGGGTTCATGGATCTCGTCCATCATGACCCCCAGCTGCGGCCCCAGGGTGGTGAAGGGGAAATCGCCCACCCGGGCCTTGGACGCGGTGAGCGCGGTGAGCAGGGTGGACTTGCCTGCGTTGGGCGGGCCCACCAGGCCCACGTCGGCCAGCAGGCGCAACTCCAGGTGGAGGCGGCGCTCCTGGCCCGGCTCGCCCGGTTGGGCGAAACGGGGGGAGCGCAGGCGGGAAGAGGTGAAATGGGCGTTGCCCTTGCCGCCCCGGCCCCCCCGGGCCACGGTGAGGCGGTCTCCTGCCTTGAGGAGTTCGCCCAGCAGCTTGCCGCTGGCCGGATCGCGCACCAGGGTGCCCAGGGGTACGGGGAGGAGGAGAGGGGAGCCGTTCCGGCCGTGGCAATCCCGGCTCTGGCCGGCCTGGCCGGCCGGGGCTTCAAAGAGGCGGCGGTGGCGGAAGGAGGAAAAGGTGGTGAGGTGGGGGGAGGCCTCGAGGATCACGTCCCCCCCGGCCCCGCCGTCGCCGCCGTCGGGGCGGCCGCGTGGCTGGAACCGGGCCCGCCGGAAGCTTACCGCGCCCCGGCCGCCGGCCCCGCCCCGGACAATGATGTCCGCTTCATCGGGAAAGGCTTTCAAGCCACCGGATAGACGCTGACCCGTTTGCGGTCCTTGCCGAAGGCCTCATAGGCCACCACCCCGTCCACTTTGGCGAACAGGGTGTAGTCCCGGCCCAGGCCCACATTGGTGCCGGGGTGGATGCGGGTGCCCACCTGGCGCACCAGGATGTTGCCGGCCTTGACCACTTGGCCCGCGTAGCGCTTGACGCCCCGCCTTTTGCCGGCGCTGTCCCGGCCGTTGCGGGAACTGCCGCCTGCCTTTTTATGTGCCATGGTGCTGCTCCTTCAAAAGCCCGGGGGCAAGCCCCGCGGTCTGCCGTTAGACGAGAATTTCCTGAATCAAAAGGGCGGTGTACAGCTGCCGGTGGCCCTGCTTGCGCCGATAATTCTTGCGGCGCTTCTTTTTAAAGACGATGATCTTCTTGGCCTTGGCCTGCCTGACGATCTCGCCCACCACCTGGGCGCTCTCCACCAGGGGCCGGCCCACTTTTACGTTCTGATCCTGGGCGACCAGAAGGACCTGGTCCAGGACCACCCGGTCCCCCCGCTCCCCGGGCAGGCGCTCCACCCGCAGGGTGTCGCCGGGTGCGACCCGATATTGCTTACCGCCGGTCTGGATAATGGCGAACAAAATGACCTCCAAGCTATGACAACGAAGGATTGAACCGTTAAAGTTTATATATCAAAATTTTCTTGTCAAGACATTCTTGAGCGTTCATAAGGGAAAAAGGAAGGGCCCCGGCACACTGCGCCGCCGCAATGGCGGCGGAAAGGGGAAAACCATGCGCCAAATCGACATGACCGCCCACCGCCCCTACCGTCCCATGGGGCTCGGTTGCCGCACCCGGCCCATCCGGGACAAGCGGGTCGTTTGGGTTAAACCCGATCCGGCCATCCACGGCCAGGGCCGCTTTGCAGGGCGCCCTCTCCGGGCCGGCGAACTTGAGGCCGCGGCCGAACTGTGGCGCTGGTCCTACCCGGAAATCTACGGCTCCAGCCATGATTTTTTGCTGCACCCGGAGGATTATCCCGGCCGGGTGGCGCTGCTGGAAACCTGGGAAGAGGATTCCCTGACTTGCCCCCACTGCATGCTGGTGGCCGAAGAAGTGAGCTCCGGCCGGCTGGCCGCGGGGACCCTCATGACCAAGTTCGATCGAAATCTGCAGATCGAATTCACCTTCGCGGGCACACATCCCGACTTCCGCCGCCAGGGTCTCATGGATTTCCTGGGGAAAATCATGCACCGCCTGGCGGCAGCCTCCGGGGCCGAATATCTCACCACCTTTTTGGAAACCTGGCACACCATCACCCAGGACAAGACCCTGAAATGGGCCGAGGGCTGGAAGCTCGCGGGCATTTTTCCGGGGAATTTCACCCGCTGGGCCGGAGGCCAGGAAGAATACCGGGCCTGCGAGGTGCATTTGTACAAGTTTATCAATGAAGGCGAACAATTCGCCTCCCGCCCCGAGGAATGGAGCCTCCACCCCGAGGTGCGCCGCCTGTGGGAGGTCCTGGAGGAAACCAACCGCCGCCTGGGCCGGTCGGAGTGAGTTTGTGCCGCTGGCGGTGACGTTGACAGGGCTGCGTCAACCGGATTAAGATGAACACGCGCCACCGGGCGGACTTCTTAAGAAAGGTATTCATGGATTCGCCGACCAAGAAAGCCGCGCAGGGATATGTGGTCATTCACGGCCACTTCTACCAGCCACCCCGGGAAAATCCCTGGATCGAGGAAATCGAAACCGAAGCATCCGCCCACCCTTACCATGACTGGAATGCCCGCATCACCGCGGAGTGTTACCGCCCCAACGGCTGGGCCCGCATCTACGACGGCCAGCGGCGCATCCTGGAAATCACCAACAACTACGCCTCGTTGAGCTTCAACTTCGGCCCCACCCTCATGTCCTGGCTGGAGCGCTGCGAGCCCGCCACTTATCAGCGCATCCTGGACGCGGACCGCCTGAGCCGGGAGCGGCTGGGACACGGCAACGCCATCGCCCAGGCCTACAACCACGCCATCCTGCCGCTGGCCTCCCCCCGGGACCGGGACACGGAAATTATTTGGGGGCTCAGGGACTTTGAGTTCCGGTTCGGCCGGAAGGCAGAAGCCATGTGGCTGCCCGAAACCGCGGTGGACTACCCTACCCTGGCCGCCCTGGCCAGCCGGGGCCTCAAATTCGTCATCCTCTCGCCGTACCAGGCCAGGCGGGTGCGCCCCCTTACCGGCGGCACCTGGGAAAACGTCACCGGCCAGAACCTGGATACCACCCAGGCGTACCGCTGCTTTTTCCCGGGAGGCGCAGGGGACCCGGAGCGGCGCTGTCACATCGACATTTTCTTTTACAACGGCGCCGTCGCTGCGGACCTGAGCTTCGGCGATCTCCTCCGGGACAGCTACCGTCTCACCGACCGGCTGGCCCAGGGGTATGACCCGCTGCAGCCCCGCCCCCAGATTCTGCACGTGGCCACGGACGGGGAAAATTACGGTCATCACAAAAAATTCGGCGAACTGGCCCTGGCTCACGCCCTTACCCAGGTAATTCCCCCCCGGGGGTTCAGCCTGAGCAACTATGCGGCCTTCCTGGCGGCCGCGCCTCCCCAGATGCGGGTGGAGCTGGACCTGGGGCCGGACGGCCGGGGCAGTTCCTGGAGCTGCGCCCACGGGGTGGGCCGCTGGCACGAGAACTGCGGCTGCTCCACCGGCGGGCCGCCTGCGTGGAACCAGCGCTGGCGCACCCCGTTGCGGGAAGCCTTCGATTTTCTAAGCGACCGGCTGGCTCAGGTCTTTGAGGCCGAAGGAGGCAAATATTTCCGTGATCCCTGGGAGGCCCGCAACGCTTATATCGACGTGATTCTGGACCGCCGTTCCGAGGTTCTGGAGGCCTTTTTGTCCCGCCAGGCCAGGCCGGGCCTCAGCCCCCATGACCGTCTGCCGGCCCTCAGGCTCTTGGAGATGCAGCGCCACGTGTTGCTCATGTACACCAGTTGCGGCTGGTTTTTTGCGGACGTCTCGGGGCTGGAGACTCTCCAGGTCATTAAATATGCGGCCCGGGCCCTGCAACTGGGGCAGAATTTCTCCCAGGACGACCTGGAGACCCCCTTCCTGGACCGCCTGGGCCAGGCCGTCAGCAATATTCCCGAAGAAGGCACCGGCCGTCATATCTACGAGCGCCGCATCAAGCCCTGCGTCGTGGACTTCGCCAAGGTGGTCAATCAGTGGGTCATCTCCTGGCTCAAAGACCGGGAGCGTCAATGTCCCACGCGCATTTACCACTACCGGGTGGACCCCTTGGACCATGAAGTCCAGGCCCAGTCGCCCCTGGTGCTGGCCGCAGGCCGCCTCCAGGTCACCTCCGGCATTACCCTGAACAGCCGCACTCTGGCTTTTTTCACGGTCCACCTGGGAAGCTATCTCTACCGCACCCAGATCCAGGCGCACCTGTCGGGAGAAGATTTTTCAGCCCTGAAGCAGGAGTTCTTCAGGGTGCTCCTGGAAACGCCCGAGGATCTCATTCCCCTCATGGCCCGCCGCCTGGGGGAACGCTACTTCACGGTGCATGACATATTTCAGGAAGAGAAGGAAGACATCTTTAAGGACCTGCTGCTTGCCAATCACGAAGAAACGGTGGGGGCCATCGCCCATCAATTCAACGAAGCCCTGCCGCTGCTCAAGGCCATGGTCCGGGAACGGCTGGGTTTGCCCCGGCTGTACCGCGCCCTGGGGGAGATAACCTTAAACCGCCATCTGGTGGAACTGCTGCGGGAATTGGCCCATGAGCCCGGCCGCCTGGCCGATTCCGAGGAACTGATGGACCTGGTGCGGGAGGCCGCGCTGTTGCAGCTTACCCTGGAGTCCGGCGAAGGAGGCAAGCTCCTGGGCGGCATGCTCCAATGGCACCTGCAAGCCCTGGCCGAAGCCCCGAACCCGGCCTCCGCCACCCGGATGCACCGGTTTCTCCTCTCTTTAAGGCGCATTCCCATCACCCTGGACATCACCGACATCCAAAACTCCTATTTTGACTTCATGGAACAGCAGTTTCCGGCCCTGGCCGCCCATGCCGGGAAAAACCCGGAGGCCCGTGATTTAGCCGGAGTGCTGCTGGAAATCACCGAGGCCCTGTCCATCAGTCCGGTCAGGTATATGAAATTATTGGCTTGAGGGTGCCGGGTACACCATACTCTTATCCCTCTCCTCGAAAAAATGCCACCCTCTTTTGGGAAGGAAGACCTTATGCCGCTACGTTCCCGATTGGCTGAAGCCTTTACCGAAGCCATAGAGTTGAAACAGGAGTTTTTAGCCCGGCAGGGGGAAACGGTGCTGGCTGCGGCCCGGCTCCTGGCCGAGACGCTTAAGGCCGGCGGGAAGATCCTCCTCTTCGGCAACGGCGGCAGCGCCGCGGACGCCCAGCACGTCGCCGCGGAGTTCGTCAACCGCTTTAAAATCGAACGCCCGCCCCTGGCCGCCATCGCCCTCACCACCGACACCTCCATCCTGACGAGCATCGCCAACGACTACGACTACAACGAGGTCTTCGCCAAGCAGGTGCGGGCCCTGGGCAGGGCCGGCGATGCAGCGGTGGGCTTTTCCACCAGCGGCTCCTCCGCCAACGTGGTGGAGGCTCTCAAAGCCGCCCGGGAACTGGGCCTCAAGACCGTCGCCCTTTCCGGCGGGGAGGGCGGTCCCGTGGCCTCCCTGGCCGATGTGCCGGTGGTGGTTCCCTCCCGCAATACCCCCCGGATCCAGGAGGTGCACATCACCGTGGGCCATGTCCTGTGCGACCTGGTGGACTTCCTCCTCTTTCCGGAAAAATTCCCAGCCGGGGCCTAAGCATGAAAAAAATCGAACCCCTGTCCCTGGAAGGCCTGTCCACCACCAGCCTCAAGGACCGCCACTCCCTGGTGGATCACCGGGAGTTCGGCCGGGCCTGGCAGCCGGGCGGGTCTTTCAAGGACTTTGTGGACCGCCTCCCCCGTCTTTTAGCTGGGGGGAGTCTGCGGGAAGTGGCCCATACATGGGCCCAAACCCGGCGGGAAAATCGCGTGGTTTTACTGGGCATGGGGGCCCACCCCCTCAAAGTGGGGCTTTCCCCCGTTCTCATTGATCTTTTGGCCCGGGGGCTGCTGTCCGGCCTGGCCTTGAACGGCGCCTGCATCATCCATGACGCGGAAATCGCCATGGTGGGCAGCACCTCGGAAGACGTGGCCCAGGGGCTGGGTTGCGGCCGCTACGGCATGACCCGGGAGACCGCGGAATTTTTAAACGGCGCCATCGCCGGGGGAGCCAAAGAAGGCCTGGGGCTTGGCGAAGCCGTGGGCCGGCAGATCGCGGACAGCGATTTCCCCTTCCGGCACCTGAGCGTTGTGGCCGCGGCCGTCTCCCGGGGGATTCCCGTCACCGTGCACGTGGCCGTGGGCACCGACATCATCCATTTGCATCCCACCGTCAATCCCGAGGCTCTGGGCGCGACCACCCACCTGGATTTCCGCCTCTTCGCGGCGCAGGTGGCCAGATTGAGCCAAGGGATGTTCCTCAACCTGGGCTCCGCAGTCATCCTGCCTGAGGTTTTCCTCAAAGCCCTCACCCTGGCCCGCAACCTGGGCCACGCCATCGACGCCCTCACCACGGTCAACCTGGACTTCATCCAGCACTACCGGCCCCTCACCAACGTGGTGCGTCGCCCCACCGCAGACAACGGCCAGGGCTACGCCCTGACGGGGCATCACGAGATTCTCTTTCCCCTCCTGACCGCCATACTGCTGGAGGAAGTGGAGGCAAACCATGCCCACTGAGATCGTCATCACCGCGGGCGACATCAAGCTGGCCGGGTTCCTGAGCGACACCCCCACGGGCCGGGCCCTGGCCGAGGCTCTCCCCTTCACGGGCCAGGCCCATCTCTGGGGCGAGGAAATTTACTTTCCCGTGCCCCGCGTGGTCCAGGACCTGGACGACACCGCGGCCACGGTGGTGCAGGTGGGCGACCTGGGTTACTGGCCGCCGGGGAAGGCCTTCTGCATCTTCTTCGGCCTCACGCCGGCCAGCGTGCCCGGGGAAATCCGCCCGGCCAGCGCCGTGAACCTGGTGGGGCGCATCACCGGGGACGCTTGCTGCCTCACTGCGGCGCCGGAAGGGGCCCTGGTGCGGGTGGAAAGGAAGGCGTGATCTCCGGACAAGGTGGGAACTGCCAAGTTACTGTTTTGCTGCATTAAGGGGGTGGGGGATTTTCCGGGGAAACCTTCTAAGGAGGCCAAGCCCCCCTTGGACCGAGTCCCGTCCGCCAGAAGTTCCCCTGTCTCCGGACAGACCGGCATTGTCTCAGTATTATAAGGTGGTGGCCCGATGATGGGGGCCGGCAAACCCGAGGATGTGAGGGAAAGTGAGGGGAGGACAGGGGAGCCGCGCTCCCTGGCCCTCCCCTCACTTTGTTCAGCGCCCCCTTATCCCACCCCCGCCGCCGCGGCCTTGGCCTCATTTTTGGCAGTGAATTTGGCCGCGTCGATGATGAAGCGGTCGTGGGTCCCCGACGAGATGGGGTGCACGCCGTCGTCGGCTTCCAGGGAGAAGGACAGCCTCCTGCCTTCCACCTGTGTGAGTCGCCCCCGCACCGTCACCGTGAGCCCTGGCGGCGTGGCGGCCGTATGGCTCACGTTGATGTGGATGCCCACGGTCTGCTCCTCGGGCCAGTTGAGATGCGGGTTTAAAGCCTGGATACAGGCCCATTCGAACAGCCCCACCATGAAGCCCGTGGCGAAGACCCGGGGCATGGCCTGGAACTCCGGGGATTCGGGGTAGAGGTGGGGCACCGTCTTGTGCTCCGGGACCTGGAACTGAAAGGAGAATTCCAGGCCTGGCTGTAGGGAATCTCTCATGGGAAACTCCTTTTCCAAAGCAGTTTGGCGGGATTGCCCTTTTTCTCCTTGACTGAATAACAGTATGACGATAATTTAATAATTAATAAAATTAATAATTATAATTTATTCAATTATTTCTTCTTATGGAATGGCAGCAACTCCTGGGCTTCTCGCAGGTGGCCAAGCTGGGCAGCTTCACCCGGGCCGCGGCGGCCACCTTCCGCACCCAGCCGGCCCTGACCCAGCAGGTCAAGGCCCTGGAGGAGGAGTGGGGCCTCGCCCTGCTGGAGCGCATCGGCAGGCGCCGCCTGCGCCTCACCCCTGCGGGCGAGCGGGTGCTGGCCTTCGCCACTGCCGTGCTGCGGGATTACGCCGTCCTCCAGGAGGACCTGGCGGCCCTGAAGGGCGAGCACGCGGGCCGGCTGCGCCTGGCCGCGCCCTTCACCACCCTGCACCATCTTTTGCCTGCGCCCCTCACCCGGTACCGGGAGCAGTTTCCCAGAGTGGAGTTGACCATCCTGGACCGTTCCCAGCCGGAGGTGCTGGCCCTGGTGAAAAACGGCGACGTGGACCTGGGGCTGGCGCTGGCATCGCTTATCCCGGCGGGCTTTGAGACCATCCCCTGGCAAGAGGTGCACACGGTGCTCCTGGCGCCCCGGGACCACCCCCTGGCCGCACGGCGCCGCTTCAGCCTCAAGGACATCGCCGCTTATCCCCTGATTCTGCCGCCGGCCGGCCCCTCCTCTGCGGGCCGGGCCCGGCTGGAGGAGCTTTTCTCCCGGGCGGGCCTCGCCTGGCAGGTGGTCATGGAGTCCTCCAACGTGGAGTTGAGCGCCGCCTACGTGGAGCGGGGTCTGGGCCTGTCCTTCGCCACGGTGGTCCGGAGGCTGACCGGACTTGCGGGGAGAAACCTAACTTTTCTGCCCCTGGACCGGTTTTTCAAACCCGATCACCTCTGCCTGGTGCGGCGCCGGGACAAGGTCCTGCCTGCATACCAGCAGGCCTTTGTGAAGATGTTACTGGAAAAGCAGCCGGATTAGCAGCCGGATACCCCCAGAAAACTGCGGAATTTCTTGACATAAAGCGAAAAATTTCTCAAAATTAACATATAGGCGAGCTTGGATCCGCTGGAGACGGACTGAGACTCTCACGGTGAAGGAGCAATTCCCGGAGACTAGTCCGGGTTTTTTTATGGAGATCATCAAAGATCCCTGGGAGATGCAGGCCCAGGCCCGGGCCTGGCGGCAGGCGGGGAAGTTCATCGCCCTGGTGCCCACCATGGGCTACTTCCATGCCGGGCACGTCAGTCTCATGAGCTATGGCCGGTGGCTGGCCGACCGCCTGGTGGTGAGCCTGTTTGTCAACCCGGCCCAGTTCGGCCCGGCCGAGGATTTGGACCGCTACCCCCGGAACCTCAAGCGGGATGCCGAATTGGCCCACAAGGCCGGGGTGGATGTGCTCTTCACCCCCGAGCCTGCGGCCATGTATCCGCCCGGCTATCAGACCTATGTGGAGCCCGGGGAGTTGAGCGCCGGCCTGTGCGGGGCCTCCCGGCCCGGTCATTTCCGGGGCGTGGCCACGGTGGTGCTGAAACTTTTCAACCTGGTCAGCCCGGATTGGGCCGTTTTCGGAGAGAAGGACTACCAGCAGCTCAGGGTCATTCAGCAGATGGCCGCGGACCTGAACCTGCCCCTCGAGGTGGTGGGCCGCCCCATCGTCCGGGAGCCGGACGGCCTGGCCATGAGCTCCAGAAATACGTACTTGCAGGGCGAGGAACGGCAGGCCGCCCTGTCGCTCAGCCGGGGTCTCACCGCGGCCCGGGACCTGGCGGCCCGGGGCGAGGCCGGGGCTGAGGCCCTTTTGGCCGCGGCAAGTGCCGATATCACCGCCTCCCCGTTGGTCCGCCTGGACTATCTCGCCCTGGTGGACCGGGAGACGCTTCAGCCGCTCACGCATGTCAGCGGCGCGGCGCGGCTGGCCGTGGCCGCCTGGGTGGGCAAAACCCGCCTCATCGACAACATCCTCATTGAGGTGCACTGAACCATGTGGCGCTCCATGCTCAAGTCAAAAATTCATCGGGCCACCATCACCGAGGCCAATCTGTCCTATGAAGGCTCCCTCACCATTGACGGCGACCTGATGGAGGCCGCGGACATTGTTCCCTATGAGATGGTCTACGTCTTCAACATCAACAACGGGGAGCGCTTCGAGACCTACGCCATCGAAGGGCCTGCGGGCAGCGGGGTTATGTGCCTGAACGGGGCCGCGGCCCGGAAGGGCGTCCCGGGCGACCTGATCATCGTCACGACTTTCGCCACCTACCCGGCCGAAGAATTGCGGCACCACAAACCGAAAATCGTTTTGGTGAACAGCCAGAACCGGCGCCGGGAACTGGCGGCCCTGCCATAAAATCCTTGCATTTTTCGCACAAGCTCGGATAGAGTTTTAAGGTTACCGGAAAAGAGACAGACTTCCGGTAACCTTTGTTTTGTCGGCCGGTTAAGGCCGGAGGCCAAAGCCCCACACAGCAGGTCTGATCTGCGGGGAGAGCCAGGGGAACAGGCTCTCCGCCATTTTATTTTTCTAAGAGGAGCGCCGCGATGTCCAGCCCAGATTTTCTTTTCACCTCCGAGTCGGTGACGGAGGGGCATCCCGATAAGGTGGCGGACCAGGTGTCCGACGCCATTCTGGACGCCATCATCGCCCAGGACAGGTTCGCCCGGGTGGCCTGCGAAACGTTGGTCACCACCGGTCTGGCCCTCATCGCCGGGGAAATCACCACCTCGGCCTACGTGGATATGCCGGCCATCGTGCGGGAAACCATCAGGGGAATCGGCTATGATGATTCCTCCGTGGGCTTCGACTGGGAGACCTGCGCGGTCCTCACCTCCATTGACAAGCAGTCGCCGGACATCGCCCAGGGCGTGGAAGGCCGGGGTCTGACCCCGGAGCAGGGCGCGGGCGACCAGGGGCTGATGTTCGGCTACGCCTCCACGTCCACGGAAAATTACATGCCCATGCCCATCTGGTACGCCCACCGGTTGGCGGAACGCCTGGCCAGGGTGCGCAAGGAGGGCACCCTGTCTTTCCTGCGGCCCGACGGCAAGACCCAGGTGACGGTGCGCTACGAAGATTACACCCCCAAAGACATCCACACCATCGTTATCGCCGCCCAACACAATCCGGACGTGAGCCAGAAGACCATCCAGGAAGCCATCGTCGAAGAAGTGATCAAAAAGACCATCCCGGCCAATCTCCTCAATAATACCAAGTACCTGGTGAATACCACGGGCCGGTTCGTGGAAGGCGGGCCCAAGGCGGACTGCGGCATGACGGGCCGCAAGATCATCGTGGACACCTACGGCGGCCGGGGCTACCACGGCGGCGGCGCCTT
>CAZFWX010000009.1:0-17430 GCA_964522695.1 uncultured Desulfobacterales bacterium
AGGGCCAGGTGAATGTCACCCCGCCAGCCTCCCAGGAGAAAGGAGCCCACCGTCGCGGCCAGAAAAGTCACCTGCCAGCCCAGTTGCCAGGCATTGCGGCCCTCGGCCCACAAAACGGAACTCAAAGGAGAGGCCACCACGCGCAGGAAAATGATGGGCGCCATGAGGCGCACATATTCTCCGGCGCTGGTCCACTGCTCTCCGAAGACCAGGGTGAACAAGGCCGGCGCCAGAAACAGCAGGATGAGAGCCGGCGCCAGCGACACCGCGCCCAGCAGTTTTATCATGCGCCACAGGAACTCCGCCTTGCCTCCGGTCTGACGCTTTTCCTCGTATTTTTGAAAAAAGACCTGGCCCAGGGATTCGCTCAGGAAAGACACGGGCCAGTTGATCACCCGGTAGGCCAGAAAATAGGCTCCCACCACCGCGACGCTGAAAAAGTGGCTCAGCAAGAGCGGCGGCAGCAAATGGGCTCCGGCATTGGCCAGGATGGCCCAGCTGTCATAGGCCGGAAACCGCCAAAAGATCCGGCCCTGGCGCCGGATGGCGGCCGGCGACACCGCCTTCCAGGGAAAACCGGCCATGCGCCTGGAAAACAAGACGCCCAGCCAGCCCAGGGCCGCCGCCTGCCCGGCCAACTGGCCGCCGATTAAACCCAGGGCGCCAGGCGCCGCCGCCAACCCAATGCCGATTTTGCCGCCCGTATCCACCACGGCCTGGCTGACCCGGGCCGCGGCCAGACCCGGAAAGGCCTGCCGGCGGGCGCCCCAGTAGGTGGCCACCTGGTAGAAGCCGCTGAACAGCACGCTCACCGGCGCCAGCCAGAGCCACCCAGCCTGGCCGGTTACGTTCAGCAGCGCGGCGATCGGAGCGCCGGCGAGGCCCACGGCCAAGGCGCCAAGACCGCTCAGCCCCAGGGTGATCAGTCCCCCCAGGACCGCGACGTTGGCCGCGTCGCCATCCTCCTCCGGCAGCACGATGGCCAGCTCATAGCGGCCAGCCGCCACGGCGCCCAGGATGCTGGTGATGGAGACGAACAGGGCGAAGACCCCGAATGCCGCCGGCGCATACAGCCGGGTGAGGAGGGGAACCGCCAGGATCATCAGGCCCTGGGCCAGGGTGGTGCCGCTCAGCATGGTGAGGGCGTGCGCCGCAAAGCTGCCTTTGCCGGGAAGTAAAGCGCGCCAGGATGATCCCCAGGTTGATGCCATCCTACCTCATTATTAACGCCCGCACCGTGCGGCAAACCAGGGCCACGTCATCCCTGCAGCGCCGCCGGGACAGATAGGCCAGGTCCAGGGCCAGTTTGGCGGGCAGCACCTCGTTGACGTAGCGGTCCTGCCAATCAGGGCCATCGAGCAGCTCATCTTCGGCCCGGAAGGCCAGGGAGGCCGGGCTGGTGATGCCTGGCCGGTGGTTGAGGATCTCCCGTTCTGCAGCCGTGAAGCGGGCCGCGTACAGGGGGTCCTCGGGTCTGGCCCCCACCAGGCTCATGTCCCCCAGAAGCACGTTGACCAGCTGGGGCAATTCGTCCAGCTTGGTGCGCCTGAGGACGCGCCCCAGCCGGGTGACGCGCCGGTCCCCCTGGACGGTGATGCCGGGCCCCTGGCGGTGGGCGTCCACCACCATGGTGCGGAATTTATAGAGGCGGAAAGGCTCCCCCCCCCGGCCCACCCGCAGGCCCCGGTGGAAGGCCGGGCCGCCGTCCTGCATTTTCACCAGGGCGGCGATGCAAACGAGCAGGGGCGACAGGAGCACGATGCCGGCCCAGGCGGCGGTCACGTCCATGATCCGCCTGAGCAGTTCATCCCACCTATCCGATCCCGCCGCCTCCACCTCAACCCTCACGCCCGGTGCCCGGCCGCAATGGCCAGGACCGCTTCCATCACGTCGTCCGCATCCTGGTCCGTCATCTTCGAATAGATGGGCAGGGACAGCACCCGCTGGTATTCCCGGTAAGCCACCGGAAAATCCTGGGGCCGGAAATGAAAGAGGTCCCGGTAGTAGGGGTGCAGATGCAGGGGAATGAAGTGCACACTGGCGCCGATCTGCCGTTTTTTGAGCTCTTCGAAAAACTGCGCCCGGTCGATGGTCAGCGCCTCCAGGTTCAGCCGCAGGAGATACAGGTGCCAGGCGTGCTCTACCTCAGGGCGGACCCGGGGCGTCTCCAGGGCTGGTTCCGCGGCGAAGGCGGCCGTATAGCGCCGGGCGATTTCCTGCCGCCGCCGCCACATGGCCTCGGCCTTGCGCAATTGGGCCAGACCCAGACCCGCAGCCACGTCCGTCAGATTGTACTTGAAGCCCGGGGCGACGATCTCGTAATAGAAAGAGCCCTCCTGGGCATAGCGCTTCCAGGCGTCCTGGCTGATGCCGTGCAGGCTCATGAGCCGGCAGCGCCGGGCCAGGGCCTCGTCCCCGGTGACGATCATCCCCCCTTCGCCGGTGGTCAGGGTCTTGGTGGCGTAAAAGGAAAAGCACACCAGGGAGGGCGGGGCCGGGGGCCGGCCCTCAAAGGCCAAAGGCGGCAGGCCGATCATCCGTCCCCGGTAGCGGGCCGGAAAGGCGTGGGCTGCGTCTTCGATGACGGCGAGATCGTGTTCCCGGGCCACCTGGGCGATAACGTCCATCTCGCAGGGATGGCCGGCCACGTGCACCGGCATGACGGCCTTCACGCGTCTGCCTTGCCCATGGCGGGCCAGTGCGGCCGCACGCTCCCGCAGAGCTTCAGGGTCCAGGTTGAGGGTCACCGGGTCCACGTCCACAAAGACGGGCACTGCGTTGAAATAGCGCACCACCTCGGCCGTGGCCGCGAAGGTGTAAGGGGTGGTGATGATGAGGTCCCCCCGTCCCACCTGCACGGCCTCCAGGGCCAGGTGCATGGCCGCGGTGCAGGAATTGACGGCCACGGCGTGGCCGGCCCCCAGGTACGTCCGGAACTCGGCCTCGAACTGCCGGGTCTTGGGCCCCGTGGTGAGCCAGCCCGACTCCAAAACCTCCCGGACCTGGGCCAGTTCGCTGTCGTCTAAATCCGGGAGGGCGAAGGGCAGGAACGTGGTGCGCATGAGGGTGCTTTGGGGTCGAGCCGCCCGGGGGCGGCGGCCCCGGCGGCCGTTTATTCCATCCGCCGGAGCGTGTCCGGGGCCTCGGGTGGCCGGCTGTAATACCTGTAGTGTCCCACATAGGCGCCGTAGCCCGTGCGGCTGCCGTCGGCCAGGTTGAGGATGCCGCCCAGGACCGGGGCGTTCACCTGGCCTAAAAGCTGGATGGCCAGCCGGCCCGAATCCTTGTTGGTGGATTGGTGTCGCATCACCAGGATGACGCCGTCCACTTGCGACGACAGGGCCCGTCCCTCGGCAAAGCCGATAACGGGGGGGGTGTCGATGATGACGTTGTCAAACTCCTGACGCAACTCCTTGAGAAAAACTATAAATTGCTGGGAGGTGAGGAGGGCCACCGGATTGGGGGGCACCGGCCCCGCGGAGACGAAAAAGAGATTGGGGACGAGGGTGGGCCGCACCACCTCTTCTTTGGTGGCGTTGCCGGTGAGCAGGCTGCTCAACCCCGGCGACAAAGGCTGTTGAAAGACCGGATGCACCGAGGGATTGCGCAGGTCACAGTCCACGATCACCACCTTGCGGTCGTTCATGGCCAGGGACGCGGCCAGATTGGTGGCGAGGGTGGTCTTGCCCTCGTTGGGATTGGGGCTGGTCAGCATGACCACAGCAGGCGGCCCCCCGGAAAGGGACAGGAGCAGGGAGGTGCGCACGTTATAGATGGCTTCGCTCAAAAGGGAGCGGGGCTCCTTGAAGACCGCTAAAGAAATGTCCTGGCCCTTGAGGGTGGGCAAGCCCTTGATATGGCCGGCCAGGCGGGGCACCATGCCGAGAGAGGGGATGCGGCAGATCCGCTCCAGTTCCTCGCAGGTCTTGAGGGAATCGTCCAGGTGCTCCACCAGGAGGGCCAGGCCGATGCCGCCCAAGAGGCCGATGACGGCCGCCAGGGCGATATTAAGTGTCTTGTTGGGGCTGTAAGGACTGAGGGGCAGCTCCGCCGGGGAAATGACGGCCACGTTGCCGGACACCATGGTGCTGGCGATGGCGGCCTCCTTCATGCGGGCCAGCAGCCCTTTGTAGAGCTGTTCGTTGGTGGTCAGGTCCCGCATGAGGATGTGGTGCTGCACCAGGTTTTTTTGCAGATCCACCACCTGGCCCTTTTGCGCCTCCAGGGTCTCCTTCAGGAGGGCTTCCGCTTTCTTGGCCGCCTCGTAGTCCGCCTTGATGCTGGTCGTCAGGCGCCGGACCTCGCCGTTCAACCGCCCCTTGAGCTCGGCCAGCTTGGCCTTTTCGGCCTGGAGCTGGGGATAGTTGATGTCGTAAATCTTACTCAGGCTGGAAACCTTGGCCTCCTGGGCGATGGTTTCCTCCCGGAGCCGCTGCACCAGCATATTATTGACCACCAGGGGGGCGTCCGCGCCCTTCTCCTGAATCTGCCGGTACAGGGCCTCCTTGGCGGAACGCTCGCCCTGGGCCGTGGTGAGCAGCTTGCTCAATTCCACGTATTTCCTGACGATAACGTTCTGGTCGCCTTCCAGCGAGAGAAAGTCCTTGCGCTGGCCGTGCTCGTAAAGCTTGCGCTCCGAGGCCTCCACCTTGCCGGCCAGGAGTTGGATTTCGCTTTCCAGCCACTCCTTGATGAGCTTGTAGGAGTGGTGGCGGGTTTTCATGGAAAAGTTGACGTATTCGCTGTAAATGGCGTTGGGCACCTGCTGGGCCAGATATTTGTCCGGAGATAAGAAGGCGATCTCCACCAGATAGGATTTCTTGAACGGCCGGACTTCCAGGCTGCCCAGGAAGTAGTCCGCCATAAAGCTGCGCAGCTCCTGGGGAGGCTTGTCCTTGAAGGCTTCCCGCAACATCTGATAGTTGGGGTGGTCCTTGAGATTGAGGTTATCAATGATGCTGTAGGCCAGAGTCCGGCTTTTCAGGAGGGAAAACTGGGTCTCGTAGAACCGGTCCGCAGAGTACCAGGACATCATGCCGAAGGGATCGCCCTTATCGGACAGCATGGACGAAGAGGTGTCCTGCATGATCTGGAGGGTCGTCGAAGCCCGGTAGATGGGGGTTTGGAGGTAGGTAAACACCGCCACCAGGCTCACCACCGTGAAAAAGACCCCCATTATCCACCATTTGCGCTTCTTCAGGATGGTCCAGTAGCTGCGCAGATTGTGCTGTTGATCGGGATAGGCGCCGTAGTCGGGGGCTGGCTCCCGGCAGGGGGCGGGATGGGGGGAGACCACGATGGGGGAGGGGACGTTGCTATTCATGGCGCTTCCTAGTTTCAGGCGCAGCAAAGGTTCCTGGTCTGATTATATTCCTGAAAGCGATTCTTGCCATGGCGGCGGTTAGATGTGGGAAACCAGCCACCGGAGCAGGCGCGGCGTCACCAGCCGGCGCCCACAACCGCCTGCCGGTCCCCCGGGACCATTCCAAAGCCAGCCGGAAGGGACGATGCCAATGTATTAGATACCAGAATTGAGGCATATCCTGCAAGGGAAATGGCTCTCTGCGGGGGGAGGCCGACGCCCCCACCCTCCCCAGCCAACCTTCTGTGCAAGCATGACATGAGCGAGTTCTCCGGAGAAAAGCGGGGCCCCCGGGTATGGCCGGCAAGCTGCAGGTATTGAGACCCAAAAAAAGAAAATCTTTCTCGCAGTTCTGGCGGGACCGGTTCATCATCCTCCCCTCATGCCGGCAAGAATATGGGCGGTCTGATCAATTTTCCTGAAATGATGCACCTCGCGGTTGACTATCATACTGAAATACTGTATGTTTTCATAGAAACATCCACTTCCTCTCCGCCCGTGGGGTGATTTCCGAAAGAACTGCCGGAAAAACCGGCGTGGCGGTCGTTTCTTTGAAAATTTGCCTGCCATTACCATGGATGTGCAAAGAATTTGCCAGAGTTATTTGAATTTTGCTAAGATGGATCACAGTTACGCATACACAATCTTTATCAATGACGGTCCTGGCGAGGCCGCCCGACCCGCGGGGGGCTCGTAACCAGGGAATGAGGGTGATGCCATGAATCTGGCGGAACGCCTTCTCAAAGCCGGGGTGCTGGCCCAGGACCAACTGGGATTGGCCCTCAACCGACAGCAAAAGTTTCGCTGCTATCTGGGCAAATGTCTCCTGGATCTGAACCTCATCGATAAGGAGACGCTGGACAAATATGCTCCGCCCCGCCCGGCCCCGCCCCGCACCTTTGCCGATGTGGGCGTCCCTGAAGGACTGTTGTCCCAGCTCCTCCTCAAGCATGCCTATTACCGGGAGTTTATCTCCGTCCGGGAAATGACCGACGCCCTGAAGATTCCCGAGCACCTGGTGGAGGCCCTCATTGATTCGCTGAATGCCCAGCGTTTCCTGAACGTCAAGCCCCGGGACGCCACCCGTCCCGGACCGTTGCACATGGCCGTGGAAATCCGCTACACCTTATCCGACGCCGGCCGGAAACGGGCCGAACAGTTCCTGGAGGTCAACAGCTACGTGGGGCCCGCGCCCGTTTCCTTGGAAGAGTATTGGGACCGGGTGGAAGCCCAGACCATCCAGGATATCAAGCTGACCGAGGATGATCTGCGCCGGGCCTTCGCCGATTACGTGGTTCCCGAAGATCTTTTCTATAAAATCGGTCCGGCCATCATGAGCGGCCGGTCCATCTTCCTCTTCGGCCCCACCGGCAGCGGCAAAACCGTCCTGGCCAAGGCCGTGGGCGAGGCTTTTCCCGACACGGTGCTGATCCCCTACGCCGTCTATGTCTTTGGCCAGATCATCCGCCTCTTTGATGAAATCAACCACCATCCCGTGCCCCTGGACCCCAATGAGCCCCGGTTCGATCAGCGCTGGGTGCTGTGCAAGCGGCCCGTGGTCATCGCCGGCGGTGAAATGACCGAGGACGCCCTGGAGCTCAAGTACAACCCCTCCCTCAAATTTTACGAGGCTCCCCATCAACTCCGGGCCAACAACGGCATTCTCATCATCGACGACTTCGGCCGCCAGAAAGTCTCCCCCCGCCACCTCCTGAACCGCTGGATGTATCCCCTGGAGACCCGCCAGGACTTTTGCTACCTCAACACGGGGCAGCAGTTCAGCATCCCCTTTGACCAGCTCATCGTCTTCGCCACCAACCTGGATCCTTACAGCCTGGCCGACGCGGCGTTTTTACGGCGCATCCGCCACAAGATCTTTATCGGCCATGTCAGCCTGGACCAATACCTGGAAATTTTCCGGCGCACCTGCGCCCATTACAAGCTGGAGTACCGGGAGGAGGTGGTGCGGGAGATGGTGCTGCGGCATTATTTCCAGGCCGCCCGGCCCATGAGCGCCTGTCATCCCCGGGACCTGTTGGACAACCTCATGGACCGCAGCCGCTTCCTGAACGAACCCCCGGAACTCAATTCGGAACAACTGGGGTTCGCGGCCCAGAGCTATTTCGTCAAGCCCAAGGAAACCCTGGACTACGACTCCATACTGGAGGAGCCCCGGGCCCTGGCCTGAGAAAAACAAGGGGAGGGCCGGGGCTCATTCCCCCGGCCCTCCTGGCGTTTCAGCCATTTCAGACCCTCGCCTGCCAAGGCGGCGGCAGATTAGACATGCCGCCCCCATCCCCCAGCCCTATTTCCCCGCCTGCACCGCCGGACGCCTATCGTCCAGCAGGCGGGCCAGCGCCGCCAGATGGCCCTTTTCTTCCTGGGCCAAACTGAAGAGCAATTCCCGCCCTTCCGTATCAGTCAGTTTGGCCGCCAGCCTGAGGTAAAGGTCCAGGGCCTGGGTTTCCATCATCAGGGCCAGTTCCAGCACTTCCCGGGAGGACTTGAGCCAGGGCTCATTGGTCTTCAAGAACTCCTGCAGCTTGAAGCCGCCCTCCAAGATTTCAGTCCCGGTCCGGGCATCGAAGGCCGAACGATCCACGGTTTCGCCCAGCATCTCCTGGTAGCGGGCCAGCAGGCGCTCCTGGTGCTTCTCCTCCATGTGCCCCAAAGAAGCGCTCAACTTTGCCAGGTCCTCATCCGTGGTCCTGGCCTTGATGGTCTCATAGAAAATCTGCAGGGCCTTTTCCATGCCGCAGGCCAGGATGAGGATCTGCCGGGGGGAATCGTCCTCCCGCACCAGGTCCAGGTGCAGTTCCTGGGGTCCCTGGGCCTTGGTTCCCCGGTAGCCCTTAATGCCGCCCGACAGGTTGTAAATCTCCTCAAAACCCTGCCCGCTCATGAGCTGAGCCGCCACCCGGCTGCGGCCGCCCACCGCGCAGTAGACCAGCGCGGGTTTGTTCCTGTCCAATTCATCGAGGCGCGAGTTGAGTTCGGCCAAGGGCATAAGTTGCGCCCCGGGCAGGTGGTCCTCCTCGTATTCCCACGGCTGCCGCACGTCCAGCAGGGTATAGGTTCCTTCCTGGCGCTGGGCCAGAAATTTCCGCGCCTCCTCGCCATCCAGGGAGGCCACCGGCGTAAAGAGCTTTTTCCATTCGATCATGGGTATGTCCCCGTATTTGCCTGTCAAGTCAGTTGGAAAATTCATCATCAATGGTGGCACAGGCTTTCCAGACTTATGTGGGACACCCGCCCTCGGGTGTCCGCACAGCTGCAAAGCCTGCGTCACCAACCTTCTTGTCGGATTAGCTGCAGGCTCGCGGAGTACCCGCTACCTGCGCCAGGCCAGGAGCCAGGTGAAAAACCGCTTGATCCTCGGGGTCAGGCGGGTGCGGTTGTACAGGTCGCCCACCTGGCGGATGGCTTCCGCGTGGGTGGGATAGGGATGGATCACCGCCGCCAGCCTGCCCAAACCCATGCCGGCCACCATGGCCGTGGTGATTTCACTGATCATCTCCCCGGCATGGCGGGCCACAATGGTGGCCCCGACGATTTTATCCGTCCCTTTCTTGACGTGAATCTTCACAAAGCCGTCTGCGTCGCCGTCCACGATGGCCCGGTCCACCTCGCTCAACGGCTTGACAAAGGTCGCGACCGCGATGCCCCGCTTTGCCGCCTCCGCCTCATTTAAGCCCACGTGGGCCACCTCCGGGTCGGTGTAGGTGCACCAGGGCACGGTCAGGGCGCTCAGTTTTTTTCGGCCGAAGAACAGGGCGTTCTGGATGACAATGCGCGCCGCGAAGTCCGCCAGATGGGTGAACTGGTACGGCAGGCAGATGTCGCCTGCGGCGTAGATGCGGCGGTTGCTGGTTTGTAGCCGGTCGTTGACCAGCACCCCCCGGCCTTTGCCAGCCTCGTATTTAACCCCCGCGGCCTCCAGGTTAAGGCCTTCCACGTTGGGAGCCCGGCCCGCGCCGATGAGGATTTCATCGATTTCGACTTCACCTGTTTGACCCTCACTTTCGTACCGCACCAGCTTGCCCCCAGCGGTTTTGATCACCTCAAGCGGTTTGGCATTGAGAATCAGACCGATACCTTCCCGCTGGAAGGTCTGCTGGATGATGTCGGCCGCGTCCTCATCTTCCTTGTTCATGATGCGGGAATATTTATGCAGCAGGGCCACCTGGCAGCCCAGGCGCTGGAAGGTCTGGGCAAATTCACAGCCGATGGGTCCGCCGCCCATCACCAGAAGACGCCAGGGGCGGGCGGTGAGGGAAAAAACCGTCTCGTTGGTCAGATACCTTGCTTCCGCCAGACCCGGCACCGAGGGGTGCACAGCCCGGCCGCCGGTGGCGATGACCGCCCTGGCGAAATAGAGGGTCTGGCCGTCCACCTCCACGGCATCGGGGCTGGTAAAGCGGGCCTGGCCCAGGAAAACGTCCACCCCTAACTCCTGGAAACGCCGGGCCGAGTCATGCTGGCTGATCCCGGCCCTGAGGCGCCGCATGCGCTCCATGACCGCGGCAAAATCCACTTCCGGGCTTTCTGCCATCTGCACCCCGAAGCGAGCGGCCTCCCGGATCTGGGCGGACGCCCGGGAGGAACGGATCATGGCCTTGGAGGGCACGCAGCCGAAATTGAGGCAGTCCCCCCCCAGCAGATGCCGTTCCACCAGGGCCACCCTGGCCCCCAGCCCAACCGCCCCCGCGGCGCACACCAAGCCCGCGGTGCCGCCGCCGATCACCACCAGGTTATAGCGACCCCGGGGTTCGGGATTCACCCAATCATGCGGCCGCACATTGGCCAGCAGGGCTTCATTATGGGTATCGGCGGGACTCAATGCGGGTATAACCATGGGTTCCCTCTGCATCCTGGGCGATTTGCCCTTTCCCTCTGCCCGGCTGGCGCGGCGAGGCTCACCGGCAGGTCTTACGGTCATGATAACCTGGAGACCGCGAAGAGGGGAGGGGATCAGGAACTTTCCAGGCGAGCTTTCTTGAGCCAGCGGAAATAATTCCGGTAGTGCTGTTTAATGCCCAGGGAGGCCCGCCGCCAGGCGGCATTGATGCTGAAATAGGTCAGGCCGCCCGCGGCCAGACCCGCGGGCAGGCGCCGGAGAATTCCTCTGAGACTGAAGGTGGACAGACGGAACTGCAGGTAGCCGAGGCTCAGTTCTCCCACAGTCATGCGGGCCGGGCGGAAAACCGGAGTCATGTTATCATAGAAGCTCCAATTCTGATGCAACAGCCGCCCTTCCTCCAGAAACCGGTGATACAACGGGGTGCCGGGATACGGGGTTAAAACCGTGGCTCCCACCGAGGGGATCTGGTGCTCCATGACAAAGTCCAGGGTCCGGGGAAAGATGCTGGTGTCATGCTCGTCCAGGCCGAAAATAAAGGAGGCGTGCAGCATGACGCCGGCCTCCCGGCATCTGTGGATGGCTGCAACGTAGGTTTGGAGATCTCCGGGTTTGCCAAAGCGTTGCAGGCATTTTTCGTCGATGGTTTCAAAGCCCACGAAAATTCCCTTGACGCCCCCGGCCACGGCCAGGGCAAAAAGCTCTTCGTCCAGGATGAACTTCACGGAGGTCTGGATCACGCTCTTGATTTTGAGGCTGGCCAGGGCCGCAAAAAGCTCCAGGGCATATTCCCGGCAGGCGGTGAGATTGTCGTCCAGAAAGGCGACAACGTCGCCCTGATGCCGCCGCAGCTGCTCCACCACCTGACCAACCGGCAGATTGCGGATGCGGTGGCCGTAAAGGCGGGGCACCGAACAGAATTCGCAGCCATTGGGGCAGCCCCGGCTGGTGATCATGGGGGAGATCACAGGCCTGGCCTGCCCATGGTGCCGGTAGGTGACCAGGGGCACCGCCAGGTCTTCGGGAAAGGGATTGGCGTAAATCTGCCTGAGCCTCTGTTGGGCTGCATCCTCCAAAATGTGCGGCCAGACGCCCTCCGCCTCTCCCACCACCACTGCGTCGGCATGCCGGGCGGCTTCATCGGGCAGGACCGAGGGATGGATGCCGCCCAGGATGACCTGGACCCCCCTTTTCCTGAATCCGTCCGCCAGGGCGTAGGCCCGGGGGGCCGTGGCCGTCATGACCGTAATTCCCGCCAGGTCCCAGGCCTCCCCCTGGGGGATGGGCTCCCGTTCTTCCTCCACGATGACGACGTGGTGTTCCTTCCCGGTCAGCGCTTCCAGGATCAGCAGGGACATCTGAGGTGCATTGACCCAGCCGGGAGTGGTGTCGGGGAAAGAGGCGCGCGGCGCCACCAGAAGGATGCGCATGTCGGGGCTACCTTGTAAGAAGAAATCCAGCCATCTCCGCTGCCCCTGTGAGCAATAGTGCGGCTTATCCTCGCTTTCCGTCAGGCCAGGGACTCCAGCATGCCCGCGGCCAGTTCGCTGTAGGCCTCCATCTGGCATTCTTCGAAGACCTGCAAGGCCTCCAGAAAATGTTTTTTGGCCTGGTCTTTTTTGCCGCGCAACTTCCAGAGCAGGCCCAATTGGAGACAGGGCTGCCCCAGAAAACCTTTGGCGCCCTTGGCCCTGGCCAGCTTGATGGCTTCGGACAGATGCTTCTCCGCCTTTTTCCCGGCAAAGGGCACATGTTTGATGATGGAGCCCAGGTTGCGGAAGAAGAAGGACAGGCTTTTTCCCTGGGATCCCTGCATGATGGACAGATAAATATTGCCCAGGATAAACTCTGCAAAACAGTGAAAAATGTTTCTTTGGTACTGGCTGAATTTCTCCCGGGCGGACTCCACCATTCTGATTCCCTCTCCCAGCTTGCCCTGCGCCGCCAGGGCCACTCCCAGAAACATTTTGGCGATGATCTTCAGGTACTCCGTGCCTTGCCGTTCGCTGTTGTGGATCACTTCGGCCAAACGGTCCACCGCGGCCTCAAAGTCGCGCCGGTGCACCAGAAACATCCCCAGCAGCAGGGAAGCGTACTGGGCGTGATAGGGGTCGCCCTGAGCCAGCACTTTTTTGGCGCAGCCAATGGCGCCGTCTATGTCCAGGTCCATGAAATGCTTGACGGCCATCAGCATGTTGCCGATCATCTGGCAGCGGAGACTGGCGTTTTCTTTCCCGTAGTCCAACAACCCCTTGGCGCTGTCGAACAACTGCCTCTTCTTGCCGGAGAACCACCCCAGGTAGCCTTTGCCGGAAAAGTAGTTCATATGGAGAAAGATGTCGGTGGGAAATAACTCCAGCATGGCGTGGGTGCGCCTTTCAAAATAGGCGCCCTCTTTCAGGAGCCCCAACTCGGCGCAGGTCTTGGCCAGAAAGGCGCTGGCATAGGCGATGACCCGGTTGTCCTCGGTCTGCTCGCCCAACGCCAGGGCCTTGTGGAGATAGCGGTAGGAATCTTCCAGGCTGGCGCCCTGCCAAAAGGTGGAAAATCCCAGCCAGGCATAGAAGGCGCCGGTCCTGGCCTTGTCATCGTGGGAATCGGCCACGTCGATATGATTCAGGAGCAGTTCGGTCAGGTCCTTAAAATGACCCTGGTAGTAGAAGACCAGGCACCACTCGATGAGCAAATCCGTAAGAAGCGCATCTTCTTCGGGCGACCTGTTCACTTTCCGGGAGAGCAAGTCGTAGGCTTCTTTATAATAATGGAAGGATTCGTCCAGGGCGTACCTTTTGAGACTCTTGTCTCCCGATTTTCTGAGATAATCCACTGCCTTACTTATTGAATAGCCTTTTTTGAAATGAAAGGCGAGGGATTCCCACGGTTCCAATGACCTCTCCCGGCAAAAATTCTCCAGGGCCAGGCCGATGCGCTCGTGGATCTTTTGCCGCTGCTTTTTGAGCAGTCCGTTATAGGCCGACTCCTGAATCAGGACATGCTTAAAGGAATACTCCACATCGGGGTGGATGGACCTGATGGTGATCAGGCCCAAATCTTTTAATTTGTAAAGATGCGGTTCGATGCCCGTGGGTAACGTGCTGATCTCTTCCAACACTTCCTGGTAGAACGTCCTGCCGATGACCGAGGCCTCCTGGATGAGCAACCGGGTTTCCGGGTCCAGGCGGTCCAGCCGGGCCATGATAACCCCTTGAATCGTCGTGGGTACGGACAGTTCCCGGGCCAGGCCTTCAAAGGTCCAGGCGCCTTCATGGCGGCTGAGCGAGCCCGTCTCAATGAGGGAGTTGATCACCTGCTCCACATAGAAGGGATTGCCCCCCGCCTTCTCATGGATGACGGGCTGCAAGGCCGAAGCTGCGGTCTCGTTCCGCAGCAAAGATTTGACCATCTGCCCTGTTTCCTCGGGGGAAAGATCAAAGAGGCGGATCTCCTGGTAGGCGTCCCCCAGCGCCTTGATCTGCCTGTCCGTGAGCAGGGTCAGGGGAGGCCGGTAAAGGCACAGGAAAAGGGGCAGGGGGCGCAGTTCCGCCAACAGGAAACGCAGCAGCTCCAAGGAGGATGGGTCGGCCCAGTGCAAATCCTCCAGGGTCATGACGGTGGGCGCCTGTTGGACAAAGGCCGACAAGAGGCGGAAAACCGCCAGGTGAGTGCGCCTTTTCCAGACATCGGGGCCGATGTTGGAGGTGCCCGGGTAGGGCAGAGACAGGAGCCCGCCCAGATAGGGGAGAACATCGTCCTGGTCTCCCAGGATGCCCTGGACCCTCCTTTCCATGTTCCGCCGGGCGATTTCCGGCGGATCGCTTTCGTCGATCTCAAAGGTCTGGCTAAGGAGATCGAGAAAAACCTGATAGGGGGTATTTTGGGTGTACGCGTAGGCGTGGCCCTCCTGCCACTGAATGGCGCTGTGATTCAGGCTGACTTTGAATTCCTCCAGGAGCCGGCTCTTGCCGGTGCCGGCCTCGCCGCAGATGGAGATGATGGAGCCTTGCTGGTCAAAAAGCCGGGTCATGGCCGCAGCCAGCTTGGACATCTCAGCTTCCCGGCCAATAAGATCCGCGTGCAACTCCCCCAGCCCCTTGGTCCGGCTGGGCATTTTCCGGGGCGACAAAACCCGGTAGATGCGCACCGGTTTGGCCCGCCCTTTTACCTGGACGGGCTCCAGTTGCTCAAAGAGGAAGAAGGCCTCCCCCTGGGAATAGGTGGCGTGGCCCACCAGAGTTTCCCGGGGTTTGGCCAGGCCGCAGAGCCGGGCGGTGACATTGATAGTGTCCCCGGCCACGTCCTGGGTGCCTTTCTCGAAGTCGATCTCGCCGGTGACCACCAACCCCGAGTTGATGCCGATGTGCACCGCCAGCGGCTGCTTGATCTTCTCCTGGACTTCCTCGCTCAACTCCGCCACCACCCGGTGGATCTCCAGGGCCGACCTGATGGCCCGGATGGCGTCATCTTCATGGGCCCGGGGCACCCCGAAGAGCGCCAGCACGGCATCGCCGGCGAATTTTTCGATAAAGCCCTCATATTTGGTAATGATCTTGGAGATGTGGTCAAAAAGGTGGGTCATGAGATCCTTCACTTCTTCCGGATCCATGCGCTCCGCCATGGCGGTATAGCCCGAGACGTCGGCAAACAGAGCGGTGACATACTTGCGTTCGCTGCCTGTCAGCAGGGGGGCCCTTTTCAGGCGTTCCTTGGCCTCAAGTTCCAGCCCGCATTCGCCGCAGAATTTGTCGGTGGGATGGATGGCGCTGCCGCAATCGGGGCAGGTCATTTGCAGCCGGGCGCCGCAGTGCCGGCAGAACTTCTGCGTCTCCTCCACGTCGATATTACAGCGGAGACACTTCATGGCTCCTCCGGTAGCGAAGGAAGGGGTGAGGCTGGAAAGTAACGGCTAAAAGATTAACTCATTGATATAATTAAATTATATCAAATGACCGTCTGGAGACAGCAATGATCTGGCAGAAAATTGGGCCGGTGACGCCTGCGCCCCCGGAGATCACGGTTCCAGGAACCGGAAATATACGGTTGAATCGCCCGGTGCCAGTGTGTAGGTGGGTTCGTCCTGCATGACAAGCTGATAATCCTTCCTAACGTTATATTAATACGATTTGTTGTTTAAGTACAGAGGCTTTTAAATTTTTCTGCGGATTTCTGGCAGATGGGGAGCGTTTCTCAGCATCTCCATGTTCTGTCATGACAAGCCATTTCAACACTCAATTCCGGCAGGTTTTGGTTCGGTCAGGCAAATATGCATATGCAAAAAATTACCCCCTTTTCTAAAGGGGGGGTGGGGGGAATGGATAACCTCATGATAATCCCCCTAAATCCCTCATTAAGAAAGGGGGACTGGTAAACCGCTTCTCCCCCACGCTTTACCGTTTAAAACCCCGGCTGAATCCTTGAATGGATTTTAAATAAGGTTCTTTCCACAGGGGCGGCGATGGCAAGGCCTGGAGGGTAGGGGGCGGGCGGCGCCGGAGGCCCGGGGTGGATACCTCTGGGTCAGGCCAGGCAGGCGGCGCCTTTACACCGGCAGGATGATCTCATGCAAATGCGGGTCTGCCAAAAGATGAGGGCCGGCCCCGGAGAGGGTGATGCGCCCTTTCTCCAGGACATGGGCCGTATGGGCCACGTTCAACACCCGCTGCATGAGTTGCCCGGAAATGAGCAGGGTGACCCCGGCTTGGCCCAGTTCGCGAAAGGAATCGCAAAACCGCTGCACCAGCTTGGGGCTCAGGCCCATGAAGGGTTCGTCCAGCATGAGGAGGCGGGGCGAGGACATGAGACCCCGGGCCAATGTGACCATGCGCTGCTGGCCGCCGCTCAAAATGCCGGCCGGGGCCCGCAGCCGGTCCTTCAGCTCGGGAAAGATCCGGCAAACCCGGTCCAGGTTCTCCCGCAACCGCCGGCGCACCAGATAGGCCCCCACTTCCAGGTTTTCCAATACGGTCATGTGGGGGAAGACGCGCATGCCCTCGGGCACATAAATGGCGCCCCGGCGCACCATTTCCCAGGGAGGCAGGGCCTCCACGGCCTCGCCCGCAAAAATGATGCGGCCCTCCACCGGCCGTTGCAGGCCGCTCAAGGCTTTTAAAAGGGTGCTTTTACCCGCGTCCTCAATGCCCACGATGGCCACGATCTGGCGGGGCAGGCAGGTAAAGCTCACATCCGTCAGCACCGGCCGCCCCTGCAGGGAAACGGACAGGCGCTGCACGTCCAAGAGGGGCGGGGATGGGCCACCGGCGACCATCAAACCCCTCCTTCGGCGTCCGCCCCATACCGGGTCCCCAGGTAGGCGGACACCACTTCCGGGTGATGCAGCAGTTCTGCCGGCGGCCCCTGGGCGATGATCTCGCCCCGGTCCAGGGCCAGGAGCCGGTCGGCCACGGCCTCCAGCAGGGTGAACAGGTGATCGGTGAGGAGCAGGGTCAGCCCCTGATCCCGCAATTTAAGGAGTCCCTCCGCCAGCCGGTTGAGCGCCGCCTGGCTGAAGCCTGCGGCAATCTCGTCCAACAGCAGCAGTCGCGGCCCGGTGGCCAGGGCCCGGGCCAGTTCCACCAGGCGCTGCTGGGGCAGGGGCAAGTCCCGGGCCGGAACGTCTTTTTTTTCCAGCAGGCCCACCAGAGACAGGCAGTGCTCGGCCTCGGCCCGGGCCTGGGGCAAAGAGGGATGGGGCTTGGGGCTCAGCCAGGCCCCCATGAGGACGTTTTCCCCTGCGGTCATGTCCGGAAAAAGCTGGGGAATCTGAAAAGTCCGGGCCAGGCCGGCCCGGCTCAGGCGGTCGGGCGGCCAGCCGGTGGTTTCCTGTCCAAACAGGGCAACGCTGCCCGCGTCGGGCTGCTGCCAGCCGCTGATGATATGGAAGAGGGTGGTCTTGCCCGCGCCGTTGGGACCGATGAGGCCCAGAATTTCCCCCGCCGCCAGGCTAAATGACACATCCCGGAGCACGCGCTGGTCCCCGAAAAACTTCCTGATCTCCTGCACCCTCAGGCAGATTTGGGGGTCGCTGGCAGCCATGCGGCAAGTCCCTTGGGAAAAAAGAAGATGGTCAGGATAATGACCAGCCCGTACAGGGCGGAGTGGCCCATGGGGAGGAGGGGCATGAGCACAAGCTGCTCCAGGGGGTAAAGGCAGAAGGCCCCCAGGACCGGCCCCCACACCCGGGCGGAGCCGCCGAAGAGGCTGAAAACCAGCGGCA
>CAZFWX010000009.1:17440-43177 GCA_964522695.1 uncultured Desulfobacterales bacterium
CAGGCCCGGTTCGATCAGCCCTGTGATGTGAGCGTAGAGCCCGCCGGTGAGCCCCGCCAGATACGCACTCAGCACCAATGCCCGGGCCCGTTCCCGGTTGGCGGCGATGCCCAGCATGGCCGCCGCGGTTTCGTTCTCCCGCAAAGCCCGCAGGGTCCAGCCCCAGCGGGTGCGGATGGACGCCCGGTGGACCAGCGCTGCCGCCAGCATGACGCCCAGTAACAGATAATACTGGGCCTGAAGATTCATGCCGAAATCCACGGCAAAGCTCCCCAGAGACAGGGTGGGCAGCCGGTCCAGGCCCATGAGCCCCATGGAGCCGTAGGTGAGGCGGTCCCAGTTGTCCACGATGGTCTTGGGAATTTCCATGGCCGCAAGCGTCGCCAGCCCCAGGTAAACCCCCCGGAGCCTCTTGAAAAAGCAAATCCAGAAAAAGGCGAACACGGCGCCGGCCAGGGCCCCCACCGGGATGGTGAGAAGCGGCGACCAGTGGTAATAGTGGTTCAGGAGGGCCGAAGCATAGGCCCCCAGGCCGAAAAAAGCCCCATGTCCCAGGGAAATGGCGCCGGTCAGGGCGTACAGATTCCAGGCCAGGGCCAGGGTGGCATACAGGCAGGTCAGGCCCAGCACCTGCTGGACCTGAATGGCTTCCGGGAAGACCAGGGGCCAGGCGCCCAGGACCAGGATTGCGGCTCCGGTCAGGAATGAAATTGGCAATTTCCCCATAATCTACTGCGCGCCCCGGGGTCTTGGCATGATGATGCTTGTCTCGCCAAGCCGAAACGAAGCCAGGAATGCGCCGCCAGTCTTCAGTAACCCATAACTTTTGACGGAA
Organism: uncultured Desulfobacterales bacterium; assembly: GCA_964522695.1. GTDB lineage: Bacteria > Desulfobacterota > Desulfobaccia > Desulfobaccales > 0-14-0-80-60-11 > VGSQ01. The sequence goes on from CAZFWX010000009.1 coordinate 18,276, forward strand.
ACAAACGCCAACTTACTGCTCCTTCTTGAGCGCAATGCCTTCGGGCCGGAAATAGAGCAGCGCTATGAGCAGCGCCGCGCCCACCAGGTCCCGCCACTTGCTGCCCAGGTTGTACACCGCCAGCGACTGCGCCAGTCCCAAAAGCCACCCCCCCAGCAGAATGGTGCGGACGCGGCCCAGCCCCGCAAAGATGGTGACCACGATGGCGATCATGGTGGCTTCGCCCCCGGCTGCCGGATAGAGATACATGTTTTGGGCAAAGAGGGGTCCGGCCAGGCCGATGAGCAGGCCCCCCAGGCCGAAGGCGACCAGGGCCAGCAGTTCCACGTTGATGCCGGCGGTCTGGGCCGCCTCCCGGTCCTGAATGGTGGCCCGCAGGGCCTTGCCCAGAAACGTGTGCTGCAGCAGCAGGTGGACCGCGCCGGTGACCAGCAGCGCCAGGCAGATGAGCGCCACCTGATGCAGGGGCAAACGAATGTCCAGACCCGGGAGGGCCACGAGGGGCCAGGCAAACCGCATGAGGCGGTAGTCCGCGGAGAACCCGGCCAGGAAAAGATTCTGCAGCACCAGGGCCAGTCCCAGGGTCACCATCAGGGTATTTAAACCATAGGGTTCCGGCAGCCGCCGGAACAGGTAGTGCAGGGGGATGGTGAGGCAGGCCAGAACCAGGGAGCAGAGGGGCAGAATCCAGAAGAAGGGCAACTGGAAGGACTGCCACAGCACATAGGCCAGGTAGCCGGAGAGCAGGATCATCTCGCCGTGGGCCAGGTTGAAGGCCCGGGCGATGCCTAGGATCAGGGAAAAACCCAGGGCAATGAGGGCATAAAACGAACCCAGCGAAAAACCGGTGAAGATGATATGAGCTCCAACCCCCATGCCCGCCAGTTCCTGTCCCCGGCCGCCTCAGCGCGCCGCCGCGCTCACATCCACCTGGCCCGTGGCCCGTTCCGGAGGATAGACCGCCACCAGCCGCTGCTTTTGAATCTGCACGATAACATGCTGATAGTGCAGGGGGTCGCCGTGTTCATCAAATACCAGCCGCTCCATGGGCAATGGCAGGTCCAGATTGGTCAGGGCCCGGCGGACGGCCTCACCGGTGAGCTGACCCCCTTCTTTGCACGCTGCCTCGATGGCGGCCAGCAGGGCCCGGGCGGACGTATACCCGTGCATGGTGGTGGTGTTGGGCTCCTTGTGGAATTTTTTCCGGAATCCCTCCACAAAGGCCTGGGAGGCCTCTTCAGTGCCGGGCTGGGTGATGCCGGGAGCCCAGGCGCAGGTCCCGAAAAGTCCTTCCGCGGCTTGGGCCACCTCATCAATGAAACTCTGGTAGGCCACGCCCCAGGGCGCCACAAAGGCCTTCAGCCCCAGGGGGCGCTCCCGCAACTGCCGCACCAGGATGAGGTTGTCCGCATAAAAACCGCCGCTGATCAACGCCTCCGCCTGGGCCGGGGGCAGCTTCAGGAGCGAGACGGAAAAATCCGGGAGCCCGGCGCGAAATTTCTCCTGAAGCACGGTGTCAATATTGACCTGGCGCAGATTGGCCTGGAGGCTGTCGGCAAATTCCATGGCGCCGGGGGACGCGGCGTGCAGGGTGGCCACCCGCCGAACCTTCAGGGTCTGGGCCAGAAACCCGCAGAGCGGCTGAACAATGCCCTCCAGGCGGGAGACGCGAAAGAAGTAGGGGTTTTTATTTCCCGTAAAGGCCTGCTGAAGGCTGGCCGAGGCGATGTAGGGCACCCGGTGCCTGGCGGCCTGCTGGCTGATGGGCCCCACCAGGGAATCCACATAGCCGCCCACCAGGCCCATAACCTTGCCCCGGAAAATCAGGTCCTGGGCCTGATTGACCGCCACCTCCGGCTTGCTCTGGTCATCCCGGCTGAGAAGCTCCACGCGCTGTCCTGCCAGTCCGCCCCGGGCGTTGGCTTCCTCCACCGCATAGAGAATGCCCTGGTGGATCTCCAGGCCGTGTTTGGCCAGGTGGCCGGAGAGGGGATTGATTTCTCCCAGGCGGATTTGCGCCGCCGCGGGCAGGGGCAAGGCCGCCCCCAGAGTAAGGACGATCAGGACCAAAACCATCAGGCGGCCGCACGCGGCTGGCCGAAACAGTTGCGGGTGCATGGCGAGGCATCCGTTGCCGGCCGGTTATTTGCGAACCCTTCGCACTGGCGCAGAGGCCGGACACTTTCAGCATATAATTTGGGGGCGCCAGTATCCAAAGGAATTTTGCAGAAATCCGGCTACTGTCATATTTTCTTGACGATCTGTTATGTGGTTCTATAATATGACGGTGTGTTCATATTTTGAAGAAATGTTCACCGCCGGAGGTCCCCCCATGGAAGCTCAGAAGCTCCCCAGGCGGGAAAGGGAAAAAATGCGGCAGCGCCAGGAGATGCTGGCGGCCGCGCTGGAGCTTTTCTCCCAGAAGGGCTACCACAACGTCTCCATGCAGGAGATTGCCGAGAAGGCCGAGTTTGCCATCGGCACCCTTTACAAATTCTTCCAGAACAAAGAGGACCTCTACAAAACCATTTTGCTGGAACGGTGCAATGATTTCGAAGAGGCCTGCCGGCGGGCCATGGCGCAATCCGGGGATGAGGCGGAGAAGTTGCGCCATTACGTCCGTTTCCGGGGAGAAAGGTTTCGCCACAACCTGCCCTTCGTGCGTCTGTTTCTGGCCGAAAGCCGGGGCGTCAGCTTCAACCTCAAGGCGGGCGTGGATGATGAGGTGCGCCAGCGGTACTACGGCATACTGAAACAACTGGCCGATGTGTTTGCCAGCGGCATCGATAACCGGCGGTTTCAGGCCCTCGCCGACCCCTATAACCTGGCAGTGGCCCTGGACAGCGTCATCGACGCCTTCCTGCTCCTCTGGCTCGACGACCCGGAACGCCACCCTTACCCGGAAAACCCTGACGTCATCCTGGATATTTTCTTCAAAGGCCTGATGCGCTCGTGAATGTTTGCCGGGGTTGGCAATATAAAGACGGTCATTACCGATGGTAGTTCGGCAAAAGCCCAGGCAGAAAAGAGAAGCTTTTCTAATCCCCCTAAATCCCCCTGGGAAAAGGGGGACTTAAAAGGAATTACCGATGCTTATCAACGAGTTCTCCTACCCCCCTTTTCCAAAGCGGGGCAGGGGGGATTATGATGATTTTCGCCCAGCCAGAAGGTGTTGGGTGGGCAATTGCTCCTCTGGTCTCATTTTGGGAGACTTCTGATGCAACGGCGCCACAACGTTTGTAGATCGCTTAGCTGGCTATGGGCGGTGACGGCCCTGACAGTTTCCCTGGCCGGCTGCGGCAGCGGCTCCGGTCAGCCCGGCGGGCCGCCTCCGGTCCCGGAAGTGGCGGTGGTGACCATCGCCCCGCAGCAGGTGGAGTTGAGCACGGAACTGCCGGGCCGCACTTCCGCCTACCTGGTGGCGGAAATCCGCCCCCAGGTCAACGGCATTATCAAAAAGCGCCTGTTTCGCGAGGGTGCCGACGTCAAGGCCGGCCAACTGTTGTACCAGATCGATCCCGCGCCTTTTCAGGTGGCCCTGGATTCGGCCAAAGCCTCCCTGGGCAAGGCCCAGGCCAATCTGCCCTCCATCCGCCTGAAGGCCGAACGCTACAAGGAACTGCTGGCCGACAAGGCGGTGAGCCGCCAGGATTACGACGATGCGGCCGCGGCCCTGCAACAGGCCCAGGCCGACATCGCCTACTGGAAAAGCCAGGTGGAAGCGGCCCGCATCAACCTGGGCTACACCCGCGTCACCGCGCCCATTTCCGGACGCATCGGCAAGTCCAGCGTCACGGACGGTGCCCTGGTGACCGCGTATCAGGCCCTGGCTCTGGCCACCATCCAACAGCTCGACCCTATCTATGTGGATGTGACTCAATCGTCGGCCGAGCTCTTGCGGCTGAAGCGTCACCTGGAAGCCGGCCGTCTCAGCGCCGACGGGGAAAAAGCGAGAAAGGTCCGCCTGCTCCTGGAAGACGGCACTCACTATCCCCAGGAGGGCGCCCTGCAATTCCGCGACATCACCGTGGACCCCGCCACCGGCTCGTTCACGCTGCGCATAGTCGTCCCCAATCCCAGTCATCTTCTCCTGCCCGGCATGTTCGTGCGGGCCGTGGTGCAGGAGGGCATTGCCGAAAAGGCCATCCTGGTGCCGCAGCAAGGGGTGAGCCGCACCCCCAAGGGGGAGCCCATCGCCCTCATCGTGGATGAGGGCGGCACGGTGCAGCAGCGGCTTCTGAGCCTCGACCGCGCCCTGGGCGACCAATGGCTCGTTTCCTCGGGACTCATCCCCGGGGACCGGGTCATGGTCGAGGGTTTTTTAAACGCCCGGCCGGGGGCCAAGGTGAAGGCCGTCCCCTGGGAGGGCCCCAAGGGCGGCAGCCAATCTCCTCAAACTAAAGCCTCCTCTGCCACAAAGCCCTGACGGAGAACCGCGATGTTATCGAATTTCTTCCTGGATCGCCCGGTCTTCGCCTGGGTCATCGCCCTCATCTTCATGCTGGCGGGCGGACTGGCCATCTACAATCTGCCCATCTCCCAGTATCCGCCCATTGCGCCGCCGTCCATCGCCATCGACGCCTTCTATCCCGGGGCGTCGGCGGAAACGGTGGAAAACAGCGTGGTGCAGATCATCGAGCAGAAAATGACCGGCTTCGACAAGCTGCTGTATATGTCCGCCAGCAGTGATGCCTCCGGCGCCGGCAGGATCGAGCTCACCTTTGCGCCGGGAACCGATCCGGACCTGGCCTGGGCCCAGGTGCAGAACAAGCTCCAGCTGGCCATGGCCAGTCTGCCCGACGTGGTGCAGCGCACGGGCGTCAAAGTCAGCAAATCCACCCGGAACTGGCTCATCATCGTGGGGCTCACCTCGGAAGACGGGAGCATGGATGAATTTGATCTGGCGGACTACGCCCAGGCCCATATCGAACAGGTGCTGGCCCGGGTGCCGGGCGTGGGGGAAGTGGAAACCTTCATGTCCCAGTACGCCATGCGGGTCTGGCTCAATCCGGATAAATTGGCCGATTACCGCCTGACCATGGAGGATGTCATCCAGAGGCTCCAGGCCTACAACGTGGAGGTGTCCGCGGGCCAGTTCGGCGGCATCCCCGCGGTGCCGGGCCAGCGGCTGAACGCCTCCATCATCGTCCAGAACCTGCTCAAGACCCCGGAGGAGTTTGCCGCTATCCCGTTGCGCATCAACCCGGACGGCTCCATCGTGCGCGTGCGCGACGTGGGGCGGACGGAGTTGGGCACTGAGCGTTACGGCACGAAAGTACTGTATAACGGCCAACCCGGAGCCGCTCTGGCGGTCCGCCAGGCCGCAGGCGCCAACGCCCTCAAGACCGCCGACGCGGTCAAAGCCAAAATGGCGGAATTGTCCCGGTACTTTCCCCCCGGCATGAAGGTCATCTACCCCTATGACACAACTCCCTTTGTGAAGGTGGCCATCAAAGAAGTGGTTTTGACCCTGTTCGAAGCCATTCTGCTGGTCTTTCTGGTCATGTACGTGTTCCTGGGGAACCTCCGGGCCACGCTGGTGCCAACTCTGGCGGTGCCGGTGGTGCTCCTGGGCACCTTCGCGGTCCTGGCCCTGTTCGGTTTCTCCATCAACATGCTGACCATGTTCGCCATGGTGTTGGCCATCGGCCTTTTGGTGGACGATGCCATTGTGGTGGTGGAAAACGTAGAACGGATCATGCGGGAAGAGGGGTTGCCGCCCAAAGAGGCGACCCGCAAGTCCATGGGCCAGATTACCAGCGCCTTGATCGGCATCGGCCTGGTGCTGGCCGCAGTGTTCGGTCCCATGACCTTCTTCGGCGGCTCCACCGGGGTCATCTACCGCCAGTTTTCGGTGACCATTATCTCCGCCATGCTGCTTTCTGTGGCGGTGGCCCTGATTTTGACGCCGGTGTTGTGCGCTTCCCTCCTTAAGCCGGTGCCGCCGGGGCACCAGCCCTCGGACAACGCCATTTTCTTCCTGCGCCCCTTTTTCCGCCAATTCGACCGCCTCTTTTTCCGCCTGCGGGATAAGTATGTAAGAGCGGTCTCCGCCTCGTTCTCCCGGAAACTGCCTTACTTCGCAGCCTATTTCCTGATCATGGCCGCGGTGGCCTTCATCTTCTGGCGCCTGCCCACCGCCTATCTCCCCAGTGAAGACCAGGGCATCATGTTCGTCCAGACCATTCTGCCCGCAGGGTCCACCATGGAGCAGACCCAGCAGATCCAGGATCAGGTCCGCACCCATTTCCTGGAGGATGAGAAGAAGGCGGTGGCCTCCATCTTCACGGTGGCCGGCCGGGGCTTTGCCGGGGCGGGACAGAACGTGGGGTTGGCCTTTGTGAAGCTCAGGGACTGGAACCTGCGCCCCGGCGCGGACCTGAAGGTGGATGCCCTGGTGCGACGCGCCATGATCAAGTTCTCGCAGCTCCGCAACGCCAGGGTCTTCGCCTTCCCGCCGCCGGCCGTGCTGGAGTTGGGCCGCGCCGGCGGCTTCGACTTTCAATTGCAGGACAGGAGCGGCCTGGGCCATGACGCCTTGATGGCCGCGCGCAACCAGCTCCTGGGCCTGGCGGCCCAGGACCCGCGGCTGGTGCGCGTCCGGCCCGCGGGTCTGGAGGATGTGACCCAATACCGCATCGATGTTGATTGGGAAAAGGCGGGCGCCCTGGGGGTGCCCATCAACGCCATTCATCACACCATCTCCGCGTCCTTCGGCGGCGCCTACGTCAATGATTTCATCCAGAACGGCCGGGTGAAAAAGGTCTTTGTCCAGGCCGACGCGCCCTTTCGCATGCTTCCCCAAGACTTGGAGCGGCTCTTCGTGCGCAACTCCGCGGGCACCATGACGCCGTTCTCCTCCTTCGCTTCGGGTCATTGGTTCCATGGCTCGCCGCTGTTGGAGCGGTTCAACAGCTTCCCGGCCCTCAACATCTGGGGCGAACCCGCGCCGGGGCGCAGTTCCGGCGAAGCCATGCAGGCCATGGCCGAAATCGTCGCCAAGCTCCCCAAGGGCTTCGGCTTTGACTGGACCGGCATTTCCTATCAGGAGCGGCTGGCCGGTTCCCAGGCGCCCGTGCTGTACGCCTTTTCCGTGATCGTCATCTTTCTGTGCGTCGCCGCCCTGTACGAGAGCTGGACCATTCCCTTCACCAACCTGCTCATGCTACCCTTGGGACTTTTCGGCGCGGCGCTGGCCACCTGGCTGCGCGGTCTGCCCAACGACGTGTACTTTCAGATCGGCTTCATCACTACCCTGGGGCTGACGACCAAAAACGCCATCCTCATTATCCAGTTCGCCCGGGAGCGGATCCTCCAGGGAGTCGGGGTTGTCGATGCCACTCTGGAAGCGGCCCGCTTAAGGCTGCGGCCGGTCCTCATGACCTCGTTCGCCTTTTTCTTCGGGGTCCTGCCGCTGGCCATCGCCTCGGGCGCCGGGGCCGGAGCCATGAATGCCATCGGCACCGCAGTCACCGGCGGCATGATGTCCGCCACCTTCATCGACCTCTTTTTCATCCCCTTCTTTTTTGTCCTTATCTTCCGCACCTTCAAGCGCCAGTCCGCGGCTCCGGCCGCGGCTCGATCAGGCGATTCTGCCAACTCCCGGGGGGACCGTTAAGATGAAAAGGAACATAGGGGCAGGTTCCAGATATATCCTGCAGAATCATGGTCCCCAAACTCTCCCTCCCCTGGTGGGAGGGGGTTGGGGGGTGGGGGTAGGGCGGCCGTCCCGGCCGCCATTGGTGGCGGGCACGGAGGTCCGCCCTACCAGAGAAATATCACCCCCACCCCAGCCCTCCCCCATCAAGGGGGAGGGAGGAAAGTCCCCAATTTCTTGCCAGAGATATTTCCGGGACGGGCTATTACTGCTTCTCCTCGTGGTATTGATCTCTTTCTTCGGGTGCACCATGGCTCCGGAATACACCCGGCCCGAGGCGCCGGTGCCTGCCGCCTGGCCCAGCGGCCCGGCTTACAAGGAGCCGCCCCCCGGTGCAACAGCTCCAGTCGCGGCAGACGTGCAGTGGCGGCAATTCTTCACCGACGCGCGCCTGCAACAGATCATCGGCATGGCCCTGCAGAACAACCGCGATCTCAGGATCGCCGCCCTGAAGGTGGAAAGAGCCCGGGCCCTGTACCGGGTCCAGCGCGCCGAGCTCCTTCCCCGGGCCGAAACGAGCGTCATCGCCCGAAAGCAGCGGGTCAGGCTTTCCGGCCAGCCCGGTTTGGTGACCGTGGAGGAATACGGCCTCAACCTGGGCGTCAGCAATTGGGAAATTGATTTCTTCGGCCGGCTGCGCAGCCTGAGCCAGGCGGCCTTGCAGGAATACCTGGCCACGGACCAGGCCCGGCGCAGCGCCCAAATCCTGCTCATCTCCGAAGTGGCGGGCGCCTACCTCACCCTGGCCGCGGACCGGGAGAATCTCAAACTGGCCCAGTCCACCCTGGAGGCTCAGCAGGCCTCCTACAAGCTGATTCAAAGGCGCTTTGAAGTGGGCCTGGCGCCCGAACTCGACCTGCGCCAGGTGCAGACCCGGGTGGACGCGGCCCGGGTGGACGTGGCCAAGTTTACGGAACTCGCAGCCCAGGATGAAAACGCCCTGAATCTGCTGGCGGGCTCCCCCGTGCCTGCGAACTTGCTGCCCCAGGAGTTGAGCGCTGTCAAGGCGCTGCCGGACGTGTCCCCGGGCACGTCTTCGGAGGTGCTGCTGCAGCGCCCGGACATACTCCAGGCGGAGCACCTGCTGAAATCCGCCAACGCCAATATCGGCGCAGCCCGGGCGGCCTTCTTCCCCCGCATCTCGCTCACCTCCGCGGTGGGCACCGCCAGCGGCGACCTGTCGGGCCTGTTCAAACCCGGGTCCTACGTCTGGAATTACGCCCCCCAGATCGTGCTGCCCATTTTCGACGCCCGCACCTGGGCGGGCCTCCAGGCCACCAAGGTGGAACGGGAGATCGCCGTGGCGCAGTACGAGAAGGCCATCCAAGGGGCCTTCAGGGAGGTGGCCGACGCCCTGGCCAAACGGGGCACCCTGGGCGACCAGTTCAAGGCCCAGCAGTCGCTGCTCGAGGCCACGGCCCGGACCTACAAGCTTTCCCAGGCCCGCTATGAAAAGGGGATCGATATCTACCTGAATGTCCTGGACGCGCAGCGCTCCCTCTACTCCGCCCAGCAGGGCCTCATCGCCATCCGCCTGGCCCAGCTCACCAACCAGGTGGGCCTGTACGCGGTCCTGGGCGGCGGGGCGGATGCTAGAGCCGTCGGTCAGAGCGGGCAATAAAAGCCTTGTAGTTTGGGGAGTTGTCCGGGAATAACCCTGAGAATTAACTGGCAAAGCAAAACTCAGAGAATGGAAGCCTCTGGAATACGCAAAAATTTTCTTGACATCGGTAACGCAACGATTCTTTATAATTCAGTAGCTGCCGTTAATGGCGAATTATATCAATTATTATCTCAAACGGTCCAGCCTCATTACCAATATACTTTGACTGGGGCGGTGGCAGGTGCTAATGCTGATTGGGCAATTGAATTATATGCTTTTAAGGAAGGTTGGGCAACACCATTTATTCTTGGAACGGTAAGTGGCTTAGGCGTTAGTAATGATTTTAATGCTTGGTCTGTTTCAATTAATATTAATCAAAAATAATTCTATAATAACAATATAGATTGCAGTTATTTAATGGTTATGTTGTAAAGTGGAACAATAAATTCTTTATATCCTGCGTTATTCAATAATGTCATGCTTACTGGTCCTTCTGGTAATCCTGTTCCCATACCGTCATCGCTTATACTCTTAGGAAGTGCTATGCTATGTCTGGCGCAATCCAATAGGTTAAGAAAAAGCTAATCCTTACAATTTGAGTCTTCAGTAATAAAAATGCGGGGATAAAAATGTCCCCGCCTTTTTATTGTCAATGCCTGATTTATTGGCAGACTACTACGTTGTTATCAGACCAAGATCCTCAAGAATTTGGAGACATTCCAAGAATGCGAATTTCTACGCGCTCCGCAAGCCCAGCATTCTTACCAGCAAGATGGCCAAAAGGGGCAGGGTCAGGCCGATGACGGTGACGGTGATGAGAAGCACGCCCAGTTCGCTGTAATTGGCCGGCACGGTGACCGCGCCCGTGGCCCGGTCCTGCACCTGCCGGGTGACTATGAAAATTTGGTTGAGGTATTTGGTGCCCAGTTGGCTCAAAGACAGGGCCAGGTTGGTGAAGGAGGCCATGACCGCGAAGAAGGTGGCCTTAAGGTTGGCCGGGGCCGAATTGGCGATCCAGGCCAGCATGGGAATCATGGCCACCTGGCCCAGGGGGGACTCCAGCGCCGTGTCCACCAGGGCGATGAAGCGGGCGTCGACGACGCCCCCCGTGTAAGCCGCGGTCCAGTGGTGCAGGCCGTAGTAAAGGCCGATGATGGGCAGGCTGAGCAGGGTGGCGGCGATGGTGAGGAAGGCGATGACGTAGGCGATGGAGCGCTCCGCCATGAAGCGGCGGAAGAGGAACATGCCGGCCAGGGCCAGGGTGCTGCTGATGAGGGACAGCACCGAAAGGAACTGCTGGTCAAAGCCCAGCTGGTCGATCATCCACCAGGTGGAGCCAGGCCCCGGGGTGGGGATGGCGCGGTAAATGAAAATGATGATGGCGGTGCCCACCAGGACGCGGCGGGCCGGCGGGTCCAGGGCCTGCACCAGCCGGGACATGAGAAAGAGCACGATGGCCAGGGAGCCGATGAAGATGATTTCCTGGTTGTAAGGGAATTTGCCCAGGCCCAGGGTGAGGGTGAACACACCAAAGGCGAGGCTGCCCCCCAGAATGGACCAGTTTACCGGCGGCCGCTCCGTCTGCACCCGGATGGCGGCCCGGGCCTTTTTCCAGGAGAGCCCCAGGCGGCGCAGGCGGTGGGCCTCCCGGATCTTGAGGCCCCCCCCCAGGATGACGCCCAGGACGGAGATCACGGGGATGAGCAGGGCCAGTTTGTAGATCCTGATATAGACCGCCAGTTTGTGCGCCTCGGACATGGCCTCGACACCGCTGAACATGAAGATGTTGAGCAGGGCCACGAAGACGCCGCCGCCGACGATGGCCACCCGGCCCAGGGTCTGCATGGTGGTGTGCATGAGACGCGTGGCGGCCGCCTCGAAGGGCCGGCCCGCCTCATCCAGCCGGGGCACGGCCTCCACCGTCATGGCGTCGGCCACCACGTCCTGGATAACATAGCCCAACGGCGCCAGGAGGACGCTCAGCACATACCAGGCGTCCACGTGCATGATGCGGCGCATGGCCTCGGTATGGGCCAAAAGCCCAGCATGATCAGGAGGCTGGCGGCGATGAGGCTTGCGCCCAGCCAGACCAGGGCGGCCTTGTAGCGCCAGATGAGGTCCACCACGTGTCCCATGGGCATCTTCAAGGCCCAGGGGATGCCGGCCCAGAAACCCAGCCCGGCCAGGAATTCGGCGGACAGGCCCAGGTAGTCCTTCACGAAAAATGTGCCCACAATGGCGGTGAGGCCGGAGACCCCGGCGGCGACATAGACCATGAGGGGAGGCAGATAGGACAGGCGCATCTCTCTCCCCAGTTCCAGGATGTTCCGGTCAAACCAGGCGTACAGGCGCTTTAGCATTGGAAACAGGCTCTTTCTGGTTCGTAGTACACACTGACCCTCTCCGGATTAGTGTAGCAAGGATCGGGTGAAGATTGGAGGGATTAATTCCGCCGGTAGTCCTTTGATGAGCCGGACGCTCTTGCGCCGGCCTCAGCGAAACGTTAAAATAAGTCATTGTTTTCGGGAAGTTGCCGCGGAACATGGCCCGCCCGCTCTGCTGGCCGGGTTTTCCCTCCTGTTCTCCCCGGAATCACTGCCATCTGCTGTAAACCTTCTCATGACAAGGAGAGAAAAATAGCGGCCGCGCCAGCCGGGGCCCTGATTTTTGCCAATGCCTATGCAAACCCGAGACGACTTGAGAAATATCGCCATCATCGCCCATGTGGACCATGGCAAGACCACCCTGGCCGACGCCATGCTCTGGCAGAGCGGCATCTTCCGGGACAACGAGCAGGTGGCCGAGCGGGTTCTGGACAGCATGGACCTGGAGCGGGAGAAAGGCATCACCATCATGGCCAAGAACATGGCCGTCACTTACAAGGGCGTAAAGATCAACATCGTGGACACTCCAGGCCACGCCGACTTCGGGGGCGAGGTGGAGCGCACCCTGAACATGGTGGACGGCGTCATGCTCCTGGTGGACGCCACCGAAGGCCCCCTGCCCCAGACCCGCTTCGTCCTGGGCAAGGCCCTGGAGAAGGGCCTTCCCGCCATCGTCGTCATCAACAAGATCGACCGCCAGGACCGGCGCCCCAAAGAGGTGTTGGAGGAAATTTACGACCTGTTCATCGACCTGGACGCCACCGAAGAGCAACTGGAGTTCCCGGTGCTCTACACCAACGCCAAGGCCGGCATCGCCCTGACGGAGCCCGACGGCCAGGGCCGGGACCTGGCGCCGCTCTTTGACGCCATCCTCTCGGCCATTCCGGCGCCGGCCTGTGATCCGGCCGCGCCCCTGCAGTTTCTGGTGACCAGCCTGGATTACAGCGACTACGTGGGTCTCATCGCGGTGGGGAAGATCGTCAGCGGCACGCTCAAACGGGGCCAGGAAGTGGCTCTTCTAAAAGACGGCCAGGTGGCCGGCAAGGCCCATCTCTCCGTCATTTACAGCTTCGAGGGTCTGGACCGCCAGGAGCCGGAGCTCATCGCCGCCGGGGACCTGGCCGCGGTGGCCGGCGTGCCCGCGGCCTTTATCGGCGACACCCTGGGCGATCCCGGCGACCCCCGGCCCCTGCCCGGCATCATCGTGGAGGAGCCCACCATCTCCATGATTTTTGCGGTGAACACCTCTCCTCTGGCGGGCCGGGAAGGGAAACTGCTCACGTCCCGGCACCTCAGGGAGCGCCTGGAGAAGGAAGTGTTGTACAACGTCAGCATCAGGGTGGAGACCGCGGACACCCGGGACGCCTTCCGGGTCAGCGCCCGGGGCGAGCTGCAGCTGGCGGTGCTGGTGGAAATGATGCGGCGGGAAGGCTTTGAGCTGTCTCTGTCCAAACCCCGGGTCATCACCCGGGAACAGGACGGCGTGCTCAGCGAGCCCCTGGAACTGGCCGTGGTGGACATTCCCGAAGAATTTATCGGCATTGTCACGGAAAAGCTCAGCGCCCGCCGGGGCCGGCTGGTGAAAATGGTCAATCACGGCTTTGGCCGGGTGCGCCTGGAATTCCAGATCCCCTCCCGGGGGCTCATCGGCCTGCGGGGGCAATTCTTGAACGACACCCGGGGGACGGGGCTGCTGAACACCATCCTCACGGGTATGACGCCCTATGCCGGGGAGATCGGCGGCCGGCCCAACGGCGCCCTGATTTCGGACCGGGCCGGCAAGGCGGTGGGCTACGCCATTTTTCACCTGCAGCCCCGGGGCACCATCTTCGTCAAACCCGGCGACCCGGTGTACCGGGGCCTCATAGTGGGGGAAAACACCCGGCCCGAAGACATGTGGGTGAATATCACCAAGGAGAAAAAGCTGACCAATATCCGGGCCGCAGGGTCAGACGAAGCCCTGCGCCTGGTGCCACCCCGGCAGTTCGGCCTGGAGCAGGCCATGGAGTTCATTAACGACGACGAACTGGTGGAGGTGACCCCGGCCGCCATCCGCCTGCGAAAACTGGCTGCGGGCTGATGGGCGCGAGGCTCCCTGGGGGAGGGCGGAAAAAAGGGGGGCAGGGCGTCACCGCCCTGCCCCTTCGTCATTGGCGACCTTGAAGTTCGGTTTTCCTAACCCAGGTTCAGGAGACCGGATTTTTTCAAGGAGGCCACGCCGCCCTGCAACCCCGCGCAGTTGTCAAACCCCTGCCGCCGCAGCTGCCTCAAGGCCTCATAGGAGCGCATACCTGCATTGCAGATCAAAATGAGACGCTTGTCCCGGGGAATTTCCCCAAAGCGGTGCTTCAACGTCTCCTGGGGGATATTCAGCCAGCGTTTGCCGAAATGGGCCACAAAGGGCGCCGCATTGGCGGGCCCTCTGACATCCAGGCAGATGACGTCGTCTCTGGCTTCCTCCAGGAAGAGGCGCCGGAACTCTTCCAGAGTGATGGAATGGTTGAAGCCGGCCACGATATTTTCAGCCGTGTTGGCGGCGGCGTTCACGATGTCCAACGCCGTGGCGTAGGGCGGCGCATAGGCAACCTCAAGATTGGCCAGATCCTCGATGGCGCCCTTATGGAGCAGGAGGGCGGCAATGCTGTTGACGCGGCTCAGGAGGGCATCGCCATTGTTGCTGACCCCCTGCGCGCCCAGCAGGCGCCGGGAGGTCTGATCCACCGCCACCTGCAGGTAGATGAGTTCCTGCACAGGATAGAAGTGCGCGTGGTCGTGCTGCACCACCAGGGCCCCAGCCGGCGCGAGGCCTTCCTGGCGGGCGGCTTCGAGGGTGAGACCGGCGCCCGCCACGGCCAGATCAAAGACTTTGCAGGTAAAACTGCCGACGATGCCCGGGAAGGTGGCGCAGCCTCCTGCCAGATTGGTGCCGATGACCCGGCCATGCCGGTGGGCCAGGGACGTTTCCGGGAAATGGGCGGACTTGCCGGTGATGAGATGGAAATTGTCGATGCAGCCGCCGCCCGCGTAAATGTCGGGATCGGAAGTTTGCAGGCGGTGATTCACCACCAGCCCCCCGCCGGGGGATACCAAAAGCCCCGCCGCTTGGGCCAGTTCCGTTCTGGGCGCCGCTCCCCGCGCGACGATCACCAAGTCCGCGGGCAGACGGCGTTGTGCAGTGACCACCTCCAGCGCATGTTTTCCTGAGGCGGCCAGAATTTCCTGGACCGGCTCCCCCAGGAATACTTGCACTCCCCGATTCTCCAACTCCTGCTGCACCATGCGGGCCAGGGGCGGATCCACCAGACCCGGCAGCACCTGGAAGGCCGGCTCCACCACGGCCGTCTCCACTCCCCACAGGTCGCCCAAGGCGGCGGTCATTTCCAGCCCCCGGGGGCTGGCGCCCACGATGACCACTCTGCCAAGCTCCCCCTGGGTTAACTGGGACTTGACCGCCTCCGCCTGCCGCAGCGTCGTTACCCCAATCACTCCGGACAGATCGGCTCCGGGCACGTCCAGGAAAGGGGGACGGCAGCCGGTGGCCAGGACCAATTTGTCGTAGCGCAGGTCCTCTTCCTTGCCGGACTCCACGTGGCGCACCCGGACCTGCTTGGCCCGGCGGTCCAGGGCCACTGCCTCGGTGCAGGTTTTTATGCGCACATCCTTGGCATTTTCGTAAAAATCGGGGCTGCGCACCATATGGAAACTGGCGGTGGTGAGCTCCCGTAACTCGGCCACATCTCCCGCCACATAATAGGGGATGCCGCAGGCGGAGTAGGCGATGTCCTCCTCCCGGTCCACCAGGGTCACCTCCCAATCGGGCCTGAGACGCTTGAGCCGGCAGGCTGCTTTGGGCCCCAGGACCCCGCCGCCGATAATCAGAACCTGCTGGACTGCCATGGATTTCCCCCCTGTCATGTCGTCGGATTGCCCGAGGCCGTCAGGCGTGCCGGTTTCGCGTTTGATTGCCAAGCTGCCTTACCTGCCGCGCCAGACAGGCTGGCGTTTTTCCAGAAAAGCGCCCACCCCCTCCTGGGCGTCCGCCGAGGTGCACAACCGGGCAAAGACCTCGCTGCTGTAGGCAAACCGTTGCCTGAAAGGCATGTCCATCATCTGATAGTAAAATTGCTTGCCCATTTGCACCGCTAACGGGCTTTTTTGGATAATTTTGCGGGCCAGTGTCAGGGTTTCCTCTTCCAGTTGATCCAAGGGCGCCACCTTGTTGACCAGCCCCAGGTCGCAGGCGGCGGCCGCGTCGATCATATCGCCGCTCAGGAGCATCTCCATGACCTTTTTCTTGCCCAGGCCATAGCTGATGGGAATAATGGGGCCGGTGCAGAGCAGGCCCACCTTGATGGCCGTGGTGCCGATTTTGGTACCCTCAGCCACCACCGCAAAGTCGGCGGCGAAAAGCAGGCCGGCGCCATTGGCCACCGCAAAGCCGTGCACCATGGCGATAACGGGCTTGGCCATGGCCGCGATGGTGAGATGCATCTCATCCATCAGGGAAATCCACTCCTGGTACTCCTGGGCGCTCTTCCCTGCGAACTCGGCGATGTCGATGCCAGTGGAGAAAGCCTTGCCGGCTCCTTTCACCACCACCACCCGCACTTCCTCATCGGCGTCCAGACTTTGCAGGGCCTGGTTCAACTCCCGGGCCAGCTCACTGCTGAAGGTGTTCATTTTGTCCGGGCGGTTCAGGGTGATAAAACCCATCTGGTCCCTTTTTTCCATAATGACCGCAGTGAAACTCATAGGACCCTCCTCCTTAATTACTGCCGGGCGCGTCGGCCCTGGGAAAATTATGTCATCCCGCCGAGAATTGCCTTTAACTTATGCAGCAGCTCCCCAGCTTCGCCGGGGCCGGGCTCTTGGGGAAGCCGGCTCAAGACCCCCAGGCCTTCGCTGGCCTCGTGGAACTCCGCCTCGCCCAGGGGACTGACCACCGCGGTATTCACCATGGCATTGACCAGGAGCAGTTTCTTGACGAGTTCCAGAGGGGAGGCGTCCGGGAGTCCGGCGTCGATCACCACGAGATGAGGAGCAGAAGTTTTAACCGCCTCCAGGGCTGCGGCGCCGGATGCCGCGGACGTTAGATGTACGTCCGATTCTTTTGACAAGGCGGCGGCAAAACGCTGCCAGTCTCGGGGGCGGGAAGTGGCGAGGACAATCTTGAGCATGGTTTGTGACCCCCATGATAAAGAGGCGCGGAGCCCGAGCCGGTGCCGGGGCTCCGCGTTGTAAGAGTTTAATGGGAGATGATTCAACTTCCCGGGATCAGAATCGGCCCATCTGCGGCCCTCCACCACCGCCGCCACAGGTGAATTCAGTGCTGAATTGCGGCAGTTTGCCCTGCAAGAGAGCCTCCACGGCCTCGCCCACGGTCTGGACGCCGTTGCCGTAGAGGACATGAATGCCCACCTGATGAAAGCCCATGAGGGGCCGCATGCCCATGCCGCCGGCAATCAGGACGTGGACGCCGTGCTGGGCCAGGTGGTTGACCGGGGCCATGCAGCCCCCCTGCTGGTGGGGAACGTTGGGCAGGGTGGCCACTGCCTGGACCTGGCCGTCGGCGATATTCACCAGGGTGTACAGGTCACAGTGGCCGAAATGGGCCCCCAGGGCGGCTTCCAGGCCTCCCGGAAAGGCTGAGGGAATGGCCACAAGAATACTTTTGTTCATGGTATCTCCTTGGGTCTCAGGGTATCTTGGATGAGACGTTTTCGTTAGGCCCTTTTCTCAAAAAGTTGCATATAGAAGAAATCTCCTGCCTGAACGAGCTTTGTCGCCGGCAGATCAATCGCCTCCCGCAGTTCCTGGGCAGAGAATCTGATGTTCAAGGGGGGGCCGAATGGGGTCGGCTCTTTTTTGATTTCCACGATGGCCAGGGTTCCTTGGGGTTTGAGCAGACGTTTGACTTCCTTCTGAAACCCTTTTATCTGGTCTCGGGAAAATCCATGGAATACCGCAGAGAGATAAATGAGATCTATTGACCCCTCTGTCAGGGAGGTCTTTTGAGTGATATCGCCCTGGACGGCAATAATATTTGTGCCTTGCGTTTCTTTTTGAAGGTTTGCTATGGCGTTTTCATCAGGATCAAGGGCATACACCTTTCCCGTGTTTTTCAGAACCCGCGAAAATTCTTTTGCCATGTAGCCAGAGCCACAGCCGGCATCTAGGAGTGTTTGCCCCGGAGAAATGGGCAATTCTTTGAGGATGAGTTCCTTTTTTACATATTTTTCCGAAGATTTTCCGGCATGGTTATGATTTTTATGTTCTCTGGCGCTTTGATCCATGTTGCATCCTTCCTGCTTACCTGCTTGACGCCGTTCCGTCTCTGCGGCGCGACATCCTGCTCTTAGCTCAGACCGGCCAGGGCCTCGATTCTGGTCCAGGCCTGCCTCAATGCGCGGCCCAACGCCGTCTCCGGCATCTCGGTGACCACCAGGCCCTTGACCATGGCCTCAATAACCACGGGATCATGGGGCAGACGGGCCACCACCGGGTGATCGCCTTCGCGGCAGTAGGCTTCGATACGGTCTGCTTCATCCTGATTGAGGTCGCATTTGTTGATGATGACCGCCAGGGGAATGCGGAAGTGGCGGCACAGCTCCGCCACCCGCACCAGATCGTGGCGTCCCGAAGGCGTGGGCTCGGTGACGGCCACGGCCAGGTGCGCGCCGGAGAGCGAACTGATAACCGGGCAGCCGATGCCCGGGGCGCCGTCGCACAGCACCAGGCTGGCGCCCTGGGCCTTGGCCAGTTCCTGGGCCTGCTTTTTTAGCACCATCACCAGCCGGCCCGAATTCTCCGCCCCCGGGAAGAGCTGGGCATGCACCAGAGGGCCGAACCGGGTGGAGGAGATATACCACTGGCCGCAATGTCTCTCGGGAAAGCGGATGGCCTCCACCGGACAGAAGGCCACACAGACCTTGCAGCCTTCGCACCGTATAGGATCCACCACTGGCCACTCTCCGTCGTAGCGAATGGCCCCGAACTGGCACAGGGGGGCGCAGAGGTCGCAGAAGGTGCAGATTTCATGGTCGATCCGGGCCTCATGCCCTGAGTAGAACTCTTCTTGCCGTTCCCGGACAGGCTGGAGCAGCAGATGCAGGTCGGGTGCGTCCACGTCCAGGTCACAGATAATTTTGCGGCCGGCCAGATGGGCGAAGGCCCCGGTCAACGAGGTCTTCCCCGTGCCGCCCTTGCCGCTGATCATGATGATTTCACGCATGGCCGGCCTGCCGGTCCCGGTGGAGATGGGCCAGGTCCCGGACCCGGTCTCTCAGGGAAAGAAAAGTCTCTCTCAATGGGGCCGAGACGTCTGCAATGATCCGGCCCCGGGCATAGGCCTCGGCGATGGCCCGGTCGTAGGGAATTTCGGCCAGGATCGGCAGGCCTTTGTCCTGGCAGAAGCGGTAAACCGCGTCATGGCCCAGGCCGGCCCGGTTGATCACCGCGGCCAGGGGTTTCCCCAGCGGGGTAAAGGCTTCCCAAGCCAGTTGAAAATCATAGAAACCGAAGGGCGTAGGCTCGGTCACCAGCAGGATCGCATCGCTGTCCAGCACCGCCGTAACCGCAGGGCAACTCACTCCGGGGGGCGCGTCGATAATGGCGTCTCCGCCGGTCTCAAGCAGCGTCCGGTTCAACCGGGCTTTTACCTGACGCATCAAGGGCGGGCTCATGGCCTCGCCGACGCGCAGCGTGCCGTTGAGAAACCCGATACCGCCGGCCTGCCCCCAGCTGATTTCGCCCAACTCCCGTTTTCCGGGGGAGATGGCCTCCTCCGGGCAGATGGCCAGACAGCCTCCGCAGCCGTGGCACATCTCGGGAAAGGTCAACAGCATCTGGCCCATGACGCTGATGGCCTTGAATTGACAGAGCTCAGCGCAGGCGCCGCAATGGGTGCAAAGGGCTTCGTCCACGGCCGGAATGGTCAGGTGCGCAGTCTCGCTGTCCAGGATCTGGGGTTGGAGAAAGAGATGCAGGTTGGGCTCTTCCACATCCAAATCTACGGCCGTCACCGGGCCGTTCCAGACAGTGGCCAGAGAGGCGGTGACCGTGGTCTTGCCGGTGCCGCCTTTACCGCTGGCTATTGCGATGATCATCGACCCTGCCGGTTGGCGGCCCGGGCCATCTCCACCTGACCGCTCTGATACCGCTCGACGGCCTGGCGCACGGTCAGGCCTTCCAGATTTTGGCCCACCTTAATGCCCGCGGCCGTGAGGGCCTGGAAGGCCTTGGGGCCGACGAAGCCGGTGAGCAGACAGCTCACTCCCGCCCGGGCGATCAGTTCCGCGGCCTGGATACCCGCGCCCTGGGACAAGACCTGGGACCGGCCATTATCGATGTAGGCGCTCTCCATGGTGTTCAGGTCCACGATGACGAAGCCGGCCGCCCTGCCGAACCGGGGGTCGACCTGATCGTCCAGCGAAGGACCTTCGCTCGATACGGCAATTTTCAGCATTCGCAATTTCTTCCTTTATCGTGTCAAAACCTGGCACTGCCATTTTTCCCGTGGCTTCCCGTCCAGGCAATTCCCCTCAAGCCGTCAAATCTGGAGGTGCGCCGGATAAGGGGAGGGTGAAAAAAAATGTCGCCCCCCGGCCCTCTTCGCTCTCCACCCAGATCCGGCCTTTGTGGGCGTCAATGATCCGTTTCACAATGGCCAGACCCAACCCCAGGCCGCTTTCCCTCCCCGCGCTGCGGCCCCGGTAGAGCAATTCAAAAAGGTGCGCCTGGTCGTCCGGGTTAATCCCCGGACCCTGGTCATGCACGGCAAACTGGACTTCGGTCCCCAGGTTCTGAACTGCCAGGATGATGCGGCTGCGGGGCGGCGAAAATTTAATGGCATTTTCCAGGAGGTTGGACAGGGCCCGCTGCAACAACAGGGGGTCAACTTGGAGCACAATGAGATCTTTGGGAAACTCGGCCTGCAAAGCAATCCCCTTGGCTTCTGCCAGGGGTTGCAGCCTCGCCAGGATGTCCTGGCATTCCTGTTCAATCTGAATGGCGCTGGGCAGCGGGGTGATGATGTGCAGATCCAGGCGCACGTAGTCCAGGAAATTGCTGATAAGCTTCTCCAGCCGGGTGATTTCCTGATGAATAGTCTTCAGGTAGGCTTCTTGAGGCTCGCTAAGCGCTCCCAGCTTACCCTGGAGCATGCGGTTGAGCAGGCCGGCCACCGCCACCACCGGGGTTTTCAAGTCATGCGCAAACATGCCGGCAATCTGGCGCCTTTCTTTTTCCAATAATTTGAAAGGCCCCACATCCCGGAAGCTTTCCACTCCCCCCAGCATGCCCCCCTGGTCATCCCGCAGCGCCGCCGCGGCCAGAACCACCTCAATTTCTTGTTCGTAGCGGTTTTTTAAGATTGCTTCGCGGGATACCACTTCCCCAGTGTCCATGGCCTTTTTTAAAGGGCACTCTCTGCCGCAGAGACTGCTCCGCAAGATCTGGCCGCAATATTGACCCAATGCTTCGGCGCGGGCGTAACCGGTAAGATTTTCCGCCGCCCGGTTGAGATCGGTAATGCGCATCTGCCCGTCTACGGTAATAATGCCCTCGGGTACGCTCTGAATAATAAAATGCGACCAGTTGCTATTTTCTTCCATAAAGATTCCGGGTGCGGCAAAATTGGCCCAAGTGAGGGTTGCCAGTCCACTCCCACAGGATTGGCAACCCCTTGTCCGTTAGACCGGTTCCACTTCCGCCAGGCGCTTCTGGATGGCCTCCAGTTCCTTTTTCAGGTAAGCCTCCTCCGCTCTGAGGGCTGCGGCTTCATCTTGCGGGCCGCCGGAAGCGGGCAACCCAGGATACCCAAAAGGGGAGAAACGCCGGCAGAATCCGCCTCCCCACCCGAAGCCCCCTCTCCTCCAGCCAAAGGCGCCGCGGCCCCTGCCCTGGCGGTAACCCGCCCCGCAGGGACCCCGGCCCCCGCCGGTGCCCGGCCCCGAGCCCCTTGGTCCGGTAGAATCGAAACCTGGCATGTCCGTTACCTCCTGTGCCCGTGATGTGCCGGGTCACACCTTGGGAGGGGAAGCCGGGAGTTCCGAGGGAGGAGGTTTGCCGCCGAGAAGGCATCCCATACTCCCGGCTTCCCGCCAAGGCCTTTGACCCTTCCCAGGCAATTCCTTGGTGGTTATTATGCCGTTCCCCCGGCGATTCGGACTGAGAGATGCCGGGCTGGGCAAATCAAATTCACCGTCTCACTTCTTTAGATCAATTAACGTGCCAATCAGAAACCTCTCATGATATGCGATGTTTTGCCGGCGAAACGGCGATGACCGGGAATTCGGTCACGTCTTTGGGAGCAAAATGCCTCCTGATAAACCGGGGAAAGGGGGCAAAGCGCCCCCTCTCCCTGATCCGGAAAAACAGATACGATCAATTCTGCCGGCTTACCGGCGGTTCAAGACCGAAGCGTTTGATCTTGCGCCGCAACGTGGTCTTATCGATGCCCAGTTCCCGGGCCGTGGCCAGGCGGCGCCAGTTGTGGCGCTCCAGAGCTTCCCGGAGCAGGCGTTTTTCCTGCTCTTTCAGACTGAGGCTGGCAGTCGCAGAGACGTCCGGGGAGCCACCCTTCAGGTGGTCAGGCAGGTGCGCCGGCTGGATCAACCCCCGGGGGCACAGAATAAAGGCGTGTTCAATGGCGTTTTCCAGTTCCCGGATGTTGCCGGGCCAGTCATGCCGCATAAACAGGGCCAAGGTCTCATAGCTCGCGCCCAGGATGGTCTTGTTCTGCAACTTGTTGAAACGGGCGATAAAATGCTCCGTCAGCAGGGGAATATCTTCTTTCCGTTGGGCCAGGCGCGGCAGGGTCAGCTTGACCACGTTGATGCGGTAATAGAGGTCCTGCCGGAACAGGCCTTCCTCCACCAGGCGGGCCAGGTCCTTATTGGACGCAGCGACGATGCGCACGTCCGCCTTGATGCTTCTGGTAGCGCCCAGGGGCGTGAAGGCTCGTTCTTCCAGAACCCGGAGCAGCCTTACCTGGAGAGCCGGGGAGATATCGCCGATTTCGTCAAGAAAGAGGGTGCCGCCCGCGGCCAGGGCAAAGCGGCCGGGACGGTCCCGCTTGGCATCGGTGAAGGCCCCGGCCTTATGGCCGAAAAGTTCCGATTCCAGCAGGGTGTCGGGTAGGGCGCCGCAGTTCACAGCGATAAAGGGACCCGGGGCCCGGGGACTCAGATGATGTAAGGCCCGGGCCACCAGTTCCTTGCCGGTGCCCGATTCCCCCTGGACCAGCACCGTGCTGTCGCTCCGGGCGATATCCGGCAGGATGGCGAAAATCTCCTGCATCAGCGGCGATTTGGAGATAATGTCGCCCAGGCGGTATTGCCGGCGGATTTCCCGGCGCAGGTCTTCCACCAGGCTTAAATCCCGGAAGGTCTCAACCCCGCCCATGATCCGGCCTTCTTCGTCCTTCAACAGGGCCGTGCTCACCGTGATGGGAATCTCCCTGCCGTCGGCCTGCAAAATGGCAATGGGTTGACAGACCACCTCCTTGCCGGTTTCCAGGGTTTGCCGCAGGACGCAGGCGGTTTCACACACATTGGCCCGGAAAACCTCCCAGCAGGGGCGGCCCACCGCCTCCTCGGCCGGGATGCCGGTGATATGCGCCGCCGCCCGGTTAAAGAAGGTGATGCGCCAGTCATGGTCAACGGTGAAGACGCCGTCGGCGATGCTGTCCAGGATGATGGCGGTCTGGGGGGGCAAGGCCGGGGGCGAGGCGGCCGGCTGGCGCGTCCCGTTGGGCGCAATGCTGCCAGATGACGTACAGCCGGGCTTTTCCCGAATCTTTTTCGGTTGAGGCTTTCTCAAATTTTGGTCAGCCGCCAATTGAACTATTTTTCATTACTATAACCCAATACGGTCTGACCTTCAAATGGGATGGGAAGAAATCCTCCTTATAGGCGGCCTTCAGTCCGGTTTCGCCGGATATGACCTTACCCCCGCACCATGGGTTTGCCGCACTGCGGACAATGGACCTGCAAGCAGGGGATGCCCGGCTCGTGGGGGGCCTGGGCGCCACAGGCCGGACAGATGCATTGATCAGGCATCCCTGACCTGGCGCCGCCGCCTCTGCGGCATTTCCCCCCGGGGGCATTTTGCCCCTGACCTCTGCCTCGACCACCTCTCTGGGCTGGCATACTTGTTTCGCCTCCTTTCTCTTCCGAAGTAGCGGGATGATTTTCCCTGCACATAACCCCGGGGTAGCGTCTGGCTCGCCGGCACCCCGGCACCCAAAATTGCGGCTGATCCAAACGGGCCTGCCGGTAAGCCTCCAGAACCTGCTCAATGTCACCCGCAACGCCGGGGATTATCTTGAGCCCCAACCGGGTGGCCCTGACATGCAAATCCGGGCTCAAAGCCCCGCAGATCAGGGTGCGCACCCCTTTGCCATGGATAACCAGCAGGCGTTCCCAGGGCGTCAGCTCCGGCGCGCAGAACTCCTCGGCTTTTCCTCCTTGAGAGGCGGCGGGGAAAATCAGCATGCGGGAGCACCAGTTCAAGACTGGCGCCACCCGGCCGCGGAGTACCGGGATGGCGATCATGTCATCTCACTGAAAAGATGTATTCCGATGAGAAACTGATAAGCATAATGCATGCCAAAGCCAAATGGGCGTATCTCCCCAGGACCCGGTTCCGTGACGGGAACAAAATGCCCCCATCAATGCCCCCCTGTTGCAAGAAAGAAAAAAAAAGGCCACCGAAGTGGCCGAAATTCATGGTGGAGATGAGGGGATTTGAACCCCTGACCTCCTGCATGCGAAGCAAAAACCTTGAGCTTCCCAAACCTCCTCAGCTTTGGGCATATCATTGATATTGTAAGACTTTCCGTCTTTTTGATTTTAGCATATTTTGCCATTCTTTGGCACATTTTGGAATCGTTTTCTCACACAGATTCTCACACACTGGTTCCATTCCTTGGGAAGGCAAAGCGGATTTCTCTTCTTTGCCGTCGTCAGGACAAACCCACTTTGCATCAAAAGAGAAGAATGGGCTCCCCATAAAGCAGATGAGCAATAGAAGGCCCCTTTGATTAACACCATGGATAAAATCTGACGGCTTGGGCTCTATGTTTAATAGCTGGAGGCAACGGGGGCTGCTTGAGGTTCAGATATTCAGAACATAATGAAAAAAACCCTTCGGGGTGTATAATAGCCAGTTATCGATCGGATACCGATCGTCAATATCCAAGGCGGTTCGATCTCCTTCCTATCTTCCTTAAACCCTGGTAGAATGATCATAATTAATT
>CAZFWX010000010.1:0-43100 GCA_964522695.1 uncultured Desulfobacterales bacterium
AGGGGGTTGTTGGGAGGAAGGCGATAACAATGTGCGCGCCTATTGCGACGGAGCCTCACTGGATATAATATATGGCTGCTTTGCTAACTCCGCTCGTGGGTTTGTTATCAGTTTTAATCGGTGTCTTAACGGTTCTTATCTATCGTAGGCAGTGGCAGACTGCTCAAGATAAACTCAAATTCGACCTTTTTGATCGCCGTTTTGAAATCGACGATGCTGCTCGTAACCTTATCGGCTCAATTACAAAATCTGCAGGATGCGATCAAAAAATATTGTTCAAGTTTGATTCTGAAACTAGAGAAGCCAAATGGCTTCTTGATGAAGGAATCGATAGATATTTATATAAAGAATTGAGCAATAAAGGAAACAAATATAGAACATTGAGTGACGACCCTATCCAAAACGTAGAAAAGCAATTGGAATTACAAACTTGGTTCAGGGAACAATATAAGGTTTTAGATTTTAAAATTGCACCATTTTTGAAAATTAAACATTTAAATTTACCCATTTTTCCCCCCTTTTCTAAAGGGGGGAATTTTATCTAAGGATTATCCATAGTTCTTTAATCTTCGCCAATCTCCTTTGACTAATAAACCTTCTTTGACTAAAAAGTTTTTATAATATCATGGAAACCCAAAATTCAGCCAAAGCCGACTCCCGCCGCATCCTCATGGGCAACGAGGCCATGGCCTGGGGGCTCCTGGAATCCGGGGTCACCTTGGCAGCCTCGTATCCCGGCACCCCGGCCTCGGAGATTTTGGCCGCGGTGGCCGCGTTCGCCCGGGAAAACGATTATCCCCTCCACGCCCAGTGGTCGCTGAACGAAAAGGTGGCTTACGAGGTGGCCCTGGCCAATAGCATGGCCGGGCGGCGCTCCGCCGTGTCCATGAAGCAGGTGGGCTTAAACGTGGCCTCGGACCCCTTCCTGCGGTCCGCGTATCTGGGCGTCACCGGCGGTCTGCTGGTCATCGTGGCAGACGACCCCGGACCCCACAGCTCCCAGACCGAGCAGGACAGCCGTTTCTTCGCCCGGTTCGCCAAGGTGCCGGTGCTGGACCCCGCGAGCCCCGCTGAGGCAAAGGAAATGGTGGGCCAGGGACTGTCTCTGTCTGAGAAGTATGAGATCCCGGTAATGTTGCGGCCCACCACCCGCGTCTGCCACGCCCGGCAGGACCTGGAACTGAGCCGGCCCATTCCCTCGCCCCAGCCTGCAAAATTCATCAAGGACCCCCGGCGCTGGTGCGCCACGCCCCAATTCCTGCGGGACCTGCACCGGCAACTGAACGAAAAGATTGCGGCCATTGCGAAAGAACCGGAGTTCGCGCCCCGCCTCACTCCCGGCGACGGCTCCCTTCCCGGCGCGGCCATCGTGGCCTCAGGCGCCGCTTTCGCCCATACCTGGGACTTGCTGGAATCATTGGGGCTTTTGGGGAAAGTGGACTTCTACCAGGTGCCCCTGCCCTACCCTCTCGCCCCGGGGTTCCAGGCCCTCATGGCTGGAGATTACCGGCAGATTTTGGTCCTGGAAGAGACCTATCCCCTCATCGAGGGCCAGTTGGGGAAAGCCCCGGTGTCCGGCCGGGACACCGGCCTGGTGCCTGGCGAAGGGGAGTTGACCCCGGAAGTCATCCGCACAGTGCTGGAAACTTTCTTGGATTTATCCGGACGCACCGTTTTCCCGGCTCCCGCGGCGGGCGGCACCCGGCCCACGCTGTGCGCCGGCTGCGCCCACCGGGCTGCGTTTTACGCCATCAAAGAGACCTTTCCGGACGGCCTCTACCCCAGCGACATCGGCTGCTACACCCTGGGCATGAACCTGGGCGCAGTGGACACCTGCCTGTGCATGGGCGCAGGAATAGCCATGGCCGCAGGCTTCTACCAGGCCTACGCCGACAGCCAGGGAGAGTTTCCCACCGTGGTCGCTACCATCGGGGATTCCACCTTTTTCCACGCAGGGCTGCCGCCCCTGATGAATGCCGTGGTGCAGGATGCCAGGTTTATCCTGGTCATCCTGGACAACGGCACCACCGCCATGACCGGGCACCAGCCCACCCCGGCTTCAGGTCTCACGGCCAGCGGCGCGCCCGCGGCGAAATTGGACCTGGATCATTTGGTCACAGCCTGTGGCGTCCGCTTTCT
Source organism: uncultured Desulfobacterales bacterium (assembly GCA_964522695.1). Lineage (GTDB taxonomy): Bacteria > Desulfobacterota > Desulfobaccia > Desulfobaccales > 0-14-0-80-60-11 > VGSQ01. The sequence continues at coordinate 2,140 of CAZFWX010000010.1, forward strand.
TGAGGTGGCTGACCCTTATGATATGCCCGCCTTTACTGCCCTGCTCAAAGAGGCCGACGTCTTCATGCGCGGAGAAACGGGGGGAGTGGCCGTCATCATCGCCCGGCACCCCTGCATCCTGGACCGGGAAGCCCGGCAACGCCAGCCGGTGTTCGCCCTGGAGGTGACCGAGGACTGCATCGGTTGCGGTCATTGCCTGGAGGAATTCGAGTGTCCCGGCCTGATCCGGGATGACGCCGATGGACGGGCCGCCATCGACGCCACCCGCTGCATCGGCTGCGGCGTCTGCATCCATGTCTGCCCCCACGGCGCCATCGTGGGAGTGGAGAGAGAGGAGAGATAATTTGAAGGGAGGGGGCAAGGGGCCGGAAGCCCCTTCCCCCTCCCTCAAACTCCCTCCCCTAACCCCGTATCGGGTGCAAACCAAAGAATTCGGGGCTGAAAGCCTCGCTTTCTTCGGCCCCATAAAGGGGGTTGGGAGGGGGGTGTGGGGGGAGGGCGAGGGAGCTGCGCTCCCCCGGCCTTCCCCCCACCAAAAACCCATAACCATGAAACAGCAAATTGTCATCAGTGGATTGGGGGGTCAGGGAGCGTTGACGCTGACCCGTCTTCTGGCCGAAGCTGCCATGGCCTTGGGTTTGCCGGTCATTACGTCAGAAACCCACGGCATGGCCCAGCGGGGCGGCACGGTCATTTCCATGGTGAAGGTGGGGCCTTTCAAGGGGCCCCTCATCCCCCTGGGCGAAGCGGACGTGGGGCTCTTTTTGCACGCCGGCAACCTGCCGGTGCACCGGCCTTACCTGAAGGAGGGCGGCCTGCTGCTGGTGAATACGCCGGCCCAGGGCGATTACCTGGCCCTGAATGCCCTGTCTCTGGCGCGGACCAACGGACTGGCTCCGGTGGCCGCCAATCTCATCCTGTTGGGATATGCGGCGGGGAAAAGAGCCCTGTTTGCAGATGCGGGGGTCTTTGAGGGGATCATCGGCAAAATCAGCCCGCCCAAGTTTTTGGAGGCGAACCTCAAGGCCTTCCGTCTGGGTATGGAGGCGGCGGGGCTGGCATGACCCGGGCAGCCCGGGCCAGGGCGTATGTGCGCCGCCACGCCACCGGTCTCACGGTCACCGGCCTGGCGGTAGTGCTGCTTCTCACCCCTCTGGTGTTGCGCAATCCCTATACCCTGGGTCTGCTCAACCTCATGGGGCTGTTCACCATCGTCGTTTTGGGGCTCAACCTCTTCATCGGTTATGCGGGCCAGATCTCCCTGGGCCACGCCGCCTTTTTCGGGCTGGGGGCCTACTCCTCGGCCATCCTCACTGCCACCTATCATTTTCCGCCCTGGATCATCCTGGTCCTCACCGCCGGCGCCGTGGCCGCCACGGCCCTGGTCCTGGGGGTGCCCACGCTGCGCCTGTCGGGCCATTACCTGGCCATGGCCACCCTGGGTTTCAATTACGTGGTCCACATAGTTTTTGTTCAATGGGACAGCGTCACCGGCGGCCCCAGCGGGTTGTCCGGCGTGCCGTCCCTGTCGGTTTTCGGGTTCCCCGTCAACACGGAGGTGCGGTTCCACTACCTGGTCTGGACCGTGGCCCTGATTGCTTTGACCCTGTGCCTCAACCTGGTGCGCACCGGGGTGGGCCGGGGCCTGGCCGCCCTGGCCGAAGACGAGGTGGCCGCAGCCTGCCTGGGGGTGGACGTGGCCCGCACCAAGGTGAAGATCTTCGTCCTCTCTGCGGTTTTCGCCTCCGTGGCCGGCAGCCTTTATGTCCATTATTTCAACTACGTCAATCCGGACGCCTTCAGCATTTTTAAATCCCTGGACCTGGTCATCATGGTGGTGGTGGGCGGCCTGGGCTCCATCTGGGGCACCCTCTTCGGCGTGGCCTTTATCGTCACTCTCCCCCAACTGCTGGATGTCTTTGAAACGTATGCGGACCTGGTGCACGGGCTGATCCTGGTGCTGATCCTGCTCTTCCTGCCCCAGGGGCTGGTTTCAGGACTGGTTGATATGGTGCGGACCCGCCTGCTGCGCCGCCGGCTGGCGGCCGCAGCGTCTGTGACCCCGCCTTCTTCCTCCGGGGCGCAGGACCGGACGCCGGGCCTTTCTCCGAAGGCAAGAGGCCGGGGATAAGATGAACGCCGCCCCAGACGATCTTCTCCTGAAGGTTACGGGCCTCACCAAATATTTCGGCGGCCTGCCGGCTCTGTCCGATGTTAACTTTACCGCGCACCAGGGCTGGATCACCGCGCTCATCGGCCCTAACGGCGCGGGCAAGACCACGCTGCTCAACTGCCTCACCGGGGTGCTGCACCCCGACGGCGGCGCCATCCTCTTTCAAGGGACCAACCTGGTGGGGCTCGCCCCTCACGACATCGCCCGGCTGGGCATCTCCCGCACCTTCCAGAACCTGGGGCTTTTCCCCCGCCTGTCCGTCCTGGACAATGTTCTGGCCGGCCTCACCGTCCAGGCCGCCGCTTCTTTTTGGCAAGCCCTGCTGCGCCCGCCAGGCCTGCGCCACCAGGAGCGACGTTTGAAGCTCACCGCGCTGGAAGCCCTGGACCAATTCGCCCTGGCCGACAAGGCAGATCTCCCTGTGGGGGCGTTGGCGTATGGCGACAAAAAACGGGTGGAAATGGCCCGGGCCTTCGTCTCCCAGCCGGTCTTAACCCTCCTGGATGAACCCGTGGCCGGGCTCAACACCGAGGAGACCGGAGCCGTGGCCCAGATCATCCGGCAGATGCGCAAGGAGGGCCGCACCATCATCCTGGTTGAGCATGACATGGACCTGGTGATGAACGTCTCCGATCGGGTGGTGGTCCTGGACGGCGGGAAAAGGATCGCCTCGGGCGCACCGGAGGAAGTGCGGGTCAACCCCCTGGTTCTGGAAGCTTACCTCGGGCGCATGAGCGCCACGGCGTGAAAAAGAGATCTTGGCGCAGGGCCAGAGAGATGAGTGCCCCTCCCCTGCCCCTCAGACCCCCTCATTATCCGTGGAAGTAGGCAGCGTCGGCCGAAATTTCACCCCTTCCTCGCCTTCAGCGTAAAATAAATCCTCCCTGCTAATTTTCGGGCTAGGGCGGGCAGCAGGGCCGCTTTCTGCCGCACCGGCGCAGCCTTGAAGGTCTGCCAGATGAGCGCGGTGAGGAGGCGGTTGTCGTTCAGCAAATCCACCGCATAATTGACGTTGAGATGGTGCAGGCGGTAGCGGGTGAGTTTCTCGGGCAGGCGGGCCAGGGGGGCGATTCTCGCCACCTTGAGCCACAGGTCGAAATCGTCGGCGCTGGTATAGCGGGGGTCGAAGAGCCCCGCGGCCAGGAGCGCCGCCTTTTTGGCCATTACCGCGCTGGCGGTGATGATGTAGTTTTTGCGGCAGGCGAACCAGGCGAAGCTGGGGTTGAACGGCACGTTCACCATTTTGAGGGGGAAGGCCTGGGCCGCGGGGCCGAACAGTTCCACGTCGCAGAAGACCAGGCCGGCCTCGGGCTGGGCCGCAAACACGGCCAGTTGCCGGGCAAGTTTCTCCGGCAGCCAGAGGTCGTCGTGGTCCAGAAAGGCGACGAATTCTCCCCGGGCCGCTTCGATGCCCCGGTTGCGGGCCCGCACGTGGCCTAAATTCTCAGTCTGGCGCAGAATCCTCACGTCCGGCAGGCCCGCCACCTGGCCCACCAGGGGGGCGATGTCCACAGGCGAACGGTCGTCCACCAGGATGACCTCGAAGTCCCGGAAAGTCTGGGCCGCCACCGAGGCCAGGGCTGCAGCCAGCCAGACCTGGTGGTCCGGGGTGTGGCAATAGACAGGCATGACCACGGAAACCCGGGGCGGGGCGCCGCTCATGAACCCCTCCGCACCAAATCCCCCCGGCTGGGCAGGCCCTGGTATTTCCATATGAATTTGATCAGGCTGGCCAGGTGGTAACCCAGGAAGCGCAGGGAGGAGCTGCTCTGCCGCTGCACGTCGTGGCGGAAGATCAGGGCGGGATAATGCATCACCGTGAAACCCCGACGCCACAGGTCGGCGCACAGGTCCACGTCCTCGAAATAGAGAAAGAAGCGGTCGTCAAACGCAGGCCGGCCGGCCGCCGCAGCCACCCGGTACAGCAGGGCCGCGCCCGCGCCCCAGTCCACTTCCCGGGGCGCCGCCATATCCTGATGGCGATAGTGATGCCCTTGCCAGGCGCCGGGCCAGAGGCGCCGGAAGATTGGCAGGCGGGCGGCCAGAAGGGTTTTGAGTGTATAAAAGCTGCGGCAGACCGGCAATGCCTCGCCTTCTGCCCCCACCATGTCCGGGATGAGGCAGCCCACCCGGGGGTGAGCAGACATGTACTCCAGAGCACCGGTCAGGGACTCGGGGGTGAGCAGGGTCACGTCGGGGTTGGCCAGCAGGGCCACGGCCTCCGGTTCGAGGATCTCCCGGAGCCCCCGGTTCAAACCGGCCCCATAGCCGGCGTTGGCCTGGGTGATCACCTCCACCGGAAAGGGCGCGGCAAGATCCGCCAAATCTTCTTCGGGGGAGTGGTTGACGATAATGCACCGGCGCACCATCTCAATCGGCGCCAGGGAAGCCAAAAATTCCCGGAGCCGCTCCCGGCTGCGGTAATTGACAGTTATCACATAGAAAGGAGGAAGATTGTTTATCATCACGGTCGCGCACACCTGGAGCCCAACGTCTGGCCCTGGCCCATTGTTTACCGTGATCCGGGTCCGGACGCAAGGGCATTAAAGCTCATAGAGCAGCCGGGGGCGGCCCTGCGGCTTGAGCTTTCTGAGGGAATTTAGTAATATGCCTTTGCGTCTGTACGTCTTGGCATGGAGATTTTTCCCGCACAGGCTGAAAAGCCTGTGCCACCAATTTTTCTTTTTCCCCACAGCACCCCATGGAGGCCTTCATGAAACAATCTCTGGGAGCCAAAACCCTGGCCTTTCCCACCCCGGTGTGGGTGGTGGGCACCTATGACGCGGACGGCAAGGCCAACATCATGACTGCGGCCTGGGCCGGCATTTGCTGCTCCAAGCCGCCCTGCGTGGCCGTATCCCTGCGCAAGGCCACCTACTCCTACGGCAGCATCGTTTCCCGCCAGGCCTTCACCGTCAGCGTGCCCCACGAAAAGCATGTCAAAGAAGCGGACTACGTGGGCATGGCTTCGGGCCGGGACGTGGACAAGTTTGCCGTGACCGGCCTCACCGCGGTGAAAAGCGGCCTGGTGGACGCCCCGTATGTGGCCGAATTTCCCCTGGTCCTGGAATGCCGCCTGCTGCACACCTTGGAGATCGGCCTGCACACCCTGTTTGTGGGAGAAATCCTGGACGTCAAGGCCGACGTGGCCGTGTTGGGGGAACAAGCCCTGCCCGAAGTGGAAAAAGTCCGTCCCATTCTGTTCGGCCCGGAAGTGCGGGCCTACCACGGGGTGGGCGGCTACCTGGGCAAGGCCTTCGCCATCGGCAAGGAATTCTTTCCCCCGAAGAGCTGAAGCCCAAACAGGCAGCGCCACGGAGACAAGGAGAGATGCTGATTCCATGAAGGTGACGGAACTTGACCTGCCCGGCGTCCTGTTCATCGAGCCTAAGCTCTTCGGCGACGCCCGGGGCTATTTCCTCGAAACCTACCAGGAACGCCGCTACGCCGAATACGGCGTTCCCACGCGCTTCGTCCAGGATAATCTGTCCTTCTCCGGAAAGGGCATCCTGCGGGGCCTCCATTATCAGCTCAAGCAGCCCCAGGGCAAGCTGGTCATGGTGCTCCAGGGGGAGGTCTTCGACGTGGTGGCGGACATCCGGCGGGGCTCGCCCACCTTCGGGCGGGCCGTGGGCATTGCGCTTTCTGCCTCTGGGCACCACCAGCTCTACGTGCCGCCGGGCTACGCCCACGGGTTCGCGGTGCTGAGCGACAGCGTCCACTTCCACTATAAGGGCACCGACTATTACCATCCCGGGGATGAGTACGGCATCTTCTGGAATGACCCGGACTTGGGGTTGAGATGGCCCGTGACCGAGCCCATCCTGTCTGACCGGGATGCGAACTTCCCCCGGCTCAAAGACATGCCTCCGGAACATTTGCCGGTGTTCGGCGGGGGGGTGTAAATTTTTAGGGGGGAGGGCCAGGTGTAAAGCAGGCGCCCTCGCCTGCATCCCGGCAAGTACAGCCGTGGGCGGCTGTTCCACAACTCTTCTCCTCCCCCCTCCCAACCTGCGCAAATTATGGTGGCACAGGCTTCCAGCCTTTGCCGATGCGCAGGCAAGATGCCTGCTCCACCAAAATAATGAGGGGTTAGTCGAGGGAGCTTGAGGGAGGCGGAAGGGGTCTCCGGCCCCTTGCCCCCCCTCAAATAAACCCGTAAATAAGCCACCCAAGCCATGAAAATTCTCATCACCGGCGCGAGCGGCCAGTTGGGGAGCGACTGCCAGGCGGTCCTGGGGCAAAGCCACGAGCTGGCCGCACTCCCCGAGGCATCCTTGGACATTACGGACCCCCAGGCGGTGGACGCGGCCATCCGCGCGCACCGGCCAGATTGGGTGGTGAACTGCGCGGCCTACACCCAGGTGGACCGGGCCGAAACGGAACGGGACCGGGCCCTGGCGGTCAATGCCTCAGGACCGCGCTACCTGGCCGAGGCTCTTTCCCGGCATGGCGGCTGGCTGTTGCATGTCTCCACCGATTATGTCTTTGGCGGCCTGAAACCGCCGCCCACCCCCTACCTGGAGGACGACCCCACCGGCCCCCTGTCCCAGTACGGCCTCTCCAAACTGCGGGGGGAAGAGGCCATCCGGGAGGCCACGGACCGCTTCGCCATTGTGCGCACCGCCTGGCTCTACGGCCGCCGCGGCCCCAACTTCCTCAAGACCATGCTGCGACTGGCCCGGCGCACTCCTCCCCAGCCGCTTAAGGTGGTGCACGATCAGTTCGGCTCCCTCACCTGGTCGCACCGCTTGGCCCGGCAAATTGCCAGGCTTGTCGAGGCGGGCGGCCAGGGGATTTATCACGCCACCGCCGAGGGGGTGTGCACCTGGTATGAAGCGGCTCAGGCCTTTCTCGGCCTCATGGGAGTGGATGTTCCCCTGGCGCCCATCACCACGGCGGAGTACCCTACGCCTGCGGTAAGGCCCAAGAACTCCATCCTGGAAAACCGGCGGCTGAAAGAGGCGGGGCTGAATGTCATGCGCCCCTGGCAAGAGGACCTGGAGGCATTTGTGCGGCTGTACCGGGAGGAGTTGCTGGCTGAGGCCACTCCCGGGGGCTGAGGACACGACAAGAGTCCCGGTGGCGCAGGCTTTCCAGCCTGCGTCTGCACAGGTGAGGACACCTGTGCCACCAGAATCTTTGCTTGCCTGGGAACTACCTGCTCCGCCCGATTTCATCGGAAGAAATCATGCGAATACAAAAGAGCTATAATTTTAGAAAGATTTTCTCCTCAGCCTTCTTCATCACCGTGCTCCTGCTTCTCGCCGCGGGGGCCGCCTCTTCCCAGGATCTCTCGGAAAACGGCAACCGCCTCACCCCGGTCACTCTGGGCAAGGTGCGCCTCAAGGCCGAAGTGGTGGAAACCCCCGAGAAAACCTATCTGGGTCTGGGCTACCGCCAGAGCCTGCCCCCGGACCGGGGCATGCTCTTTATTTTTACGGAAGAGTCCTACCAACAGTTCTGCATGCGGGGCATGCAGTTCGCCATCGACATCCTCTGGATCGGCCGGGGCCAGGTGGTGGGAATGGAAGAAAACGTCCAGCCCGGGGAGCAGCGGCCGTTGGAATCCCCGGAGCCGGTGCGGTATGTCCTGGAGGTGAATGGCGGCTTTGCCCGCCGGCAGGGGATTAAGGTGGGTGATCCGGTGCAGATCGGCAAGGAGTAGGAGCCACGGGTGATCACCCCTGGCTCCCTCCCTCAGATTTCTTGACCTCAACCCGCCTTCGGATTGGCCAGCCGCCCCCAAAAGAGGATCAGGCCCGTCTCCTTATCTTTGATGAGGAAAAGGAAGGGGTGGTCGGCCTTGAACGTTACCGGCTTTGGGGCCACGGGGGCGGCGGCCTTGGTCATCACCACCGCGGTGGCCGCGGCGGCCTCGGTCCCCTTTTCCTCCACCTTCACCCAGGCCTTGTGCAGCACCGCGTCGATCTTCATTTTCTGCTGCGCGGCGATCCCGGAAAAATCGGCGATGGGGCTGAAAGCCCGCTTCATGCCCGCGGCGATGAGATACTCATTGAGCCCGTAGGCGGCCTTGACCTCAAACTTGGGCAGGCTCACCTGCACCTTGCGGGGCGCCAGGTCCTTGCTGGACTTCTCCAGATTTGCGACGGTCAGGCCTTTTTCCACCTCAGCCAGGCCGCCCTTGGTTTTGGGCAGGAGTACCACCATGGCCAAGCGGTTTTCCCGGTACGGCAGTTCCAGCACCTGCCAGCCTTCGGCCTCAGCGTAGAGATACTCTCCGGTGCGGTGCATGAAGGGGGTTTCCACCTTCTTGTCCGGGCTGGCCCAGAAGGGTTCGGGCTTGGTCTGCTTGGCGTCGAATTTCTCGGCCCACTCCCCCAGGAAATAAATGGCGTTGGTGAGCACCATCATGGTGTCGCAATTGAGCAGGCCCGAGGGGATGAGGTCCTTGATGCGGTCCTTTGTCTTCCGTGACACCCAGCCGTTGATGGTTTGCCGCGCCTGCTCTCCCTGGCAGAAGTCAACCTGATTGATCTCGCTGCTGTATTTGTCCTTGATCAGACTCTGATAATCCGGCAGCAGCTTCATTCCCTGGCTGAGCCAGGCGGCGTTGGCCACGCTCAGGGTTTGGCCCGCTTCGTTGCCCACCTTGGTAAGATGGCGGACCAGTTCCCCCATGGCCGGGTGGAGCCGCTCGGGTGGGAGATTGAGTCCCAGCGCCCTGGCCATCTCCTGGGCCGTTTCGCCTTTGGCCCCGGCCAGGACCAGGGACAGCGCCAGCGAAATGCTGTAGGGCGAAAAGAAGATGTTGCCCTTTTCTTTGGCCAGCATCTGGTGGTAGAGATTCAGGGTGAAGCCTGCGCCGCCCTGGCCCAGAGCCTGGAGATCCGCGGACGCCGCCCGGATCGGGGCCGTGCAGGTCAAAGACATTGCCAGCAAAAGAGAGATGATGATCCAGGGACGCCCAGCCCTCATACGCATGGAATTCTCCTTTTTTAAGAATCCTTCTTCTTGCGGGCAACAAGCTTCTTGCCGTCTGACTCCGACGCAGGCGAGGACGCCCGTGCCGCCGGAATTCGATGTAATCATAAGAGACGGCCAGGGACCTGAACGTTAATCAAAGTCCCATAATTTAGGAACTTAAACAAAACTGCTCACATCCCCCTGGCCCGCGCGGATGACCTCGGGAACGTCGTTGATGAAGGAAATGACGCTGGAGGGGGCCGGCAAGATGATCCCCGCATCGATGACCAGGGCCAGGTGCGGCTTGAACATGGCCTCGATCTCGTAGGGATCGCTCTCCGCCAAACCGCCGGCCAGGTTGGCCCCGGTGGAAATGATGGGATGACCCAAAAGCCCGATCAAGCCTAAAGCGATGGGGTGGTTGGGCACCCGGATGCCCACGGTGTTGCGCTTGGTCTGGAGGATCTTGGGTACCTGGCGGGAGGCCTGCAAGATAAAGGTGTACGGTCCGGGTAGGAGGCGGCGCATGGCCTTATAGGCCTGGTTTTCCACCACCGCGTATTCGCTGATGTTCTTCAGGTCCGCGCAGATGAAACTGACGGGCTTGGACAGCGGGCGCCGCTTGATCTGGTAGAGCTTGCTGATGCCCTTCAGGTTGTAAAGGTCGCAGCCCAGGGCGTAGCCCGTGTCGGTGGGGTAGCCGATGAGGCCGCCGCCCGTCAGGGCTTCCACCACCTTGCGCAACAGACGCTCCTGGGGGTTGATGGGATTGATCTTGATGATCATGCATATTTCCTTGTGGCCGCAAAAGACCTGCTGAGGCTGTGGAGATCAAGGGGGAAGGCCGGCAGGCGCGCAGTTTTGGACGCCTGAGCCCCCTGCCCTCTCCCACTCCCGGTTTTCCCGGCCCGGCTCTCAGCGGCCCTGCTTTTTGCCCTTGGCTTTGCCGGACTTCTTCTTTTCACCTTCCGGTTTTTCAGGTTCCGCAGGCTTGGCCGGGGCCGCGGCCTTGGTCCACACCCCCTCCACCTGGTCCTTGAGCCAATGGGCGTCCCACCATTCCAGGGGGTCCACGAACTCGCCCTGCACGATCATGGAGAAGTGCAGGTGATCCCCGCCGGCCAGGCCGGTGGCGCCGGTGCGGCCCACGACCGCGCCCTTCTTCACCTCATCCCCCACCTTGACGTCCATCTTGCTCAGGTGACTGTACTGGGAGAAGACCCCCAGCCCATGGTCCAGGATGATGGTCTGGCCGTAAATGCCCATGGGTTCGGCCATGACAACTACACCATGGTTGCCCGCGGGCACGGGACTTTGCTCCAAAGAGGCCAAATCCTCTCCCAGGTGGGTCTGGTTGTCCACGGCTTTACCCTGCCAGACATAGGTGCGCTTGTCGCCGAACCGGGCCATGGGCTTGCCCAGCAGGCGCTGCCAGGCCCCCTGCCACAGGGGCTGGGGACGGCTGTGAGAGCAGACCTCCATCACCTTATCGTGGTTGGCCTTCCTGATCTGGCGGTTGATCTCCAGGAAAGCCTGCAAGGGATCAGAGGGGGTGGAGGTGGGGAAGGTGGCCGCCATGCGCCGCAGGAAGTCATCCGACAAATTCATGTTGTCGTGCCTCCACTTGCGGGGCTTGATTTTCAGCGTCAGGCGCTGGCGCACCTCTTCGCCCAGGGCCGGCCGGGCCACCAGGTCGATCTGGGCGGGATTGGCCGGTTCCCGGGGCACGGGAAACAGGACGACATATTCGCCGGCGCCTCCCTTGGGATTGGGAAAGCCCTGGTACATCCGCCCGCCCACCAGCACTCCGCTTTCCTTGGGGGTCTTGTTGACCCGGTAAACCAGGGTCCCGGTGCCGCCGGCGTGCAGAAGATGGCTGATGGACACGAAGCTCACGGTGGTGGGGACCAGGTCAATGTCCATCTCTTTGGTGAGAGAAGCGATGCGCCCCTTGAAAAAGTTGCGCCAGGAGCGGTCGCGGGCCGTGATGGTCAGGCGCACCTTGCCTTCCTTGAGCCCCAGGGCCTTGGGTTCCACGGTAAAGGGCACATCCACGGTGGCGCCGGGATCGCCCGCCGGGGGAAAAGTGCGGGCCAGCACCTCTCTTTCCTGGCCGTCCTGAGCCAGGGTGATGCGCACCTCCCGCAAGCCCGCGGATTGGTCGCCCACCTGCAGGTGAAAAGTGGTCTTGGCGCCGATGACCGCCACAGGAGTTTTCAGATTGATGACGGGGTCTTCCCAGTCCAGGGTGCTGAAACCCAGCCAGACAATCACCCCCAGCGCCCCCAGCGCCGCGAGGCCGGTGACCACCAGGCCTCCCTTCCTGCCCCAGTCAAATTTCCGCTTCTTGAACATGCCCCTATACTACCAATTCTTCCCCCCCCGGGCAAGTAAGCTGCCTGTTGCCTTTCGCTCCGCAGCGGCTTATGGTATGGAAGAGTGAAGATAATGCCGGGATGCGTGGGGCGCCCTCGTCCGCCACCCCATCCCTGTTCGCATGGGAGGCTTGGCCATGGCCGAAAAACGGGCGGAAGCGGTGTTGACCCTGGGGGGGCTTCATTGTGCGGCATGCGTGGCCCGGGTGGAGCGGGTGCTGCAGACGGTGCCCGGCGTTGTCCAGGCCCGGGTCAATCTGGCCACCCGCCGGGCCAAAGTCATCTTCGACCCAGCCCGGGCCAACGTGGAGGCCTTACAGGAAGCCATCGTCGGCGCGGGCTACCAGGTGGAAGACTGGTCCCTGGGGCGGCCCAAAGGGGTGGCGTCTCCTGAAGCCGAAGTCAAGGCCAGCCGCCGGCGCTTCCTCATGGCCCTCGCCTTAAGCCTGCCCGTCTTTCTGGCCATGGTTCCCGGAGTGCCCGAGGCTCTGGCGCTGCCCCATCAGCAACTGGCCTTCATTCTCCTGGTCTTAACCACGCCCGTGCTCTTCTGGTCGGGCGCACCCTTCTTCCGCGGGGCCCTCAGCGCGGCCCTGCACGGCAGCGCCACCATGGACACCCTGGTGGCCCTGGGGACCACCGCGGCCTACGGCTATTCCGCCTGGGTCACCTTCTATCCCGAAACCGTGACCGCGGCGGGGCATCCCCCCAACGTCTATTTCGACACCACGGCCATGATCATCACCTTCATCCTCCTGGGCCGCTGGCTGGAAGCCCGCTCCCGGGGCCGGGCCTCGGAAGCCCTGCGCCGTCTCTTCGCCCTGGCCCCGCCCACCGCCCGGGTGCGCCGGGACGGCCAGGAAGTGGAACTGCCCCTGGAGCAGGTGATCGTAGGCGATCTCCTGGTGGTGCGGCCCGGCGAGAAAATCCCCGTGGACGGCGTGGTGGTGGAAGGGGCCAGCAGCGTGGATGAATCCATGCTCACCGGCGAGAGCCTGCCCGTGGCCAAGGAGGCGGGCGCCGAAGTCTGGGGCGCCACCCTGAACCAGCGGGGCTTTCTGGTATTCCGGGCCACCCGGGTGGGACAGGACATGGTCCTGTCCCAGATCATCCGTCTGGTGGAGGAGGCCCAATCGGGCAAGGCTCCCATTGAACGTCTGGCCGACCGGGTGGCCGGCGTCTTTGTGCCCGTGGTCATTGTCCTGGCCGGCATCACCGCCTGGGCCTGGCTCATGTGGGGACCGCCCCCCGCCCTCACCCGGGCCCTGGTGAGCACTGTGGCGGTGCTTATCATCGCCTGCCCCTGCGCCATGGGCCTGGCCACCCCCACCGCGGTGATGGTGGGCTCCGGCCGGGGCGCGGAGCTGGGCATCCTCATCCGGGGGGGCGAGGTCCTGGAACGGGCCTACCGCCTCACCACCGTGGTCTTTGACAAAACAGGAACCCTCACCCTGGGCAAGCCGCAGGTCACGAACGTGAGCGCCTTCGAAACCTGGCATCCGGACAAAGTCCTGGCCTGGGCCGCGGCCCTGGAGGCCAAGTCGGAGCACCCCCTGGCCGAAGCCATCGCCCGGGAGGCCAGGGACCGGGAACTGACTGTGCCAGAGGCCACTGGTTTCGAGGCCGTGCCCGGGCTGGGGGTCAAGGCCGCCATCGAAGGGCGGCAGGTGTTGTTGGGCAATCTGGTCTTCATGATCAGAGGGGGCGTGCCTACCGTGGATCTTGACTCCATCCAGAAACACCTGGCCGAAGAAGGCAAGACCGCGGTCTTTCTGGCCGTGGACGGCCGCTCCCGGGGCCTCATCGCCGCGGCGGACACCATCAAGGCCGACGCCGTGGCCACCGTGGAGGCCTTGCGCAGGCTCAAGCTTAAGATTCACCTGCTGTCCGGCGACCACCGCCAGGCCGCCCAGGCCGTGGCCGCCCAGGTGCACATCCACCGGGTCCTGGCCGAAGTGCTGCCCGCGGACAAGGCCAAGGCCATCGCCGACCTGCAGATAGCCGGGGAAGTGGTGGCCATGGTGGGTGACGGCATTAACGACGCCCCGGCCCTGGCCCAGGCCGACGTGGGCATTGCTCTGGGCACCGGCGCGGACGTGGCCCTGGAGGCCGCGGACCTGACCCTCATCCGGGACGATCTCAAACTCATCCCCCAGGCCATCGGCCTTTCCCGGCAGATGATGCGCATCATTCGCCAGAACCTCTTCTGGGCCTTCTGCTACAACGTGGTGGCCATCCCGGCCGCGGCCGCGGGCTTCCTAAGCCCCGCCCTGGCCGCGGCGGCCATGGCCTTGAGTTCGGTGAGCGTGGTGACCAATTCACTAAGGTTGCGGCGGTTTGGGAGGTAGTATAACGGTGAAGGGCTCCGGGGAGACATGGGGAGAGTTAAATTCTCTAAGGGGCAAGTCCGGGACAGTTTGTATGTTTCAGGCTGGCTTCGGGGTCAGCCGCTCCACCTCTATGCCGGGGGCGCGCCGGCGTATCTGCGCCAGGTCATAATTCACCTGCATCCTCAGCCACGTCTCCGCCGTACTGCCAAAAGCCTTTTCAAAACGCAGCGCCATTTCCGGCGTAACGCTGCTGCGTCCGGCAATGACATTGTGCAGTTGCTGACGCGTGATGCCAATTCCTTTCGCGGCCTCCGCCACACTTAGGCCCAGGTCTTCCAGGCACGCCTTGACAAGCTGGCCGGGATGCGCCGGGTTTTTCATTTCCATGGTTTTCGCTCCCTCAATGATAATCGACAAAATCCACGTCGTAGGCGTCGCCGTCCACAAACCGGAATATAATCCGCCAATTGGCCCGGACCGTCACGGCGAAATATCCTTGCCAGTCCCCTTTCAGAGGATGCAGACGAAAGGTCGGCAGATTTATGCCTTCAATCTCCGGCGCGGCGTGCAAGACGGAGAGAATGAGCCGAATCCGCTCCTGCATCGCCGGCGGCAACTTACTGCCGTCGTCATCCTCAAAAAAACGCCGCAAGCCTTTGTGCCGGAAGGTTTTTATCACCTGCAAAAAGTGTAAATTGTCAATTTTCTTTTTACAAGAAGAATCTTTCCCCTATCCAGGTCATCAACGGCGGGCACAAAGGCCCGCCCCACCATTAACAAACTGAGCCCATAAAAAATAGAGGGGCGGGTTTCAAACCCGCCCCGACATTCATTTTCATTATTCCAATAACGGCGGCGTCAGTCCGGCCTACACCTCCCCGGCCACCAGTTTCTGGTAGAGGTTGACATAAGTCTTGGCCGAGGTGGTCCAGGACCAGTCCTGGGTCATGCCGTTTTTCATGATCTTCTGCCAGAGTTTCTTGTCCTTGTAGGCCTCCACCGCGGCGTTGATGACCTTGATGAAGGCCTCCGCGGATTTCTCCTTGAAGAGATACCCGGTGCCCGCGCCTTTGGCCGCGTCCACCGGGGCCACGGTGTCCACCAGGCCTCCGGTGGCCCGGACGATGGGCACGGTGCCGTACTTGAGCGAATACATCTGGTTCAAGCCGCAGGGCTCGTAGGCCGAAGGCATGAGGAACATGTCCGCGCCCGCTTCGATCAAGTGGGCCAGGGCGTTGTCAAAGCCGATCTTGACGCCCAGGATGCCGGGGTACTTGACGGTTTCCTCCTCCAGCCAGTCGTGGTACTTCTGCTCGCCCGTGCCCAGGATGACCAGGGGGATCTTGCGGGTCATGAGTTCGGGCAGGACCTGGGCGATGAGGTCAAAACCCTTCTGGTCGGCCAGGCGGGAGACCACCCCTAAAATGGGCTGGGATTCCAGGGCCGGGTCCAGCTTGTAGGCGGCCATCAGGGCCTTCTTGTTTTCAGCCTTGCCTTTGAGTTTGGTGGGACTAAAGGTGGCAGGGATGAGGGTGTCCTTCTCCGGGCTCCAGACGTCGTAGTCCACGCCGTTCACAATGCCGAACAGGGATTCGGCCCGGCTCCTCAAGACCCCGTCCAGACCGTAGCCGAACTCCGGGGTCTGGATTTCCTGGCTGTAGGTGCGGCTCACCGTGTTGATGGCGTGGGAGGCGACCAGCCCGCCCTTGAGCAGGTTGATCTGGTCGTAGTATTCCAGGCCGTCTATCCCGAAGACGGACCAATCCAGGCCCAGCAGGGGAAACTTGTCTTTCCTGAAGAGCCCCTGGTAGGCCAGATTGTGGATGGTGATGAGCGTCTTGGCGCTGGCCACGGCCGGGGCGTCCTGCCACAGGTGGGTGAGATAGACGGGCACCAGGGCCGCCTGCCAGTCGTGCACGTGGATGACGTCCGGGTGAAAAGCCAGGGCCTGGCAGAAGGGCAGCACCGTGGAACTGAAGAAGGAAAAGCGCTCCAGGTTGTCGAAGTAGTCGCCGCTGGGCTTGCCGTAGAGTTGGCTGCGTTCGAAAAACTCGTCCCGCTCGATGAAATAGAACGGCACCTCGCCGGATTTGGCCACCATGACGTTGAAGGCCAGGGGCTGGCCGTCCAGGCGGCCTTGCAGATTCTCCGCGGCGCAGGTCACAGGGGTCTTCCCCTGTTTGACCATGCCGTAATAAGGCAGGAGCACCCGGACATCCACCCCCAACCCCGCCAGCGCGCCGGGCAGGGCGCCGATGACGTCGGCCAGCCCCCCCGTTTTGGCGAAAGGCACCGCCTCGGACGCCACCATCAACACTTTAAGTCTGTCACCCATACCGTCTCCTCAAAATGGCGCGGGGGAGGGCCCCAGGGTATCCCTCGCCTCTCCCCCGCGGTTGGTCCTGATCAGTACTTATGCACCAGTTCGATGTTGCTGGCCACGAAGCCCTTTTCGCCCTCCCTGAGGTCAAACTCCAGGATGTAATCCCGGCTGGGCAGATGCTCCGGGGGCACCCCGGAGGGCAGGTCCTTTTCCATGAAAAAGACTGAAGTGTAGGGAGACTCTTCGAGACGGGTGTCCGTTACCCAGAGCTTGCCGAAGCTGTTCATGAAGCGCAGGAACCCAAATGAGCGATCCAGGAAGTACTTGGTGCACACGCCCCGCACCCGGCTGCCGTCCTCTCCCCAGGGCGGGGCCGCGGCCTGGGGCGGCGCGGTGGGCAACAGCCCCGGCACCAGGTAGCCGGAGATGAACAGGTCCACCTCCCGGCGCAGGCGGGAAGAGACGTTGGCAAAGGCCACCTGTTCCACCCGGCAGCCCTTGTTCTGGGCCATGGTCACCACGCTGGTGAAGTCGCCGTCACCGGTGAACAGGTAGATCAGATCCAGCCGTTCGGACTGGGAGATGATGTCCAGACCCATGTCCATGTCCAGGTTGGCCTTGCCGTAAGTGCGCCCGGAATCGTCGGTGTACCAGCGGATGGCCTTTTCCACCACCTTGAAACCCAGGTCCCGGAGGGTCAGGATGAAGTTCAGGGTATTTTTATAGGCCGGATCGGAAACGGCCCGCTCCTCGTCGATGGCTACATAAGCGTTCAGGCGCAGGGCTTCATCCCCGTTTGCCGACGCCAGCCGGCGGACGACCTCATAGCGCATGCCATAGCCGCCGTTGCGCATGATATTCATGGAGTCAACGTAGACTCCCACTCTTCTCCTAGTCATAGGCTTGCTGACTGCAACCTCCAAAAAAATAGATAAGGTTCTGAAAAATTTCTCTACATAGCGTCATAAATATTTGCGCATGATTAGGTTTGAATAATCTTGAAAGGGCTGTATTTTGTCACCCTGAGCCGAAGGTGAAGGGTCTCTTGTATTCCTGAAAGATGAGATTCTTCGGCGCCTCCGGCGCCTCAGAATGACAAAAGCAGACTGAATTTGGTCTATGCGCATGAATTCATGTCGTTATGCATGAAACTGTAACTGACGTAATTTCTGAAAAATCTGCCTCAGGCCATGACTTAGGCTATAACATCATCAGAAGAACGTCAAAGTCAAAGAGAGGAAGGCTTCCCCACCTTAAGGCCCTGGCCTCCCCGCACCTCTCAAAATATCCGCATTTCTCCTTCCAGCACCGCAAAAGGGGCCGCGTCGGTGAGGATTCGGCCGCCCGCAGTCAGGCGCGTCCGCACGAAGACGGGCAGGTGCGGCAGGGCCACGGAGTACTCCGGGTCGAACCAGTGAAGATCGGTCACACCCCTGTTCCCCAGGCGGGCCGCCATTTCCTCCGGGGCAGGCCAGGTGAAGTCCAGGCCCCCGGCCAGGTGAAAGCCGTACAGGTCCATGAAGCTGGGTACGAAGGCGCCATAGGGCAGCACCCTGGGAAACACCCTGGTCAGGGTGGCCCACAGATCGGGCATGAGCCGGCCGGCTAAGCCGGCGGAGCCCGACTGCACCGCCAACAGCCCGCCCTGGGCCAGCTTTACCCGGCAAAGCTCATACATTTCCCGGGTGAAGAGTTTGAGCGCCGGGCCTTCCTCCAGCGGTTCGGTGAGATCCAGGATGATGACGTCGAAGGCCCCGTCAGCCTGTTCCGCCAGCCAGGTCCGGCCGTCGGCGAAGACCAGTTCGGTGCGGGGATCGTCAAAGGCCCCGTGGTGAAAGGTGGGCAGCCACTGCCGGCACACCTCCACCAGTTCCCGGTCGATGTCCACCATCACCGCCCGTTCCACGCAGCCGTGCCGCAGCACCTCCCGCAGCGTGGCCCCTTCCCCGCCGCCCATGACCATCACCCGGCGAGGTTCAGGGTGGGCCGTCAGAGCCGGCTGCACCAGGGCTTCGTGGTAGATGAACTCGTCGTGCTGCGCGGCTTGCAGCCGCCCGTCCAGGACCAGGACCCGCCCCCACAGACGATTGACAAATATTTCATAGTCCTGCCAGGCGGTGCGCCCGCGTGCCAGGACCTCCTCCTTTTTCAAGGCCATCAGTTCCCCGGGGGGGGCCAGATCCACCAGCCAACCAGCCGGAAAATCGTGCAAAACTTTGGTTTCAGCCCCGGTTGCCATCATTTCCCGCTATAAAAATATATATCTTTGTAATTTTAAATAATCGAACGCGCTCCGGCAAGTCTTCTCAAACCCCCGTGAGACTTCCGGCCAGAGGATGAGCCGGGAAAAAATGGGAACTTGAGCCGGGCTGGCCCTGGATCAGCAGTGTCCGGTACGGATTTTCCAGAGGCATGGTTTTTCAGCCCCCTCCCCCGGTGGGAGGGGGTTGGGGGAGGGGGATATTAAGGCAACCGCCAAGGAAATCTCATAAATCTGCCACCCCCACCCCGGCCCTCCCCCATGCAGGAGGAGGGAACATGGGAACCCCATGCTCCCGTGTCCCGAGAAAAGTCAGCGATGCCCAGCACTTGCACATAGAAACCCGACACAGGGGTTTATGGACAACGTGCTCCCCAAACCTCTGGGCACATGTCGTCGCCGGACAGCACTGGTCCTGGATAATCTTGGCAATGCAAATGCAGCTAAGTGGATGAGGCCCTGGCGGCGAGCTTTCCTCGCCAATGAGGGGGAAGGAAAAATTCTTTGAGCGCGTCCCGTGACCCTGTAAATAGTCATCACCAACGCCTGCCTGATGGTATAATCTGACGCAGCCAAATTCTGGCCCCTGGTTTTCTGCCAGCAGTTCTACTTCCGGCGAGCCTTCGCCGCCGGTTCGGAGGCGCTTTGACTCTCACCGCCCGTGACGTCATGGATCGGGATTTTATCACTTTGAGGCCGGAAGACACCATTGCCACCGCGGTGGCCCGCTTCCGGGAGGCCGGCCGCGATCTGGCCCGCCCTGTCTTCGGCATGATGGTCACCGACGCAGCAGGCAATCTGGTGGGCATGTTGTCCATTTACGACATTTTCCTGCTGATCCGGCCTAAACATATCCACATCTGGGGTGAACTGCAGGACATCGACACCGCCGGCATCCTGGAGCAGGCCTGTCAGCGGGCCAAGAACGTTCTGGTGGGCGACGTCATGACCACCGAGTTGATCACCATCACCCCGGACACCCATTTGCTGTTAATCATCGACATCATGATCAAAAAACACGTGCGCCGCCTGCCGGTGCTGGAAGACGGCCGCATCGTGGGCATAGTCTATCTGTCCCGGGTCTTCGGGGACCTGGTAAACCTGCTCACCGGTTAAACTTTTCCTGGGACCATGACGATCATCCATTACCAGGACATGCTGAAGGGATTGAGCGTCCGGGACGCCATGCGGCGCCAGGTCATCAGCCTGCCCCGCGCCGGCGCCCTGTCCCAGGCCATCAACCTCACCATCAAATACAAGGTGAATGCCCTGCTCATCACCGGCGAAAATGGCGAGGGACAGGGGGTGGTTTCCAAGACCGACCTCATGGGCGCCTACTACGCCGGACTTTCCCTGGACACCCCGGCCGAAAGCATCATGACGGGGCCGCCCCTGTTCTGCGGGGCCGACGAGTCCCTGGACGCGGCCCTGGAAACCATGCGCACGATGAAGATCCACCGTCTTTACGTGCAGGCCGACCAGCCGGGCCGGGCCCAGGGCGTGCTGGCTTACCCCGACATTGTGGGCCTGCTCTACCGCTTCTGCCATAAATGCGAGCGCAGCCTGTTCCGTCTCAAGGAGGAGCGGGGGATGGGGCTGGCGGCCGACAATGTCCGCGTCCGGGAGGTCATGACGCCGGCCATCCATTCCCAGGATGCCGGGGACAGCCTATATGCGGTGATGGAGGGTCTGGCGGCCCAGCGGCTGGGCGCCGTGCTCATCCGGGATGCCGGAGGAGCACCCGTGGGGGTGGTGTCCAAAACCGACCTCATGAATGCCTACCGCCACGGCGTGCCGGTGGAGACCACGGCCCGGGCCATAATGAGCGCCCCGGTGCAGGCCTGCGGCCAGGAGGACTGGCTGGCCCGGGCCCTGCACAAGATGATCTTCTTCGACCTGCACCGCCTCTTTGTCTGGAAGGACGACCCCAAAAACCTGGTGGGCGTACTGTCCCTGTCCGATGCGGCCCGGTTCCGCTCCGGTACCTGCCGGGCCTGCCTCACCAGCCGCATCAAGGTGGGATGAGGGGAGATGCTGTACTTTTTGGGGGGCCGGGAGTCACAGGCCCCTGACCCAACCCCTTAATGGGGGTTGGGAGGGAAGTTTGAGGGGAGGGCGGGGGAGC
This sequence comes from uncultured Desulfobacterales bacterium, assembly GCA_964522695.1. Taxonomy (GTDB): domain Bacteria; phylum Desulfobacterota; class Desulfobaccia; order Desulfobaccales; family 0-14-0-80-60-11; genus VGSQ01. The sequence goes on from CAZFWX010000010.1 coordinate 22,653, forward strand.
AGGCGCCCCCGGTCCTCTCCTCTCGTTTTCTTCCCCAGCCCTAAGGCTTCTTGCCCGTCACCACGTCGTGCACCCAGCTCAGAGTGGCCGACGTTTTGGGGAAGCCAATGGTGCTGGTGAGCAGGATCACCGCATGATAGATCTCTTCGGGGCTGGCTCCGGCTTTTAAAGCCCGGCGGGCGTGGCTGTGCACCGACCCCTGTGACTGGATGGCCGCCGCGGCCGCCAACTGGATAAGGTGCGAGGTCTTCTCATCCAGAGGCCCCTCCTGGCGCACGACTTCACCCAACTGCTCCAGGGCCGCGATAAATTTGCCGTGCTTCTCCTTGATAGCCAGGTACCACGGGGGGTAACCTTCTTTTGCCATGGCGGTTCCTCCTGTTTCTGAAAAGAAAAGTTTGGCAGCGCGGGAAAGCGAAGCGCATCCCGCCGGACGCAGGCTGAAAAGCCTGCGCCACCGTCATCACTGAGACGGATCACCCCAGCCGGTCCTTGAGTCTCCTCACATTGTCGGCGATCCCCCCATCCCCGAAAATTCCTGAACCGGACACCAAAACATCCGCTCCGGCCTCCACCACGCGGTCGATGGTGTCCAGGTGCACCCCGCCGTCCACAGCCAAAAGCACCGGCAGGCCCGCCTCATCGATCATCTGCCGCAGTTTCTTGATTTTGGGCAGAACCGCGGGGATGAATGTCTGGCCGCTGAATCCCGGGTTCACCGTCATGAGCAAAACCATGTCCAGTTCGCCCAAAATCACCTCAATGCTGGTCAGGGGAGTGGCAGGATTGAGGGCCACGCTGGCCCTGGCCCCGGCCTCCTTGATCTGGCGGATGAGCCGCTCCAGGTGCGCCGTGGCCTCCACATGCACCCCCAGCCAATCGGCCCCGGCCTGCACGTAGTCCTCAATATACAAGCCCGGATTGCTGATCATCAGGTGCACGTCCACAGGCGCCGTGGCGGCCCGGCGGATGGCCCGGACCACGGGCAGGCCGAAGGTGAGATTGGGGACGAAATGGCCGTCCATGACGTCCACGTGAATCCAGTCCACCCCGGCCGCTTCGGCTTCCTGGACCTGCTCCGCCAGCCGGCCCAGATCCGCGGCGAGGATGGAAGCGGAGAGTTTTCGCAAGGTTCTCCTCTTACACAGTGAAGATGTGAATTTTTGTGGGGACAGAAGGGCAATTGCCCCCTACCCTATCGTCCGCATTGACACTTTACGCCATCAGGTTGGAAGTCAGGTAATCTGCGGCCTTCTGGTCCACCAGCCAGTGCACCTCCCCTGACACCGGCCGGATGAGCTGGGCCGGCAGGGCCGGAATGGCGTCCGGCTCCGACAGGATGCGTTGTAAAATGCGGGCCTTGGCCGTCCCGGCCACCAGAAAGACGATTGACCGCGCCCGGTTGAGGGCCAGCGGCGTCAGGGTGACCCGCCGGAAATCCGCATCTTTCGCCTGCACTTCCATGGCCAGCCGGCCCCGGGCCCGCAGCGCCGGGGAACCGGGAAACAGGGAGGCGGTATGCCCGTCCGCGCCCAATCCCAGAAACACCAGGTCAAACTGCGGGGGATGCGGCTTAAAAAATTCCCGCAAGGTCTGTTCATAGTCCCGGGCAGCCCGGGCCGGGTCTCCCAGACAGTCGAGGGCATGCACCTGGTCGGGGGGGATGGCCGTCTTATCCAGCCAGAGGCTGCGGGCCACGCTGGCATTATGGCGGGGATCGCCCAAAGGCACGCACCGTTCATCCGCCCAGAAGAGATGCACCCGGCTCCAGTCCACGGCCCGCCGGTAGGCTTGCTGACCCAGGATGGCATAGGTGCGCTGGGGGGTGGTCCCGCCCGATATGGCTGCCACAAACCGCCCGTGGATATGGATGGCTTCGGCCGCCCGGTCGGTCCACAGACGCGCCGCGGCCTGGCTCAGCGACTTGAGGTCTGGATAGATGTGGATCATGGCGGCGGCTCCACCGTTACCCGGCAGATGGCCGCGTCGTCCTGACAATGCAGATTTGTGGGCATCACCCAGCTCCGGCCGTCCTGGGCAATGAGAATATCGGCGGCCTCCGGCCCCCAGGACCCGGCCTGATAATTGGGAAAATCGCTGGGCCGGACCTGCTCCCAGGTTTCCAGCACCGGGGTAAGGATGCGCCAGGCGGTTTCGGCCTGGTCCCCCCGCATGAACAGGGTGGCGTCGCCCCGCATAACGTCCACCAGCAGGGTCTCGTAGGCCTCGGGAGGCACCACCTTGAAGGCTTCCTTGTAGAAAAATTGCATGACCACCGGCGACAGGCGCAGGCCCAGGCCGGGATGCTTGGCTTCGAAGCGCAGCAGAATCCCCTCCTCCGGCTGGATGGCGATGATCAACCGGTTGGGCCGCCAGTCCAGGACCGCCTGGGGCGGAAAAGATTGGTGGGGCACCGCCCGGAACTGGATGCAGACTTCGGAGATCCGGGCCGGCAGGCGCTTGCCGGTGCGAAGGTAGAAGGGCACGTCCTGCCAGCGCCAGTTGTCCACATAAAACTTCAGGGCCGTAAAGGTTTCGGTGGGGGAATCGGGGGCAATGCGCTCCTCGTGGCGGTAACCGCTGACATATTGCCCGGCCACCCACCCCGCGCCGTACTGGCCCCGCACCGCGAACCGGTTCACCTCCTCGGGCATGATGGGGCGGATGGCGTTCAGCACGTCCACCTTCTTGTTGCGGATTTCATTGTCGTTAAAGGAACTGGGGGCCTCCATGGCGATGAGGCAGAGAATCTGCAGGAGATGATTCTGAATCATATCCCGCAAGGCCCCGGCCTTGTCGTAGTAATTGCCGCGGCTGCCCACGCCTTCCTGTTCGGCCACGGTGATCTGGATATGATCAATGTAGCGCCGGTTCCAGATGGGCTCGAACAGGGTGTTGGCGAAACGGAAAGCCAGAATGTTCTGCACCGTCTCTTTGCCCATGTAGTGGTCGATGCGGAAGATCTGGGCTTCGTCGAACATCCGGGTGAGGCCGTGGTTCAGCTTGCGGGCCGAATCCAGGTCATGGCCGAAGGGCTTTTCAATGACGAGGCGGACCCGGCTGCGGTCCTGGTTGAGGCGCGCCTTGACCAACTGCCGGGTGACCGGTTCGATCAGCCCGGGGGGCAGGCCCAGATAAAAGACGCGGTGGGCCCGGGTATGCCAGGACTTTTCCAGGGAAGCCAGCCGCCGGGCCAGCTCGCCGTAAATCTGCGGGTCCTCCAGGTCCCCGGCCAGAAAACTGATGCGGTCGGCAAAGGTCTGCCACGTCGCGTCATCGGTCTTGCCGCGGCGGGAAAAACGGTCCACCCCCTGGCGCAGCCAGTCCCGGAAGGAGCCGTCGCTTTTCTGGGCATGCCCGATGCCCAGGATGGCGAACTTCTCCGGCAGCCACTGGTCCAGATAGAGGCTGTACAACGCAGGGAAGAGCTTGCGCCAGGCCAGATCGCCGCCCGCGCCGAAGATGGCAAAAATTGTCGTGTCAGGCCGGGTTAAAGGAGTCATGCTTCACCTTTCGCCTTGCGCCAGTCAGTATGGAAAGCCCCCGGAGCATCAATCCGGGCATAGGTATGGGCCCCGAAATAATCCCGCTGGGCCTGGATCAGGTTGGCTGGCAGCCGCTCACTGCGCAGCGCGTCTACGTAGGCCAGGCTCACCATCAGGCCGGGGGCGGGAATGCCCCAGGCCGCGGCAGCCTGGACTACGGCCCGCCAGTCGTCCTGGCGCTGCATGACTGCCTGACCCAGCGCCCTGTCCAGGAGCACATGGGGCAAATCGGGGCGCCGCGCATACGCGGCCGCCAGATCATTGAGCAAAACGGCCCGGATAATGCAGCCGCCCCGCCAGAGGCGGGCCACCTGGACCAGATCGAGGCCGTAATTATATTTCTCGGAGGCCTGGGAGAGCAGGGCCAGCCCCTGGGCATAGGTGACCAGCGTGGCGGCGTACAGGGCGTTTTTAAGGCGCGCCGGCAAGGCCCCTTGGTCAGGAAGATTCGCCTCTTCCGGCCCGGCCAGCACCCGGCTTGCCTCCTGGCGCTGGCTTTTCAGGGTGGACAAAAAGCGCGAGGACACGGCCAGATCGATGCTGGGGACGGGCACGCCCAATTCCAGCGCGGCCATGGAGGTCCAGATGCCGGTCCCTTTTTGCCCGGCCACGTCCAGGATAATGTCCACCACGGCCTGGCCGGTCTGTGGGTCTTGATGGTTAAAAATGTCGCCGGAAATTTCCAGGAGATAGGATTGCAGCTCCCCCTCATTCCACCGCCGGAAAATCCTGCCGATCTCGTCGTTGCCGAGCCCCAGGCCCCGTTTCAGCAGATCATAGGCTTCGGCGATGAGCTGCTCCAGACCGTACTCGATGCCGTTGTGCACCATCTTAACGAAGTGCCCGGCCCCGCCCGGCCCCAGGTAGGCCACGCAGGGTTCCCCCTGCACCTTGGCGGCGATGGCCGTCAGGATGGGGGCCACCCGGGCAAAGCCCGGGCGCGAGCCCCCCGGCATGAGGCTGGGTCCGCGGCGGGCCCCCTCCTGGCCGCCGGAGACGCCCAGGCCCAGGAAGAGCAGCCCCTTTTCCTCGAGAAACTTCGCCCGCCTTGCCGTGTCGCTGAAATGAGAGTTGCCCCCGTCGATGAGCAGATCCCCGGCCTCCAGAAGGGGCAGCAGTTCTTCCATCACCGCGTCCACTGCCGGGCCCGCGGAGACCATGATGAGGATGGCCCGGGGGCGGGCCAGGAGGGCCACAAAATCGGGCAGACTGTCGGCGGCGCGCAGGGGCAACTCTCCGGCCTGGTCCAGCAACTCCCGGGTCTTGGCCGCAGTGCGGTTGTAAACCGCTACGGGAAACCCATGCTCAGCCACATTCAGGGCCAGGTTGGCCCCCATGACCCCCAGGCCCACCACCCCCAGATCAGCCAAGACTGCCGTCAAATCGTCTCTCCTGAAAGTTGCCGTCTCCAAGTGTTCTATGTCGCAAGAAAAAATTCTTTATTTTGTCATTATGACACTAATATCATGTTCCTTAAGTACCTTACGAAAGTTTTTGTCCTGGTTCCCTCCCCCTTGATGGGGGAGGGTTAGGGTGGGGGTGGCGTATATAATGAGTTATTATAGAATGTTACCTGATTTTTCTTCCCCCTAACCCCTCCCCCCAAGGAAGGGGGAATATCGCTCCAAACATCTGTGAGATGCCTCTGGGACGCGTTACTAGCGGCCCTGGCCAAAACCCTGTTCCACCCCGGGGTTGCCTACCAGGCTTGCTCCTCCAGCCGCTCCAGCCGCATAATTTCGTTCAAGCGCCGCAGGTGCCGCTCTTCACCGCTGAAACAGGCATTCAAAAAAGTCTGCACCAGGTCCCGGGCCAGGGCGTAGCCCACCACCAGCCCTCCCAGGCACAGTAAGTTCAGGTCGTCGTGCTCCACCCCCTGGCGCGCGGAATAGCATTCGGTGATCAGAGCCGCGCGCACTCCCGGAACCTTATTGGCGGCGATGGCGGCCCCCACGCCGCTGCCGCAGACGGCGATGCCCCTCTCCACCCCCCGGGCGGCCACGGCCTGGGCCAGGGGAATGACGAAATCAGGGTAGTCGTCCGTGGCGTCAAATTCCCGGGCGCCGAAATCCCGAATCTCATACCCCAGTTTGCGCAGGTCCGCACCCAGCTTCTCCTTCAGATCAAAGCCGCCATGATCTGCGGCCAGCCCCACCCGCATCATGGCTGCTCCTTGTGCCGCTTTATCAACGCCAGGGCCCGTTCGCAGACGTGCTCCACACTGAAGCCGTATTCCCGCATCAGCACTCCTCCCGGGGCAGAGGCGCCGAAGCGGTCCACGCCGATGACATCGATTTCCGGCCCAGTATCCAGATACGAGCGCCACCCCAGGCTCACTCCGGCCTCCAGGGCCAGAACGGGCAGACCAGGCGTCATCACCTCCCGGCGATAATCGGCAGGCTGCTGCTGGAAAAGGTTCCAGGCAGGCAGGCTCACCACCCGCACCGGGACGCCGTCCTCCGCCAGCTTCTCGCGACAGGCCAAAGCCAGGTGGACCTCCGAACCCGTGGCCGCCAGGACCAGGGCCGGCGGCGTTCCCGGCGCGGGGTCGGTCAGCACATAGCCGCCCCGGGTGACACCCTCCCGCACCTGGGGATAGAGGGCCGGGTCCAGGATGGGCAGGTTCTGCCGGGTCAGCACCAGGGCCACGGGGCCCCCCGCATGCTCCACCGCGATCTTCCAGGCCGCCGCGGTTTCGTTGGCGTCCGCTGGCCGGATCACCAGGAAATGGGGGATGGACCTGAGCCCCAGCAACTGCTCCACCGGTTGGTGGGTGGGGCCGTCCTCCCCCACCCCCAGGCTGTCGTGGGTGAACACATGGATGACATGCAGGCCCCCCAACGCCGCCAGGCGCAGGGGCGGGCGCATGTAGTCGCTGAAAATGAGAAAAGTGGCCCCGTAAGGCAGAAAGCCGCCGTGATAGGCCATGCCGTTCAACACGGCCCCCATGGCATGCTCACGCACCCCGAAGCGCAGATTGCGGCCGCCGGGGTTGCCCGCCAGACAATCGCCGCCGTCTTTGACCAGGGTCTTGGTGGAAGGAGCCAAATCGCCGGAGCCGCCCACCAGTTCCGGCAGATTGCCGGCAATGGCGTTGAGCACCTTGCCCGAGGCGCTGCGGGTGGCCAAAGGCCCCTGGTCTCCGGTGAAGACCGGCAAGTCCCTTTCCCAGTCCGGAGGCAGGCCGCGGCTCAGGCGCCGCCGCAACTCCCTCGCCAACTCCGGGTGCGCCTTTTCATAGTCCTGAAAGAGCGACTGCCATTTTTTCTGTTGCTTTGCGCCCCGGTCCACGGCCGCGCGGCAATGGCTCAACACCTGGGCAGGAATATGGAAAGTGGGCTCGGTGGGCCACCCCAGGTTCTGCTTGGTCAGGATGACTTCTTCTGGGCCCAGGGGCTCGCCGTGGGCTGCGGCGCTGTCCTGCTTGTGGGGGCTGCCAAAGCCGATATGCGTGCGCACCGCGATGAACGAAGGCCGGTTTTGTTCCGCCTGAGCCGCCACGAGGGCCGCGGCCACCTGGCTCATGTCGTTGCCATCCGCCACCTGCTGCACGTGCCAGCCGTACGCCGCGAACCGGGCCAGCCGGTCTTCGGTGAAGGCCAGGTTTGTCGAGCCTTCGATGGAAATGAGGTTGTCGTCGTATAACACAATGAGTTTGCCCAACCCCAGATGCCCCGCCAGGGAACAGGCCTCGGCGCACACCCCTTCCATGAGGTCGCCGTCGCTGGCCAGCACATAGGTGAAGTGGTCGATGACGGCGAGACCGGGCCGGTTGAAGCGGGCCGCCAGGTGCGCCTCGGCCAGGGCCATGCCCACGCCGTTGGCGATGCCCTGTCCCAGGGGCCCCGTGGTGGCCTCCACCCCCGGGGTGTGGCCGTATTCCGGGTGGCCGGGCGTGCGGCTGCCCCATTGCCGGAACTGGCGGATCTCATCCAGAGACAGATCAAAGCCGTAAAGGTGCAGAAGAGCATAAAGCAGCATGCAGCCGTGCCCCGCGGACAGCACGAAGCGGTCCCGGCCGGGCCAACCCGGGTCTTTGGGGTTGAACCTGAGGAAGCGGTCCCACAGGGTGTAGGCCATGGCCGCGGCGCCCATGGGCATGCCGGGATGCCCGGAGTTGGCCTGCTGCACGGCATCCACGGCCAAAAAGCGAATAGTGTTGATGGCAAGTTCGTCGAGGTGAGACGCCGGAACGGTCAGAGGGGAGGAATGCCGGTTCATGGAGTCCTTTCTGACTTTGGGCCGGAAATGCCGGAGGAAAGCCGTCCTTCCCGTCCCTTTCCTGGTGAAAATGACTATGGGTAAGATAATTGCCGCAGGATAGAGATGCAACCGGAAAAGGCGGACAGCCGCCCCCTGCTTTTCCCTGCAAGCTCTCTAAAGCCCCTCATGGGCCTTCCGGCCCACGTGGATCACCGCGATGCCGTTGGTCACGGGGCGGTAAAAAACCCCGGCGAAGCCGATCTGCCGCAGGAGGTCAGACAAGGCTTCCGGCGACGGAAACAGGCGGATGGATTCGGGGAGATACCGGTACGCCTGCCAGGAACCGGCGCAGACCCTGCCCACCAGGGGCATGAAGTAAAACGAGTAAACGTCGTACAAGGCCCGGAACCAGGCGCTGGCGGGCCGGGAAAATTCCAGGCACATGATGACCCCACCGGGCTTCAATACCCGGTGCATCTCGGCAAAGCCCCGCTCCAGGTGAGTCAGGTTGCGGATGCCGAAGCCCACCATGGCCGCGTCGAAGCTCGCGTCCCCAAAGGCCAGACGCTCGGCGTCGCCCTGCACCGCCTGCAGGCGGCCGGCCAGCCCCGCCTTCCTGACCTTGGCCGCGCCCAGCCCCAGCATGGCCCGGTTGAAATCGTACAGGACCACGCGTCCCGCGGGGCCTACGCGGGGCGCGGCCAGGAGGGCCAAATCCCCGGTGCCGGCGCACACGTCCAACACCCGGTCGGAGGGCTTAAGCCCCATCAGCCGCACCGCGGCGCGTTTCCAGACATGGTGCAGGCCCAAGCTCAGGATGGTGTTGACCAGATCGTACCTGGCCGCCACCGCGGTAAAATGCTGCTGCACCAATGCAGGCTTATCCGCGACGTTGACCCGGCGAAAGCCGCAGGAGACCAGATCTGCCGGGGCCGGCCCGTTCTGGAAAGGGGGCTTCGGGATATGTGCGCTTTCTTTGGCCATGGTCCAACACGCGTCCTTTCCCGATGATCATACTATACTTTCCTGCCCAACTCCAAGGCAGTCGGGGGAAGAGGACAGATCGCGCCCAAACGATATGCGGGAAGATCCCAGAAAAAAAGGGGCTGGGCTAAGGGGCCCAACCCCATGTATGCACTGGCGGGGACGACGAGACTCGAACTCGCGACCTCCGGCGTGACAGGCCGGAAAATCATATTTACCATAAAGCCATCCAGCTAAAAAAAACGCCGGGCCCCAAAGACTATGCGGATGAACCATCATCTCCAGGACTTAAGAAAAATGACCCCGGTCATTTTATCGACCAGGGCCATTTTTGGGGGAGATGTTGATTGGGTTTTCGAAAGAAGGAGGGCCTAGCCTTTGGATCCCAGGCGCAGGCCGCCGTGGATGAAGAAGGTCTCCCCGGCCAGGGCCTCGTTGCGGTAAAGTTCGCCAATAAGAGAGGCCACTTCTGCAGGCTCGACCAGGCGGCCGATGGGCACCTGTTCCAGGATTTTTCCCAGGGCCTTCTGGTCCATGCCCTTCACCATGGGCGTGCCCACATACCCTGGGGCAACGGCCACGCAGCGGATCTGGTTTCCCAGGCCGCGGCGGAAGAACTCGGCGGTGATCACCTTGGGCATCACGCTCATGGCCGCCTTGGTGGAAGAGTAATTGATCTGGCCGGCCGTGCCCAGGGAACCGGTGGAGGAAAACAGGCTGATCAGTCCCCGGCAGCCATGGTCGATCATCCGCGCCGCGCACTCCCGCACCGTGAGAAAGACCCCGGTGAGGTTAATGTTGATGACGGCCTGAAAGTTTGCCAGGGACATCTTTTTGGTGACCTTGCCGGTCTCCCGGTCCGGGGCCACCATCAGGCCGTCCCGGATGATGCCCGCGGCCGGGGCCACCAGGTTAAGGCAGCCGAATTTCTCAATGGCCAGGTCCGCCAGTTTGGAGCAATCGTCCTCTTTGGTGGTATCACCGGCCAGGGTAGCCACCTGGCCGCCCATGGCTTTGATCTCGGCCTCTACCCGGCTCAACCCTTCGGCGCTGATGTCCGACAGCACCACCTTGCCGCCCTGGCGCACCCAATACTTGGCCAGCTCTTCGCCGATCCCTCCGGCTCCCCCGGTGATGACGGCCACCGCGTCTTTTATGTCCAGCATGATGCTCTTCCCCTTTCCAAAAATAGAGATTAGTCAGATTACCCTATTTGGCTCCGGTGTCCGGCCATGGCCGGCTTCAGGCCGGGGTGCCTTCGGGTTTCGTGGATTCGGCCAGGTCCTGGACGAGCTTTTGAAACTGTTCCCCCTGCTTTTTAATGAGCTTTTGGAATTCCAGGGTCGCCGCCTCCATTCCCATCCCTTTCTCATCCGCCAGCTTCCGCAGGTGCTTGATGGTATCTTCCTGCTCTGCCACCTTTTCCTTCAGCTCTTCATACTGCCGGGCCAGGGCGGCATATTCCTCCCGGGGGACCACCCCTAAGAGATTCAAGTAATCCTTGAATGACTTCCGGAAGTCCTCTTCGGCCTTTTTCCACATGGCGAGGTAATCCGGGCCTTCTTCTGCCACTTCGTCAAGGCCATAGGAAGCTTTGAAAAGCTGAGTGTAATCTTGAAACCCCAGAAAGCCCCTCTGGAACCACCTGGACAGGTCTTCCAGCTGTTTCTGGCTCTTGGCGGCTTCCAGGAGGGCCTTGCCCCAGAACTCCAAAAAGTGCCGATTCATATAATTGTCCTCCGGAGGAAATTCCCTCCGTGGGTTAACCTTTACTGGCCGGCTTCACAGGTTCGGCCGGTTTGGTCGTCGGCGCCGGGGGTTCTGACGGTTCGGTAACCGGCACCGCGGGCGGATTCGCGGTTGGCGCCGCAGATGCAGACGCTTTGCTGACTGAAATCGCTGGCTTAGACGGTTTGGCCGCCTTTAACTCAGACCCAGATGGTTTTGCAGCCGGCGTGATCTTGGCGGCTTCCTCCTGCTTTTTTAGGGATGCGGCGGCCAGAGCCTTGTCCTCTTCCGCCTCCAGATCCAGTTGGAAGCGCACCGGGCCGCGGTAGTCCAGGAAGCAGCGATCCAAGGAACATTCCGTGGTGGGCAGGCTCCAAGAGGTGGCGATGGCCACGTGCCCTTTGGGAAACACCGTGACCTCTGCCTCCACCCAGTCCAGGGGAGCCAGGGCTGACTCCTTTTCCACCAGGTCGTCCTTTTCGGCAATGCAGATGAGCCACTTGAGGCCCTGTTCCTTGACGCGCCGGAAGTTCAGGGGGCGCCCGAAGAGGGTGACCGGGAGAGTCCCGTCCTTGGCCACGGGGATGGTGTAGGAGTTGAAGCTCAGCTTGCAAATCTCCAGGGGCAGGTCGGTTTGATCATACAGCAGCCAGTAGTTGATGGCCGCCGCAGTCTGGCTGATCTTCAGATCCCGTTCGAACAGCTTCATATCCCGGTAGAAAGTAACAATGGGGTTATCTTTCTCCAGGCTCTTGAGCTTGAAGACCCAACTCATGATCTGGCCGTTTACCACCTGGTTGCCGTTGAGAAGGGTTCTGATGGCAAACCCCATATCCTCAAAGCGTTGGGGCACCTGCTCCAGGAACTCTGACAAGCCTTTGCTCCGGGTGCCGTCCATGGGCGCGACGCTGGTGATGAGGGCGTCCACCAACCCGTCCAGTTCGCCGGACAGGTAGTTCACTATCACGGTGAACCCACCCTGGCAGTAACCGCACAGGGTGACCGGCCGGCCGTGCGCGGCCTTGACCTGCTCCAGAAAGAACCTGGTGTCCAGGCAATCCTCCTCGCCGGTCATCAGCTGCACTGCCGGGTTGGCATAAATATCCTTGACGATGCGGATATAGGTGGGGATGCCCTGGTTGGCGAAGCAGTGCACGAAACTCTTGCCGGCGTCGGGCAGGAAGGCCAGGATGTTGGCCCCCAGGACGAAGGGGGGGATAATGACGATGGCCTTGCCATTTTTGCGGACCTTCACCGACTTGTCCCGGGGCAGCACCTGGAAGAGGTAGAAGCGTTCGGTCTCCGCGGCAAGGACGTAGCCCCCGTCATCAAAGTGAAAGCCGTACTCCGGTTCGATGTTGCGGATGGCCTGGGGATATTCATGGACCACCAACTCCAGCAACCGGGCCTGCCGGGCCATGTAGTGGGCGATGTCTTCGCCCTTGCGGTGATCAAGCGTATTGAGCCAAGCTTTGTAGACCTGGTGCAATTGGTGGGCATGAAACTCGTTCATGGCCTTCATGCCGTAGGCCAGGCCCTTTTCCGCCAACCGCAGGTTGAATTCCCACAGGGCCGTGTAGTCTTCGAGGTTTTCCCAGGGGTGATGTTCCCGGAGCTTGTCGTGCTCCATGGCGCTGAAGGCATCCAGGAGGGAAAACGCCGGCCCCATGAAGTCCAGGATATAACGGCACATCCCGACCCAATAGGTCTGCAGCATGCGGGCCTGATCAAGGCTGGCCGAAATGATCTTGGCCTGGGTTTCCGGAGACATCACTGAGGGGATCTCGGCCAGTTCGAAGAAAGGGTGAGTCACCTCTTTGGGTTCAGACATATAATCTCCTGACCGGCCGGGCCCTCAGGTCCGGCCGATGGGGGTTTGGGGGGTCAGCGGAGGGGATGCCGGGGCTCTGCATCCCGCCTCGGGCTTCAGGCGGTCTTGGACTTTTCGGCCTTTTCCGCGTCGGGGAAAAAGGCTTCCAACTTCTTGAAGCTGTCGTCCACTACCTTTTTGAACTCTTCACAATTCTTCTTGGAAGATTTGGTCCACTCATTCAGGCCCTTTTGGGCCTCTTCGGGGAGATTCGTCATCTGTCCCCAGTACATGCTGCCCATGCGCTCCATCTGCTCCTGGAGCATCATCATGGCGCTGAAGGAATTGTCGAAGCTGGTCTTGTAAAACGCCAGCATCTGGTTGCCCATCTTGGTCGGATCTAGCATCTCTCTCCTCCTTGAGGTTATGGGACCCTTTAGAACGAACCGAAGAGGGTGCCGAGAATGATCAGCGCCACCAGGGCCATCAAGGGACCTATGATGCCGGTGACAAAAATGTCTAAATAAGAATCGCCATGGCTAAGGTTGCAAATCGCCAGTAGGGTGACCACCGCCCCGTTTTGGGGCAGGACGTCTAGACTGCCTGCGGCAATGGCGGTAACCCGATGCATAAGATCCAGGGATATGCCCGAAGCGGCGGCCATCTTCACAAAGGTTGCCCCCAGGGTCTGGAGAGCAATGCTCATGCCGCCGGAAGCAGAGCCGGTGATGCCGGCCAGGAGGCTTGACGATATGGCCAGGGAAACCAAGGGATTATCGCCGCCCAGGGCAAGAACCCCTGATTTGATAATCTCAAAAGCCGCGGTGGAAGCAATAACCGCCCCAAAACCCACCAGGCTGGCAGTATTGAAGATAGGCAGCACCGAAGCATTGGCGCCGGAATCCAGGCTTTCCGTAAGATTGGAGAATCTCCGGAAATTGAGCGCGGTGAGCGTCACGATGGCGATAATCAGCGCCGCGATGATGGACCAGATACCCTTTACCGCGGTAATATCCGTCTCGCCGAATTGAGGGAGGGCCAGGAATTGGGTGTCCAGGGCGGGAATGACCACCTTGCTGAACAGGTAATTGAGGGCGATGACCAGGATGATGGGCGACAAGGCAGTTAAGAAGCCCGGCTCTCCCATGGGGACTGGCTTTTCATTCAGTTCAACGATATCGAAACCTTCTCCTTCAGCACATTCCCTGAGCCTCTTATCCGCCCTCGGCGCCACATCCTCATGATCGCCGTAGCCTTCCCCTTGGACCATGGCGGTGCGCAGCCTGCCGTTGAGCCACAGCATGCCGAGAAAGAACATGATCATGGCGGAGATGATGCCGAGGATGGGCGCCGCAAACGGTGTGGTCCCAAAGAAGGGCATGGGAATGGCATTTTGAATGGCAGGGGTTCCCGGCAGGGCGGTCATGGTAAAAGAAAAGGCGCCCAGGGCCACAGCACCCGGGATGAGTCGTTTGGGGATGTGGTTTTCCCGAAACAGCGCCGCGGCAATGGGATAAACGGCAAAGGCCACCACAAACAGCGATACCCCGCCGTAGGTGAGGACCGCACAGGACAGGACCACCACCAGGATGGAGCGTTCATGCCCGAATTTTTTAACGGCCCATCGGGAAATGGCTTGAGCGGAGCCGCTGTCGTCCATGAGTTTGCCGAAGATGGCCCCCAACAAGAACAAGGGAAAATACAGGATGATAAAATTCCCGGTGGCCCTCATAAATATCTGGGTATAGCTCCCCAAGACAGGCATATTGCCGGCGAAGAGCACGGCGACCATGGCCATGGCCGGCGCCGTGATCAGCACGCTGATGCCGCGGTAAGCGAGATACATCAGCAGCAGCAAAGCAATAACAACGCCAATGATTCCTATCATAAATTGTCGGCCTTCCAACTCAGGTAGACGGATTCGATGTCGAGGGTGGAGCGTTTTCCCAGGTCTCTATAATTTTGGTCCAGCCAGGCCGAGGCGGTGCGATAGCCAATATCATGCAAGTGCTCTAAAAAGGCCCATTCCGTGTTCAACTTGCTGGAGACCCCCAGGGTTTTCAGCTCGCTGTCGGCGTGGATGCGGTGGAATAACGCATCCCGGAATTGTTGATTTTCCAGATTGGCGGTTTGGATAAACTCCTTCAAAATGGCAATCGCCCGGATTTCCTTGATCAGGCTGGCATTAAACGTGATTTCGTTGATGCGGTTTAAAATATCAGGGGCGCTGCGGGGAAGCTCTTCCCGGTACAGGGGATTGATCTGGACAATGACAATGTCCTGAGACTGGCAATCATCCACCAGGGGAAACAGGGCCGGATTGCCCATGTAGCCCCCATCCCAGTAAGCCTCCCCGTCAATCTCCACGGCTTGAAAGATGAAAGGCAGGCAGGCGGAAGCCAGCACCATGTCCACGGTCATCTCCTGACGGCGGAAAATCTTTTGCTTGCCGGTGCGCACGTTGGTGGCCACCACAAACAGCTTGATGCCTTCGGCATGACGGACATGCTCGAAATCCACCAGGGACGAGATGAGATTGCGCAAGGGGTTTATGTTCAGGGGATTTAATTGGTACGGTGACGCCAGGCGGGACAGGGCATCGAAGAACAAATAGCCCGGGGAATAATCCAGGCTCCAGCGGCCCATGAGGCGGTCGAGCCAGGTGCGTTTGAAAGGGGAAAAGGCCCCGGCCTTGCTCACCCCGGACCAAAACTTTTTGAGGGCCTGGCGGGCGCCTTCCTTGCCGCCGGTGTCGAGGCCGTCGGCCACCACCACGGCATTCATGGCCCCGGCGCTCGTCCCGCAGATGCCTTCGATGACTATCCGGTCATCCTCCAAGAGGCGATCCAGGACGCCCCAGGTGAAGGCTCCGTGGGCGCCGCCCCCCTGGAGCGCCAGTTCGATCGCTTTCGGCTTTGCCATTGACATCCTTTGCAGAGGTTTTTTGATTCCAGCGGCTTGTGAGGTGGGCAACATCCCGGCAGGAGGCCAGCCTCACCCCGGTTGATTGCCAACCTGAGACCGGACGGGATGCCGGGGCTCGGCATCCCGCCGAGGTGTTAGGCGGTCTTGGACTTCTCGGCCTTTTCGGCTTCGGGGAAAAAGGCTTCCAACTTCTTGAAACCCTCGTCCATCGCCTTCTTGAACTCTTCACAATTCTTCTTGTAGGATTTCGTCCACTCATTCAGGCCCTTTTTGGCCTCTTCGGGGAGGTTCGTCATCTGTCCCCAGTACATGCTGCCCATCCGCTCCATCTGCTCCTGGAGCATCATCATGGCGCTGAAGGAATTGTCGAAGCTGGTCCGGTAAAAGTCGACCATCTGCCTGGCCATTTTTTTGGGATCCATCATGTTGTCACTCCTTGAGGGCTGCGGAAACCGCAATTTTTCTTCAATGTAACCACCGGCCAGGGGGTTGTCAAGGAAAATATTTTGCGTTGCAAAATTTTTTCTGGAGAGATTACTTGATAATTAATTATCAAGAATATATGATAGATAAAAATCTATCGTACCAATTCATTCTGTCTGATTTTATGAATATTTTGTCTCACAAAATTTTATTTCTCTGGTCCTGGCAAGGAGAAGATCATGTCTGAGAAGGTGGTGCTCAAGAAATACGCCAACCGGCGCCTGTACGATACCGAAAAACGCACCTTCGTGAGTTTAAGCCAGGTGGCCGGACTGGTGAAAGAGGGGCGGGAGATCGAGATCACTGACGACAAAACCGGAGAGGACGTCACAGCTTTTATCCTCACCCAGGTGGTGCTGGAGGAGGTCAAAAAGAAAACTCTGCTGCTGCCCGTCTCCCTTTTGTCCCTCATGATCCGTTATGGGGACAGCATCCTGAGCGAATTCTTCGACAAATACTTGGAACAAACCTTGAAAAATTATCTGGCTTACAAGACCTCCATGGACGACCAGTTCCGACGGTGGCTGGAGGTGGGCCAGGATCTTTCCAGTCTGACCCAGAAGGCCATGACCGGTTTGACCCCCTTCCCGGCCTGGATGGAATTCTTCCCCGGAAAAGCCCCGGAAAAAGATGCAGGCGAAGGGGATAAGGGCGGTGAAGGTCAGGGGCGGCCCTGAATAGTTAGCCTCAGGGCCATCCCGGACAAATTTCTGGAAAGGCCGGCCCGCGGCCTCACTGCAAGTACTTAATCATCAGCACCAGGTCGGATTCAGCGCCCTGCAAATCTCTCACAAAGCCCTGCAAATGGGCCATCTCCTTAAATCCCATCTTCTCAAACAGATAAAAGGCCTTATCCAGCACCGGCGGGACCTCGATGCTGATTTGTTCCAGACCCAGGCTGGTGGCAATGTCGATGAGATTTTGCACCAAAATGGTCCCCAGCCCCCGCACCCGGTATTGGGTGGAGGTGGTCAGGCGCACTTCCCCCTGGTGTTTGGTCCAGCCGATGGGGCTGAAAATCAACGTGGCGTCCCCGACAATGTTGCCGTTATGCCAGGCGATGAGCGGGAGCACGTTGTCATAGTCCAATTCGTAGATCCAATTCTCGATGACCTTGGGGTCGGTGACGTCCTCCTTGAGGCAGAGTCGGTCCTCCGGCGGCAGGCTGCCAAAGTATTTCAACAGGGCGGCCTCATCATCCTTTAACAGGGGCCTTAAGGTTACGGTGGTGCCGTCTTCCAGGGAGAGGCTTTTCGGATAGGTCTTGGTGAGTATCTCGGGCAGGGTCTTCATAAATGACTCCAGTTCATGTGAGGCGGTGGCACAGCTGCCGCAGCCCCCTAAAAAAACCAGCCCCGTTCGACGATGACCGCATAACCCATGCCGCCCCCCACGCACAGACTGGCCAGGCCCACCTCCACCTGGCGTTTTTGCATCTCGTAGAGCAAAGTCACCATGATGCGGGCGCCGCTGCAGCCAATGGGGTGGCCCAGGGCGATGGCGCCCCCGTTGACGTTGACGATCTCGGGGGACAGTTGCAGTTCTTTCAAGCAGGCAATGGATTGGGCGGCAAAGGCCTCGTTCAATTCCACCAGCTCGATTTTTTTCCCCAATTCTTCACTCACTTTGTCTACCGCGCTCCTCACCGCGAAGATCGGACCGGTGCCCATGAGTTCCGGTTCGCAGCCTTCGCAGCTATACGCGTCGATCTTGGCCAGGGGGCGAATCCCCATCTTCAAGGCTCGCTCTGCGGACATGATGATAAGAGCCGCGGCTCCGTCATTAATGCCCGAAGAGTTCCCCGCAGTGACAGTGCCCTGCTTGTCAAAAGCTGGCTTCAGTTTCCCCAGCTTTTCTGCGGTGCTGCCGAATCGGGGAAATTCATCGGTGTCAAAGATGATGGGGTCACCCTTTCTCTGGGGGATTTCCACGGGGACGATCTCATCTTTAAAACGGCCGGATTTAATGGCCGCCTCCGCTTTCTGCTGGCTTAAGGCAGAAAAGGCGTCCTGCTCTTCCCGGCTGATATTGAATCTTTTCGCCACGTTCTCCGCGGTAATGCCCATGTGCGTATCCCCGAAGGAACACGTCAAGCCGTCATGAATCATGGTATCCAGCACCTGCACATGCCCCATGCGGGCCCCCCACCTGGCCTGGGGCAGCACAAAGGGAGCCTGGCTCATGCATTCCATGCCCCCGGCCACGACAATTTCCGCGGCCCCGGCCTGGATTTTCTGGGTGGCGGTGATCACCGCCTCCATCCCTGAGCCGCACAAGGCGTTGAGGGTGATCGCGGGGGTGTACTGGGAAATACCAGCCAGCATGGCTGCTTGCCGGGCGGGATTTTGCCCTTCTCCGGCCTGCAGCACGTTTCCCATAATGACAAGGTCCACTTTATCCTGACGGATCTTGGCCCGGTGCAAGACTGCCTTGATGACAATGCCACCCAGTTCCACCGCCGGCACATCCTTGAGCGCCCCTCCAAATACGCCGATGGCCGTCCTGGCGGCGCTGGCAATTACCACTTCTTGCATCTGACTCTCTCCCTCGTAAGCCGGCTAATGGGTCTCAGACTGTATCCCCTTAACCAGGAGGACAATATTGGCATACTGCTGGTTGTGGAGGTCCTTGACGTAATTTTCCAAGACCGTGAGCTTGCTGAATCCGGCCCTTTCAAAGGCCCGGATCACGCCTTCCCGATTGGTCACAATTCTGGCCAGGAGTTTCTTGATCTTGGTTTGCGCGGCCAGATGGGTGATCTCCTCCAGCAAGGCTGCACCCAGCCGCCGGCCCTGGAACTCAGGGGCAATGGTGACCCGGACCTCGGCCACATGACGCCCCCAGCCGAAGGTCTGGTAATGGAGGGTGGCGTTGCCCACGATGCGGCCTTCATATTCCGCCAGGATCGGCAAAACTCGGTCATAGTTAAGATTGCGCGCCCACTTCTCGATGAGTTTTCGATCGGTCACGTCGTTGCGCAGAAAGCGCCGGTCTTCTCCCTCCAGACTGATAAAAAAGCTGTAAAGGGCGTACTGGTCATCGCGCGTCATCGGCCTCAAGGTCAGGCTGAGACCGTCGGGAAGGGTAATTTTCTTGGGATATTCTTCAAGCATGGCCCCCTCCTTTCTACAAGCCTGAAATCCTCCAGGCTGGGAAGAAAGACGCATTTATCCTCCTGCCGGACTATTCCATCACTCTTCTCCCCCTCACGGGGAGATTTTTCTCAAATCACTAACCCCAAACCCTTGCCCGAGGCGGTCTATCCCAATATCCGGGCATCTTCTGAGAAGCCCGCCAATCCCACTTTCCCAGAGTTCGTGACTCAAACTAATGTTAACTCAATATGGGCGTTTTGCAAGCACTCACTTTTCAGTCTCTGTCAATCCTTTTTCATACAGCAAATGGTCTAGCCCCCTTCTTTAGACCATTTTCAGTGAGAAAATTTCGCTTTTTGCGCCTTAAGGGGTCATGCTAAAGTTCTACCTGCCCGCCTGGAGGATGGGGCCCTGCTGGAGAGCAACCTGAGCGCCGGGGCGGGTGGATGACGGAGGGGCAGAGCCTGCTGGGTTCTGCCTTTCTGCTTTCTGCCCCTCCAGATTCCCCTAAAGCGTTAAACTCCGGGGGTTCGGGGGCAGAGCCCCCGAGATATTCCAGCGGCGACTGATAGCCCAGGCTGCTGTGGGGCCGCTGCTCGTTGTAGTGGCTGCGCCACGCCTCAATCTTTTCTTTAGCATCCTCCAGGCTTAAAACCAGTGCTCATTCAAGCACTCCTGCCGGAAACGGCTGTTGAACGATTCAATGCAGGCATTATCCGTGGGCTTCCCCGGCCGGGAGAAGTCGAGGACGACGCCATGGGCCTAAGCCCACAGGTCAACTTCCTTGGAGATAAATTCCGGGCCGTGGTCCAGCCGGATGCATTCCGGCACCCCATACTGGGCCACCGCCAGGTTGAGGGCCGTGACCACGTCGTAGCCTTTATAGCTGAATCCTACCCCGAGAAAGGGACTCACACGGGTCACGTTATCGACCATCGCACCGCCGTGCAAAGGAGCGCCCGTGAGGCGGACTCGCCCCAGGATGAGGAGCCCCTCAGGACCGCGGCCGGAATTCTGGCAGATATTTTAAAGCATCTGCCGGAGGCCGCCGACTTGGACACCTTGAGGGGCATGGAAGGCGAGGCGGCGCGCCACTACTTCGCGGTGTTCGTCCACATGATTTTGGCGGACCGCCATCCCTTTTCCTTTGCAGGCCGCAATCGCCGTCCCCCCTCTGGACCCGGTGAACGCCCTCCTCTCCTTCCTTTACGCCATGCTCTTGAATGATTGCGTGTCCGCGGCACAGGGTGTGGCCTGGACCCCAGGTGGGCTTCCTGCAGGCCCTGCGCTCCGGGCGACCGGCTTTGGGCCTTGATCTCATGGAAGAGTTGCGTCCGGTCCTGGCCGATCGCCTGGCCCTCACCCTGATCAACCGCCGCCAACTCACGGACCAGGACTTTAACCGTCGACCCGGCGGGGCCGTGCTCTTAAATGATCGCGGCCGCAGAAAGGTGGTGGTGGCGTACCAGGAAAGAAAACAGGAAGAGATCACCCACCCGCTGGTGGACCAGAAAATGGCCCTGGGGCTGGTGCCCCACCTCCAGGCCCGCCTCCTGCGGGGAGATCTGATCGCGTATCCCCCTTGCGTTCATCATTGATAGGGCCTGAAAAAGGCCCAGAGGTTGCGCCCGATGGCGACATCGGGCGAGGATTGAAACCTATCTCCCTGTCCAGT
>CAZFWX010000011.1:0-41441 GCA_964522695.1 uncultured Desulfobacterales bacterium
GTGGGGGAACTGTGTTCCCCCAGCCCTCCCCCCAAGTACCGCTTCAATCTCTCTGCCACCACCCGTACAAGGTCCACCCCGGCCAGCATGCCGATCTTGACGGCGTTGATGGGAAAGTCGTCCAGCACCGCGTTCAGTTGCGCGGCCACAACCTCCGGGGCCACGGGATGCACCGAGGCCACGCCCCGGCTGTTTTGCACGGTGATTGCCGTGACCACGGTGAGGCCGTAGGCGCCCAGGAGGGTCGCGGTTTTGAGATCCTGCTGCAGGCCGGCGCCGGCCCCGGGGTCGGACCCGGCGATGTTGAGCACGGTTTTCATGCCGTCATCCTCCGGCCCCCGGCCAGGCACTCCAGGGCTTCGGCCGCCAGGCGGCGGCGGTAGGGCCAGGAGAGATAGTCATTGCGGCAGATGCGCAGTTCGGCCAGGGCCATGTAGAAAGGGTTTACGGCAAAAAGGCGGCGGGCCGTCCCGGGACCCGCGTCTATCGCTTGAAGATATGCCTCAAAAAAATGGCCGATGGCCGCCTCCCCGCCCTTGAGGTCGCCCGCGCGCCAGCCCCAGGCGTGGCGGATTTCCCCGGCAATCCAGGAAACATCGAAGAGGCGGTCCGCCACCCGCAGCCTTTCCAGGTCCACGGCCACGGCCCGCCCATCGGGAAAAAGGAAATTCGTGGGGGTGGCGTCGCCGTGCACCAGCACGGCCCCTTCAGGAAAGGCGGCGAAGATTCGGGCCCAGGCGACGGCCTCCCGAGCCAGAGACGCGTCTTCCTCATGGGTGAGCAGTCCCTGGCCGCCGAGTTGGATCCGCAGTTTTTCCAGGTAAGCCAGGGCCGGGGTAAAATCCACGGCCGCCCCGGCCGCCGGGCGGGTATGGAAGAAGGCCAAAAGGCGCGCCAACCGGGTAAGACCGGCGCAAAGAGGCTTTAGATCACCTGAGGAGCAGGCAAGATGCAGGAAATGGTCGAGGTCCGGGCCTTCCACGGCCTCCAGCAGCAGGCCCAGCCCCAGGCGAAGGCGGCGGCCCCACAGGCGGGGCAGATGCCGGCCGGGTATGAGCCCCCAGGTCCCGGCCCGGGCATAATTCTCATATTCCGTCAGGAGGGCCAGATCGGCTGACAGCCGGGCAGGGTCGCCGCAGAAGAATTTCCCCACCGCGGCCGGGCCGCCGGCAGTGGCAAAACGGAAAACGGGGCGGGAGGCCCGCAGCCGTTTGAGCGTCACCTCCTGGCCTTGCGGAGCAACCGCGCCTCTCACCAGCATGGGCAGCAAAGCCTGGGCCAGGGGATGCCGAGTCGGAAGTTGGGTCATGGGCCGGCTCCGGCCAGGATTTTTTGGGCCTCCAGGCAGCAACCCCAGGCGCCCATGAACTGGGGATGGGGAGGCACAATGACCTTACGGTCTGCCGCTTCGGCCAGCAGGCGCACCACCGCCCGGTTTTTGGCCACGCCGCCCACAAAGACCAGGGCCGGGGCGGGGTAGCGGCGCACCATGGCCTGTGCCCGCCGGGCCACCGAGGCATTCACTCCCGCGGCAATGCGAGGCAGGGGCGCGCCGTGGAGCAGGTAGCCGATGAGTTCGCTTTCGCCAAAAATGGCGCAGGTCTGGGAGATGTCCACCGGGTCGGCCCAGGCCTGGGAGAACAGTCTCAGGGGCATTTTCAGGAACCGGGCCATATTTTCCAGGTACCGCCCTGTGCCCGCGGCGCAACGGTCATTGGTGACAAAGTCGAAGACCCGCCCCCCCTTGACATAGAGCACCTTGGTGTCCTGGCCGCCCATCTCCAGGAGCACGAAGTCATGGAGGCCGGAGGCCTGCCTGGCGCCCAAAAAGTGGGCCCGGATTTCGGTAATGGTGGGCAACTGGCCTTTCAAGAGGTCCTTGCCGTAGCCCGTGGCCACCAGGACCCGGGGCGGCGTCAGGCCCAGCCGGTCCCAGGCCAGATTGATGCGTCCCTCCGTCCGGAGGAGACAGTCCCGGTAAAAATCCAGGGTGTCCAGCCGCAGACGGGCGACGGAGCCGTCCTGGCCGACGACCACCAGTTTGACGAAACGGCTGCCGAAATCCAGCCCGGCCACGGCCGGCGGCGATGATGAGCCTTGCTCTCGCATAAAAATCAGGTTTATCGGGGAGAGGGCCAGGGAGCAGGGTTCCCTTCCCTCCCCCCAAGCCCCCTCCCTCAGCCTTTCATTGTCCTCTCACGGCCGCAGCACGTCCACGAAGGCCTCCAGGCGCAGGCGGGTGCGGGAGTCCAAAGGGCCAGGCCGGTCGCCTTCGATGGTGAGCACCGGCAAGCCCAGGCGTTCCCTGAAAAGAGGGTCGTACATCTGCCGGAAGCAGAAACTTTGGGTGTAATGGATGATACCGTCCAAGCGCCGCACCTGCGCGGCCTCGGCCAGATCCTGCAGGCGCCCCGGCACATCGTAGGGATAGGTGTAGCGGTGATACTGCTCCACCAGGTCCAGGTCCGGGTGGGGGAGGCTGAATTGCCGGGGGATTTCGTTGAAGACCACCTCCGCCTGCAACTCCTCCAGATAATCCCACAGGTCGGTGAAGATGGGCGGGATGCCCGCCAGGCCCAGGCGCACCTTGGGCTCCCTTGGGGCGCGGGTTTGGGCCGCCGCCAAAAACTCTGCCAGACTCCGGGCTAAGGCCCCAGGGTCACCGCCGAAGTCCGAGCTGCTGATGAGATACTGGAAATTTTCCCGGCCCGACACCTGTCCGCTCTCCCAGGTGAGGCGGTCCAAAAGGATCAGTTGCCGGCGGATCGGCGCCAGCTCCTCCTTGACCCGGGCCACCTCCGTCCAGGTGACGCCCAGCCGGTCCATGAGGGCCTCCATCTCTTCCCGCAGGCGCTGGCGGTTCCGGGGATAGGGAAAATTAAAGTGAATAACCTCCCGGCCCTGGCTTTCCAGCAGCTCCCCCAGGGCCTGGGAGAAGGAACAGTCCCCCTGGGTGGCGACGATGACGGCCCGGATCTCCGGATGCGTCTCCAGGGTGGCATAGATGCCCTTGATCCAGGCGCAGATGGTGCGGGGCAGGCCTGCGGTCTCGGCGGCCTGCACGAGGCGGTACGCCTCGAGTGAGGCGATGAAGATGTTGTTTAAGTCCACCGGGATGAGTCCCGCCGCCAGCACCACTTCCACGGGAATGGTGGTGGTCAGGCCGATCCTGGACCCAGGGGGCAGACGCAAGGGTGCAGCCATACGCTTTACAAATGACGATGCGCGCCGGAGAGCAAAATGCCGGCGGTCTTATGGCACCTCGCCTTCCTGCCAGAGGATTTCGTGCAGGCCCTCGGCATGGGCCAGTTCCCTGATGATGTGGCCCCAGGGGATGTTCTCCTTGCTCACCAGGCGCAGGCGGTAGGTTATGGTGTCGCCGGGCAGGTCCAGGTGATAGCCGGTAAATTGAATCCGGACGCCGTTGTCCAGGAGGATCTGCTTGACATGCTCCAGGGGCCGGTGGACGTGATCGAACCTTAAGGTCAGAATGGTGTAAGTGTCCCGGCCGAAAAATTTCTTGGCCCGGCGCAACCCGAAAAGGCAGACGATGCTGATCAAGGCGCAGGCCAGGGCCGGCAGATAGAGTCCCGCGCCCACGGCCAGGCCCATGCCTGTGGCCACCCACAGGCCCGCAGCGGTGGTGAGGCCGCGCACGGAGCCCCTGCCGGTGATGATGGCCCCGGCCCCCAAAAAGCCCATGGAGGCGATGGCGTAAGAGGCGATGCGGCCGGGGTCCAAGCGCACTACCGACGTCGCGGCCGGCAGGTGGTTGTGCAGGTCCTGGATGAACAGGGACAGGAGCATCATGAGGCAGGCGCCCACGCACACCAAAATGTTGGTGCGCAGCCCCGCCGCCTCGCCGTGGGCTTCCCGCTCAAAGCCGATGGCCCCGCCGATCAAGGCGGCTAGCAGCAGCTTCCCCAGCGCGGTCAAGAAATACTGCCAGTCCACCATACCTTTCACCTCGTAATGGCCGTATCGGGGGGAGAGGGGCAGGGATGGCACAGGCTTTCCAGCCCGTGGGTTCCCTGGCCCCCTCCCCCAAATTAAATTCCTTGGAATTATCTCACCGGCCTCGCCCCGAAGATGGCGGTGCCGATGCGCACCAGGGTGGCCCCTTCCTCCACGGCCACTTCGAAGTCGCCGGTCATGCCCATGGAGAGCTCCGGCAGGGGATGGTTCGTAAGGCCCTGGCGCTCCAGATTGTCCCGCAATTCCCGCAAGGCCCGGAAGTAGGGCCGCGCCGCTTCCGCGTCCGGAAACCAGGGCGGCATGGTCATGAAACCCACCACCTGCAGATGCGGCAGGCCGGCCAGGGCTTTTAGCAGCGCAGGCACGGCCGCAGGTTCGGCCCCGGATTTGCTCTCCTCCCCGGCCAGGTTCACCTGGAGGAGCACCTCCTGCACCTTGCCCGTCCGGCTTGCGGCCTGGCTCAAGGCCTGGGCCAGGCTCAGGCGGTCCACCCCGTGGATCAACTCGAAGAGCTCCACCGCGGCCTTGGCCTTGTTGGACTGGAGATGGCCCACGAAGTGCCAGGCGACGCCTGGCCCCAGGGCGGCAATCTTGGGCCGGGCCTCCTGCAGGTAATTCTCCCCGAAGAGACGCTGCCCCGCAGCCTCGGCTTCCCGGAGGCGATCCACCTCAACGGTTTTACTCACGGCCACCAGACGCACTGCGGCCGGATCCCGGCCGGCCCGCCGGGCCGCAACCTGAATGCGTTCACGGACTGCCTGCAAATTCTCGGCGATCATGGTGGTGCCTGAGAGGTTTGAGAAGGGGGCCAGAGGTCAGCAAGCCATGCCCCCACATATCTTAAAACCTTTTGCAAATTCCCTTCTTCTGTCACCCTGGGCGCAGCGAAGGGTCCAGGTAATTAAAGAACGCTTAATTCTTCGCTTCGCTCAGAATGACAATTTGCAGGTTTTCTGGTTTTGCAAAGGCTTACAGCACCCATGTAATTTTATAAAAATCCTAAAATTTTTGCCTTTTTACCCTCCCTCCCCTGGTGGGAGGGGGTCGGGGGGAGGGGAAGATGGAGGTGGAACTTGGCGATATAGCAAGAAATCAATCACCCCCACCCTAGCCCTGCCCCCGCAAGGGGGAGGGAATGAAAAGAAACTTCAGGATGTTAGCCTCCCGCTTCCTGAGGCAGTTTTCCTTTCAAATTGAAAACGGTCAGCGTGTTTTCCCAGGTCCGGGCCGCCAGTTCGGGGAGGGGGAGTCCGTGCAGCTCCGCCAGTTTCTCGGCCGTGGCCACCACGTAGGCCGGTTCGTTGCGTTTGCCCCGCCAGGACTGTGGCGCCAGGTACGGGCAGTCCGTTTCCACCAGCAGCCGGTCCAAAGGCAGCCGCCGGGCCACCTGGCGCAGGGGCTCCGCGGCCGGGTAGGTGAGCACGCCGGAAAAGGACAGGTACAGGCCCAGGTCCAGGAAGGCATGGGCGTCCTCCAGACTGCCGCCGAAGCAGTGCATGACGCCGCCGGGCAGCCGCCCCCGGAATTCCTGCATGATGGAGAGCGTTGCCGGGGTGGCCTCCCGGGTGTGGACCACCACCGGCTTGCCCAGGGAACAGGTCCATTCCAGGAATTCCCGGAACCAGAATTCCTGCACCTTTTCCGGCGAGCGCCGCCGGTAGAAATCCAGGCCGACTTCGCCCACGGCCACCGCCTTGGGGTGGGCCGCGAGGGGGGCCAGGGCGTCGATACTGTCAGGTTTCAGGTGGCCCACGCCGTGCGGGTGGACGCCAACGGTGGCGAAGACCTGGGGATAGCTGTCCGCGGTGGCCAGCACCTGCCGGGAATTTTTGAGCCCGATGCCCACGTTGATGATCAATGCCACCCCGGCAGCCCGGGCGCGGCTGAGCACTCCTTCCTTCTCGTTCACCAATTCCGGCTCATCCAGATGGGCGTGCGCGTCTGCCAGCTTGAAAGTCATACCAGTTGCCTGTGGACGAATTTCCGCTCCCGTGGTAAAATATCCCAAATTTCCGCAACCTGCAAGGAGCGGCGGTGGTTCTGCGTTTTTTGGCTGTGCTGGTCGTGTGGTTAATGTGCTTCAGCCCCCTCCCCCTGAAGGCGGAGGGGTGGCGCCACACCCAGCCGGAGTGGCGGGTCCTGGGCCGCGGTCTCAGTTTCGCCGAAGTGCAGGTCCTCACGGATGGCCAGGTGGTGGAAAAGTTGGCCGTGGTGAAAATTGATCCCATGACCAACTCATTCCGGGTCTTTCATCATGCCCCGGCCAGCTTAAAGGACTGGCAGGCCGAAATTCAGGCTCCGGTGGTCTTTAACGGCAGCTACTACGACCCCAGCGGCAAGCCCGTGGGCCTCATTCTCATGGACGGCAAGCCCCTGGGGCCTATGAAAAATCTCCGGATGCGAGGCATGTTCGTGGCCGAACCCAAAGGCATGTCCCCGGATCTGCCCCGGGCCACCATCCTGGATCTGGTGCACAACCCCATCAACCCCCAGAAGCTCCCCTGGACCCAGGGGGTGCAGTCTTTTCCGCTGCTGTTGGACTACAAAGGGCGCATCCGGGTGGGCAGAACCGACAAAGCCTCCCACCGCACCGTCATCGCTTTGGACCGGCAGGGCAATATCCTGGTCTTCAATACCGCCAACGCCTATTTCACCCTCCACGATCTGGCCCGGTTTCTCAAGGCCAGCTCCTTTGACATCGAGAGCGCCCTGAATCTGGACGGCGGCAGCGAAGCCCAGCTATATATTCATACTAAGGACTTCCAATACTTTTCCCCCTCCGGCTGGGAGAGCCAGCTGGGCACCCTCCTGGATAGCCGGAAGTATCTCCTGCCCACGGTCATCGGGGTCTTCCCGCGCCAGGAGTGAGGCGATGGGGGCGTACCTGATCCTGGGAGCCGGGCATTTCGGCCGCCTGGCATTGCTGCGCCTGGCTGCGTCGGATGATGAATCCACGTTCACCGTCCTCGACCATCGGCCCGAGGCGCTGGCCGCGGCCGCCGGCCTGGGCATTCCCCGGCTGCGGCTGGTGGAAGCGGAGGCCATCCCCTGGCTGGCCGCGCATCTGCCCGGGGAAGCCGCCTGGGACTGGCTCATTCCCATGGTGCCCGAGCATGTGGCCGCGGGCTGGCTGCGGCGGAGCCCCTGCTGCCCGGGGGACTGGGACCCCGTTTCTGTCCCTGATGAAGTGGCCGGGCTGGCCCCGGTGGCCCAGCGGGGGAAGGAAGGCGAGCTGTATCTCAGCCGGGCTGCGCACCGGTGCCCGGATGATTGCCCGTCGCCGGAGGATTTCTGTCCGGTGACCGGGGAAAGCCGGAGCCCCGCTCTCTATGAGCTCCTGGCGGCTCTGGCTCTGCCGGGAGTGACAGTGATCGTGATCCCCAGCCGGCAGTTGGCCCCGGGGTTGGGCGGCTTTCCCCCTGGTGACCTGTTTGAGGCCGCCCGGCGTCTGGCCGCAGGGCAGGATCTGGCCCTGGTGGCCACCGCCTGCCGCTGCCACGGCGTGGCGCACATGCTGAAAAGGAGGGGTACGGGGCAGTGAGCTTCATCTTTCCCGGTGTCTGGGGGACCTCCCCCCGCATGCAGGAGGTCCAGCGTCTCCTGTCCCTGGTGGCCCCGGCGGACGCCAACGTGCTGCTGCTGGGGGAGACCGGCACCGGCAAGGAACTGGTGGCCCAGGCCATCCATCTGAACAGCCCCCGGGGACAGGGGCCCTTTGTGGTGGTGAATTGCGCCGCGTTGCCGGAGACGCTGCTCGAAAGCGAACTTTTCGGCCACGAAAAGGGGGCCTTCACCGGGGCCACGGCCCGCAAGCAGGGACGCTTCGTCCTGGCCCACCAGGGTTCCATATTTTTGGATGAAATCGGCGAACTGCAGCCCATCACCCAGGCCAAAATCCTGCGGGTCATTCAATCCAAGGAATTCGAGCCCCTGGGTTCCACCCGCTCCGTCAAGGTGGACGTGCGCATCATCGCCGCCACCAACCGGGACCTCCAGGCCATGGTCCAGGCCGGGAGCTTCCGGGACGACCTGTTCTACCGCCTGAACGTCTTTCCCGTGCAGCTGCCGCCCCTCAGGGAACGGCCCGAGGACCTGCCCTTGCTGGCCGAACATTTTCTCAAACATTACGCCGAGAAATACCGGCGCCAGGTCCGGGAGATGGCCCCCGAGGCCTTGTCGGCCCTGCAGAATTATCCCTGGCCCGGCAACATCCGGGAATTGCAGAATGTCATGGAATGGGGGGTCATCGTCTGCCAGACCGGGGTTTTCACCGTGCAGGACCTGCCGGCCCACCTGCAGCGCTACGCCTGGGGCGCAGCCGGCGGCGATACGGAACCCACTCTGCCGGAACTGGAACGCCAGCTCATCATCCGCACCCTGGAGAAAATGGACCAGAACCGGGAGCAGGCCGCCCAGGTGCTGGGAATTTCCCTGGAGGAGTTGAACGTTAAGATCCGCGCGTACGGGTTGGCTTGATGATCCGGGCAGTTGCTCTTGGGCCTGGGGCCCACCCGCAAAGTATGAAAATGAGCTGTGGAGCGGGCGTCCCGCCCGCCCCCGGATGTGCAGGCTGGGCTATGGGACTGGCGGGAGGCGTTGCCCTTTCCCGCCCTACAGAACTTTTCATGACGGGGATGCAGAAGTCCCAGGCTGAAAGGGTGACCTGACATTTTATGTTTTTTCTCCCCCTCATCCGCTTTTTCATGATGATCATGTTCCTGCTGGCGCTTTTGCTGCTGCCCTTTTTACTGGTGGGCGCGGTGGGCAGCGCCTTCGCCAAGCTGGGCCTTTCTCCGGGCGCGGTCTTCTTTCTGCTCATCCTGACCCTGGCGGGCAGCGTGGTGAACCTGCCCATCACCACCCTGGAAAGCCAGGAGGTGGTAGCCGACCAGGAAATCCGCTATTTCGGCATGCGGGTGCGCCTGCCCCGGATAAGAGCCCGCAAAACCCTGCTGGCCGTCAACGTGGGCGGGGCCGTGATCCCCACCCTGATGTCGCTCTTTTTGCTCCTGCGCATGGAGTTTTATCCCGTAGCCTTGCTGCTGCTGGGCGTGGTGACCGTGGTCATGTATTTTCTGGCCCGGCCGGTTCGGGGCCTGGGAATCGCCGTGCCCGGGCTGGTGCCGCCCATCCTGGCGGCCGTGGGGGCCCTGCTCCTTTGCCCCCCGGAGCTCCGCGCTCCGTGCGCCTACGTGGCCAGCACCATGGGCACGCTCATCGGCGCGGACCTGCTCAAACTCAAGGAAATCAACAGCCTGGGCGCGCCGGTGGCCTCCATCGGCGGCGCGGGCACCTTTGACGCAGTGTTTTTAAGCGGCATCATTGCCGTGCTACTGAGCTGAAGCCGCACAAGTCCAGGGGTGCGGGCGTCCCTGCCCGCCGTTTTCTTGTACAGGCTGGGAAGCCTGTGCCACCGATCAAGGAATTTTTTAAAGTACGAGGGAAGAAAATGATTTTAAAGAGACGGAGTGATTCAAAAAAATTTCTCCAAAAGGCGCTTGCCCTCCTGCTGGCCTTAGTCGTTCTGCCCGTGCTCCTGGGGGCCTGGCGGGAAGGCGGCAAGGGCATCAACCCCAACCATGTGGCCCGCATCAAGAACGGCCAGACCACCAAGCACGAAATCCTGGTCATGTTCGGCGACCCTCAAGAGGTGGACCGTTCGGCCGAGGGCGTAGTCTTCACCTACAAGAGCTTTGTGGATGAGCCGCCGCCTCCCGCCAAAAGCATTTACAAGGAGCCGGAAGAACAGTCCCGGACCCCCTATTTCCTGGACGAGGACAAGAAGATCCGGCAAAAGACCGTGAAGAAGGAAGGGAAAATCCTGAAAAGCTCTCTGGTGGTGCGCTTCAAGGCGGGCAGCGACACCGTGCTGAGCCACGAATACAAGGAATTTGACGGAAAGAAGTGATGGCGGCCTTTCAGGACCTGGACCAGGCCACCGCCTGGGTCTTCAACCTGCAGAAATTCGGGGTCAAGTTCGGGCTTTCCTGCACCCTGAACCTGCTGGCGCGCCTGGGCATCCCCTGGGAGCAAGGGCAGTATCTGCACCTGGCCGGCACCAACGGCAAGGGCTCGGTGAGCGCCATGCTCTCCGCGGTCCTGACCCGGGCCGGCTATCCCGTGGGCCTGTTCACCTCCCCCCACCTGGTGCGTTTTGCCGAACGCTTCCGCCTGCGGGATCAGGACATCGCCGGCGACCGGCTCCTCTCCCTGATCAACCGGGTGCGGGAGGCCACGGACGAAAGCGAGCCCCCCACCTTTTTTGAATTCGCCGCGGCCATGGGCTTCCTGTATTTTCATGAAGAGGGAGCCCGGCCCGTAATCATGGAAACGGGCATGGGCGGCCGGCTGGACGCCACCAACATCATCCGGCCGCTAGTTTCGGTCATCACCAACATCTCCATGGATCACCAGGAGTTCCTGGGCCACAACCTCATGGCCGTGGCCGGGGAAAAGGCGGGGGTCATCAAGCCTGCCGTCCCCCTGGTGACCGGGGCCCGCCAGAAGCGGGTGCTGGACCTGTTCCGGCAGCGCTGCCAGGAGCTGGAGTCGCCCCTGTTTGTCATGGGCCGGGATTTTCGCTCCCGGGGACTGGGAGCCGGGCGCTTCCATTACCAGGGGTTGGGGCTGGAGCTGCCCGGCTTGGCCACCAACCTCAAGGGCCGCCACCAGTACGGCAATGCCGCCCTGGCCCTGGCCGTCCTGGAACTGCTCCGGACCCGGGGCTTTGCCATACCCGAAAACGCCATCCGGGAGGGCCTGGCCCAGACGCGCTGGCCCGGCCGGCTGGAGCAGATGTCCCAGGACCGCCGGGTCTGGCTGGACGGCGCCCACAACCCTGCCGCGGCCCGGGCCCTGGCCCGCATGCTGGCCCACAGCCGGCGCGGCGGCCGCCTGTTTCTGGTCATGGGCATCATGGCCGACAAAGAGGTGGACGCTATTCTGGCCCGGCTGGCGCCCCTGGCCCAGACGGTGATTTGCACCAGTCCCCGCTACTTCCGGGCCGAGCCCCCGGCCGAACTGGCCCGGCGGGCCCAGGCCCTGGGCGCCGCCGCCCTGGTGGAGCCGGAAATCCCCGGGGCCATCCGGAGGGCCCAGGAACTGGCCGGCCCCCAGGACAAAATCGTAATCACCGGCTCTCTCTTCACTGTGGGCGAGGCCAAGGCTTATTTTGACAATTTGGGCGCCGTGCAGGCGGTGCGCGGCTGACCGCCGCCGGCCCCGCAAGGAGAGATGATGCGCCTTTACGTTTCCGGCTCTTTAGCCTATGACCGCATCATGGATTTTCCCGGACGGTTCGTGGACCACATTCTCCCGGAAAAGATCCACATCCTCAACGTCTGCTTCATGGTCAACGGCCTGACCGAGCGCTTTGGCGGCACCGCCGGCAATATTGCCTATAACTTATCGCTGCTGGGCGAAAAGCCTTTCATCCTGGCCACCTGGGGCAAAGACCACGGCCCCTATAAAAAGTGGCTCACCGGGCTGAACCTGCCCCTGGACGGCATCCGCCACATTCCCGAGGAGTTCACCGCCGGGGCCTACATCACCACCGATCTGTCCGACAACCAGATCACCGGCTTCAACCCCGGGGCCATGAAGCATCCCTCCCTGTACCCCTTCGACGGGCTGCACCTGGAAGAGGCCATGGCCATCGTGGCGCCGGGCAACCTGGAGGACATGCTGGCCTACACCCGCTTTTACAAGGAACGGGGCATCCCCTATATCTTCGACCCGGGCCAGTCCATCCCGGCCTGGAACGGCAGCGACCTGATGGAAATGGCCACCGGCGCCCTGGCCCTCATCGTCAATGACTACGAGCAGGAGATGTTCCGCCAGAAGACGGGGCTGACCGAAACGGGGATTTTGACGTTGACCCCTGTGGTCATCATCACCCGGGGCGAGGAAGGCTCGGAGTTCCTGACCCGCCTGGGCCGGGAGCACATTCCCTCCGCCCGGGCCCGCCAGGTGCTGGACCCCACCGGCGCGGGCGACGCCTTCCGGGCCGGCCTCATGAAGGGGCTGTCTTGGAAACTCCCCTGGGCCACCGCGGCGTACCTGGGGGCCACCCTGGCCAGCTTTGCGGTGGAGCAGCAGGGCACCCAGGAACACCGTCTCGGCATGGCGGAATTCTGGCGGCGCTACGTGGAGAATTTCGGCCCGCCGCCGGTGCTGGCGGTGTGAGAAGGAGCTCCTGTCTCATTCAATTCTCTTCTTCAAGACTCTCGCGACCTGCCTGGAATAGCGCCTGTGGCCTCTCCCGGCCACCTTGCGGGCCGCCAGGTTCGCGCCCTTCCTCCACATGGCATTGTGTGCGGCTACCTGATATCCAGGGGGACAAGGGGAGCGTCCCCTTTTTTCACGCCCAGGCGGATGGGGCGGGGCGGGCCGTGGCGGGGCAGGGTGACTTCCACCCATAAAGCTTCGCCGGCTTTGCGCCAGGAGGGGTCCGGGATGTGTTCGGGAATGAAAAAGGCCACGGTGGGGTCCAGCACGGCCAGCCATTCGCCGTTGAGCCAGACGAAGCGGACGTGAAAATCGGCAGTCTCCCGGGGCGCGGGTTCAGCCACCAGCCGCTCTCCCTCCACGCGCACGGCTGCGGGGTACGATTTTGACCATCTCTCCGGAGGCCCCAGGGGTTCCTGGATGCCCCTGGCCTCCACCACCAGTTGCAACCGCACGTAGCGCCCGCGGATGGGCAGGCTGGGGTCATAGGGGGCGGTGCGCACCCAGACCCGGGGGAGCGTGGCCCGGTCATAGAGCATCTTGGCTCCCAGGGACGCCACCAGGGCCACGTGCAGGGCAGCCACGACCAGACCTTTGATCAGGGGCCTCATGACCCGCCTGCCTCCAGCCGCGCCACCAGACGCCGCCGCAGCTTTTCCAGCACCCAGCCTCCCAGCAGAAACAGCAGGCCCAGCCCCACAAGGCTCGCGGCCCGGCCCAGCTTGTCCATGACGCTGGAAAAATAGAAAAAGAGAATGGTGAGGGCGAACCCCGCCACCCCCAGGTTGATGCGCTCTTTGCGCCCCTCTTTTAACCCCCAGGCGATGAGGCCCACGGCGCCCAGGGCGCAGAGCAGATAGGGGCCCAGCCGCCGCCAGGCGTGGTGCCAGACGCTTTGATCGGGAACGTACTTCATGGAGCAGGTGGCTGCCAGGACCACAACCCAGACCGCGGCCGCCAGATTCACCCAGGCATGGCGCCCCCGCAGCCACAGGGCCACTGCCAGCGGCAGCAGGAGCGCCGCCGCCCAGCCCGCCAGCAGATAGCCGTCCGGCAGGGCGGGGCCGGGAGGGAGCCACCTCATGAAGGGCGGCCTGCCCCTCACGAAAATCAGAAACAGGGTCGCGGGGATCAAGGCCAGCCCGCCGATCCACATCAGGGCTTTGCGCACCGGCGTTTCCCTGTCCGGCAGCAGCCCCGTGAAATAGCTGATGGCCAGGAGCACCAGACCTGCATACAGAATTTTCTCCTGTCCGGATAACCGCTGCGTGGCTTCCAGCCATTCGCCGCTCAGCCACAGGGGTGTGAGCACCGCGGCCAGAGCCGCCTGGGGCCAATCCCGCAAAAGGGCCCAGGCCATGAAGGCGCCCAGGGCCCAGAGGAGCACGCCGGCGGGCCAATATTCCTGCAAATGGAAGATCTGGCCGGCAAGGAAAATGCCCGCGCCCAGGCAGACCGTGCCGATGGCGTGCAGGGACGCGGCCAGGGGGGGAAAGCGCTCAGCCGCCAGCGCTGCCGCCACATGGAAAAGCGCCACCATCAAAGTGACGCAGGTGAAACGGGCCTCAGGGGAGAGCCGGTCCCAATGGGCCGCCACGAACAAAAGCACCCCGGCCCCCACCAGCAAGCCGCCCAGCCCCAGGGCCAGGAGCACCGGCCAGCGCAGACCGCCCGCCTGGCCCTGCCGGGCCTCGTAGTCCCGGATGCGCGCCGCGGCCGCGGCGTCAATGAGCCCGGCTTCGGTCCACCGCTTCAGGTAGGTTTCCCAGCGCGCCGGCAAGGCGTCCTCCCCGTTCAGAGTGCAGGTTTTGTCAAGAAAACCGTGCGCCGCGGCGTTATCCCGGCATGAAGTCCGATTATCGCCACACCCACATCACGATTTGCCGCCAGCCAGGGCCGCCCGCACCCTCTGTGCCAACTCCCGGGGCCGCCAGGTGCGGTCGATGCACACCAGGTTGGCGGTGCCTTCCGCGGACAACTCGTCCCCCGTTTCCGGGTGAAAGGTAAAGGAAAAGAGGAGGGCCTTGGCGCGCACCTCGGTGACCCGGGTCTTGATGCGCAACAGGTCGCCGTAGCGGGCGGGCTTGCGGAAGCGGCCCCAGGCCTCGACGATGGGCAGGCCGAAGCCTTCTTCGGCATTCTTGAAGGTTTCCTCCGGCTTCAGGCCCACGGCCCGCAGGTATTCCTCAATGGCCCGGTGGCAGTAGCGGAAGTAACTGACAAAGTAGACGATGCCGTAGGGGTCGGTGTCGCCGAAACGCACCCGCACCGTGGTTTCATGGACGAAGTCTTGCCAAGGGGCCGGAGCCGGAGCCGTCATGACGTCCCTCCCGAGGCAGGGGATTGATACCGGGCTGCCCTGAGATGATACCTCTTTGTTGATGCAGGCCAAGGCCCGCGACTGCACAGGCTTTCCAGCCTGTGCCACCATACTTCCCTCAGAACCTTTCTTAAGTTATTTCAGATGGGAGGACCAGGGGCTGCCACCCCTGGCCCCACGCTCCCAAAATCAGATTACGTCTGGAGCCGGCTCATCCGTTTCAGGCCGGGTAAAGATGAAACTGAAGGCTTATATCTTTAAATATCCCCAGTTCGTCCAGCCAGCCCGCCTCGATGAGCCGCACGTCCTTCCCCTGCTCCAACTCCTCCCGGATGGCCGCGTCCCCCAGCAGAAGATCGATGGGCCGACGCTCGGTCTCGTACTCGTAAGGGGGGTCCCGCCAGGCAAAATCCTGTGGGTAAAGCTCCCTCACGGCCTGTAAGAAGGCCAGGGTTGTTAGATAAGGCTTGAACGCCGTGCGGTCCGTGACGTGCAACTGGAAGCCCCGGCACAGCTCTCCCGCCCACTTGTGAAAGGTAGGCTCAAAGGCCGCCTCCCGGAAGAACACCCCGGGAAGTTCATAATCTTGCAGGCGGGGCAGCAGCTGGCGGGGGTTGAGAAAGGGGGCGCCGCAAAGCTCGAAGGGCCGCGTCGTGCCACGGCCTTCGGAGAGGTTGGTGCCTTCCAGGAGCACCTGGCCGGGGTAGACGATGGCCCCCTCCAGGGTGGGCAGATTGGGGGAGGGCAGCACCCAGGTGAGACCGGCGGCGTCCAGGTAATCGCCCCGGCGCCAGCCCGCGGCGGGGATGACCTCCAGGTCGCAGCCCAGGTCCTGGGTGTCATTATAATAGCGGCACAACTCCCCCAACGTGAAGCCGTGGCGCATGGGCAGGGGATAGGGGCCCACAAAGGAGGCCCACTCAGGCTTGAGCAGGTTCCCTTCCACCTGGACGCCGCCGATGGGGTTGGGGCGGTCAAGGATCACCACTTTGACGCCCAAAGGCGCAGCTGCAAGCATGAGCCGCGCCACCGTGGCCGCGAAGGTGTACACCCGGGTGCCCACGTCCACCAGGTCCACCAGAACGGCGTCCAGGCGCGCCAGGCTGTCAGGTGGGGGGTCCAGACGGGGGCCGTACAGGCTGACCACGGGCAGGTCCAGCCGCGGGTCCCGGAAATCTTCCGAGGACACCATGTTGTCCTGCTTTTCCCCCAGAAAGCCGTGCTGGGGAGAGAACAGGATCCGCAGTTGTCCGGGAAACCGCGCCGCCACCAGGTCGCAGGCGTGACTGAGTTGACGGGAAACAGAGGCGGGATGGCTCAGCAGGCCCAGGTCGGCTTTTTTGACCCATGCCGGGGGATGGTCGAGAAAGATTTCCAGGCCGGGAATGGCGCGGCCCATGTCTTACTCTCCCGGGAAATGGCGGCAGCAAAAAGGGGGCAGTGAGACGCGCAGCCCTCCTGACACGGAATCAGAACTCCGTCTCGTCCCGTTTGAGGACGGGCCGGAGCATGAGCACGACATCGTGCGTCACCCCGTCTTTGCGAATGAAAAAATCGTCCAGGGTGGCCCGGGCCTCGAACCCCAGGGTCCGGAAGGCCTTGATAACCTTCTTGTGATCGGCGATGATCTCGGCCTTGAGCCAATGCAGCCCCATTTTCAGCGACAGGTCGATAAGCTCCTTCAGCATGAGGGAGCCCAGGCCCAGATTGCGGTAACTCCGGGAGACAAAGAGCCGCACTTCGCCGATGTGCTTGGCGGCGTGTTTGCCCCGGTGGATGGTGGCGTCGGCGACCAGGCTGTTGTCCTCCATGTTCACCGCCACCAGGGGCAGGATCCGGTCATAATTGAGGGTGTCGATCCAGAAATTGACGATTTTCTCGTCTTTGACATCCTGTTTCAAAAAGCGCGTGTCCTCATCGGGGGCCTCCCGGAAGAGGTTCACCAAGCTTTGCCGATCATCTTCATTGAGGAAGCGGAACATCACCCGCTTGCCGTTTTTCAGAGTCACGAACTTGCGGTAAGCCACGTAGTTGATCATGCCGACCCTCAAGATTGTTTCTCACTGGCATCATACCCCCTCCAATGGATTTGTCAAGGCGGCGAGATCCTTCCGTGCCGGAGCAGGCGATAATAGACGCCTAAGAGGGCTGATTTTCGGAAGCAGACCCGGCCGGTTGGAAGGGGCCATCGAAAAATTTTTCTAACCAAAAATTAACAATTACCCAGTCAGACCAGGAAGAAAGGCAATTTTTTCAGGGGAAAATTTTCCTGGGGTGCAAAATTTTGCGAAAAGCCAAGGACGAGCTAGTTAGCCCGGTGGAAAAAAGATTGACGCAGAGGGTCGGACAATTCAGGGATTCCCTGAGGTTTAGGGTTGCAGCCCATATTTACGGGCCTTTTCCCGGTGCAAGCGAAAGCCGCGTGGGATGAGGCCCGGAAACTAATCCGGCTTTTTTCCGGGTAAGTGGATTCTAACTTCAAAATTCCTTCACTGACTTTGACGCCGGAAAACTCCTTGGGTACCATACGCCCATCTTCGGTCAAGGGAACTATGAAAGACATCTGGGACGCTGCCAAATCAATCCTCCGGACCCGCCTCTCCGAAAGCGGCTACCTTTTATGGGTCGAGCCCCTGGTGGCGGAGACGGGACTCGCGGGGGAACTGGTTCTGAAAACCCCCAACGCTTTTGCCCTGCGTTGGGTGCAGAGCCATTATGCACCCCTCATAAAACAGGTTTTGGAAGAAATGGGGCGCCCCCTGCAAGTCAAGCTCACCATAGGACAATCCCCTCCCCGCCGGCTCACCGCCCCTGCCGCGCCGCAGCCGTCCCTGCCCCTCGCCGTCAAGGGCAGGCTCGGCGGCAAGGGTCTGAACAAGGCCTTCACCTTCGAGAACTTTGTGGTGGGGTCCTCCAACCGCCTGGCCTTCCATGCCTCCCAGGCCATGGCCCGGAACGACACCATCTTCAACGGCGTGCTTTTCCTGACGTCCCCTCCGGGGTTGGGCAAGAGTCATCTGTCCCAGGCCGTGGGCAACTTTCTCCAGAACACCGATTTCCGCTACCCCAAGGTGCTCTACACCACCGCCGAGGAATTCGCCAACGACATGGTGCGCTCCCTGCGGGCCGGGCAGATGGGGGCATTTAAAGACCGCTACCGCAGCCAGTGCGAGATCCTGCTCATGGAGGAAGTGCAGTTCCTGAGCGGCAAGGAGAAAATCCAGGCCGAAGTCTGTTACACCCTGGACACCCTCTTGACCCATGGCCGGCGCTGCGTCTTCACCAGCCGTTATCTGCCCGGGGAAATCACCAACCTTTCCCGGGAACTGCGCTCGCGATTCACCGGCGGGGTCATTACCCCCATCGGCCCCCCGGATTTTTTCACCCGGGTGCAGATCCTGGCCCAGAAGGCCTCCAGCCGGGGCGTGGGGGGCGTGTCCCCCCAGGTGCTGGAGTATCTGGCCGAGTATGTCACAGACGATGTGCGCCGCCTGGAGAGCTCCCTGGACTGTCTGGCGGCCCGGGCCACCCTCCTGGGCGAACCTGTCAGTCTCCGCCTGGCCCAGGAAGTCCTCCAGGACCTCCAAGCCGTGCAGCCCCGCCTGGGGGTCAGCCAGATTCAGAAGATCATCGCCGATTATTACCGGGTAAGCCTGGGAGACCTGCTGGGCCGGTCCCGCCAGAAAAAGCTGGTCCGGGCCCGCCAGGTGGCCCTCTACTTTTCCCGGCTCTATACGCAAAAAACGATGCAGGCCTTGGGGAGAGACTTCCAGCGCAGCCACGCCTCGGTGGTCCACGCCCTGCAAACCCTGGAACGGGACCGGCAGACGCAGCCGAG
This sequence comes from uncultured Desulfobacterales bacterium, assembly GCA_964522695.1. Taxonomy (GTDB): domain Bacteria; phylum Desulfobacterota; class Desulfobaccia; order Desulfobaccales; family 0-14-0-80-60-11; genus VGSQ01. The sequence continues at coordinate 18,360 of CAZFWX010000011.1, forward strand.
GCTGTCGCGGGAGTTAAGCTTTTTGGAAGAGAAGATGGCCCAGTTTCAGGTCAGGCAGGATGGCCAAACGTCATCCAATCCTCGCAGCGATGCTTGATGACCTTGCCGGCGACGATGAACACGATGTCTTCGGCGATGTTGGTGGCCAGGTCGGCGATGCGCTCCAGATTGCGCACAATGATGATGAAATGATGCAGGCGGGTCACCCAGCGGGCTTCGGCGATCATGGCGTCCAGGATCTTCTGGGTGAATTCGTCGTCCAACAAATCCACTTCCACGTCCCGATGGCAGACCTGGATGGCCAGGCCGGGGTCCTGCTGCACAAAGGCGTCGATGCTGGTGCGCACCATGCCCAAGGCCATATCGGCCAGTATCTGCAGGTCGATGGGCAATTCCAGGGGCGGGGCGCTGTTTAATTCCAGGGCCCGCTCGGCAATGTTCACCGCCTGGTCCCCGATGCGCTCCAACTCCGTGGCGATGCGGATGGCGGCCACCGTGAGGCGCAGATCCGTGGCCAGAGGCTGCCTCAGGGCCAATATTTTGAAGGCCTGGTCCTCGATCTCCAGTTCCAGGCGGTTTAAGTGGATGTCCTCGGTGATGACATCCCGGGCCAGATCGGAGTTGCGGGTCGTCACGGACAGCACACTGGTGCGCACCGCGGCTTCGGCCATCTCCGCCATGCGGAGGAGATTCTGTTTCAGGCCCTCCAATTCCTGTTGGAATTGCCGGGGTAGCTTTTCTGGAGCCGCCATGACCCACCTTTGATCGGTCAATTTATTGTTATCCTTCATATTACAACAATTCGGCCGAAAATCAAAGATTCTTAACCAAATTTCCGCCAAAATCAAAACCATTACGTGCCGCCCTGAACGAGCCTTCGCCTGGGCAGGCCCCTTCCCGGCCCGCACAGACCCGCCCTCTCCTGTCTTTCCGTCTGCTTTGAAAAGTTCATGTTTTAACCTTTGCGCCTTGGCGGCTTGGTGAGAAAGACCGCTCTCGCAAAGACGCCAAGATGCAAGAGAGTCTTTTCATGCCTTACGGGTGACCCTCAGGTTCATGAGCGAGCGCTCCGAAAAGTTCTTCATCCACTCCCTCTCCCCCCGCTTTTGGGGGGAGAGGGCTGGGGTTACGGGGGAAACTTTCCATGTGTTCCGGGTGAGCCCAAGGCTCATGCGGCACAGTGCCAAAAAGTGCGGTTGGGCGGTAAAGCGCAGCGCCTCCAGCCATTCGCAAAGCCCAGGCTAAAAGCCTGTGCAATTTTTTTTATCGTCATGATACGGTATCGGCAGTATCCTGAAAGGACAGAGATGACTCAAGTTGGCGCCGGCGTCCCGCCGGGTGAGGCGTGGCCTGCAAGACTGCGTTAGGATAGGGCCATCTCCAGCAAGATTGAGCAAGAGGAGTTCCCGCCTGGACAGGACAGGAACGCACTCGCGGCCTGGGGGGAACTCTGCTCCGGAGAACATCGATGAAAATGGCCGTGCTGGGGCCCGGCGCCCTGGGATGCCTGCTGGCCGCCGCGGCTTTTGAGGCCGGGGCGGACGCGACCCTCCTGGACTACCGTCCTGAAAGGGCGGACCTGCTGCGCCGGCGCGGCCTCACCGTGCACACCCTGGCGGGCGACGTCAAAAAGGTGCCCGTGCCCGTGGCCCTGGCCTCCCAGGCCGGCCCCTTCGATCTGGTCGTCGTGGCCGTCAAGGCCTACCAGACGCGGGACGCGGCCCTGCTCCTGCCGGGGCTTCTGGCCCCCGGCGGGCTGGTCCTCACCGTGCAAAACGGCCTGGGCAATCTGGAGGAACTGGCCCGCACCGTGGGGCCGGAACCGCTTTTAGCCGGCATCGTCTTTGCCGGAGCCACCCTCCCCGAAGCGGGCCGGGTGGTGCACGCCGGGGCCGGGCCTCTCACCATCGGCCCCCCGGCCGGCTCCCGGGTCAGTCAGGAGGCCATTGAGCGGGTCGCCGCGCTCTGGCGGCGGGCGGGCTGGGACTGCCGCATCCGCCAGGATATAGAGGTGATGCTCTGGGAAAAGCTCCTGGTGAACGTGGGCATCAATCCCTTGACCGCGCTGCTGCGGGCACCCAACGGCGCCATCCCGGAGACCCCTCCGGCCTGGGAACTGGCCCGGAACGCAGCCGCTGAAGCCGCGGCCGTGGCCCGGGCCGCGGGCCTTACCCTCACCGTGGATCCGGAAACGCGACTCAAGGAGGTCTGCACCGCCACTGCGGCCAATCTGTCCTCCATGCTCCAGGATGTCATGGCCGGGCGGCCGACGGAAATTGACGCCTTAAACGGCCAGGTGGTGGCCCGGGGCAAGACGTACGGCGTCCCCACCCCCGTCAATGGGTGCCTCACCCTGCTCCTTAAAGCCGTAACCCAGGCCGCCTCCCGGCACGCGGGAGGAGGGCTGGGCGGGTGAACAACTCGCCCCGCCCTCCCATTCCCCTTCCCCCTCCTCTACCGGGCCCCTTCCTTCACCAGGGGTACAAAGCGCACGGGGATGCGGCTTTCCTCCTTAAGCCGCCCGCCGATTTTCCGCAGTCTCAGCAGGTACTGGGTTTCTCCCCGAGCCCCCACGGGAATGACCAGCCGCCCCCCTTCCTTGAGCTGCGCGGCCAAGGCCGGGGGCACATCCGGAGCCGCCGCGGTCACGACGATGGCGTCAAAGGGGGCCTCTTCGGGCCAGCCCGCATAGCCGTCGCCGGCGCGCCCCTTGATCCTGCCATAGCCCAGCTCCTGCAAACGTTTCGCCGCGGCCTGGGCCAGTTCCGGCAAAAGTTCGATGGTGAACACTTTATCGGTGAACTCCGCCAGCACTGCGGCCTGGTAGCCCGAGCCGGTCCCCACCTCCAGCACCTTGTCCCCGGGCCGGATTTGCGCCCACTGGGTCATCAGGGCGACGATATAGGGCTGGGAAATGGTCTGCCCGGAGCCGATGGGCAGCGGCATGTCGGCGTAGGCCAAAGGCGCCAGATGCTCGGGCACGAAGCGGTGCCGGGGCACCTTGCCCATGACGGACAGAACCTTGGGGTCGGTGATGTCCCGGGCCTTGAGCTGTTGGGCCACCATGCGCTCCCGCTCCGGCCCGTAAGGGTCGGCGGCCGTAGACACCGACGCTGGCCCTGCCCCGCAGGACAGGGCCAGAGCGAGACCCATCATCAAGATTTTTTTCACCATAATATGCGGCCTCCCGGGCCGTTTTACCGGAACTTCCTGAAAATGAAGCCGGGATTCCCTGCTCAATATCTTACCGGAAATTTTGAATCAGGACTCGTTTCACCTCACTTCGGAAGGCGGCGCGTCATAAATCGCCTTGCCTTAAGCCCCGCCCTTTTCACCGTGGCAAAATAATCTACCTATGAGATATAATTTAATATGTGGTTTTCCGTCAACCAGGCGCCTGGCTTCATGGGAATTAAGCTCGCGCCTGTACTTTGGGGCCTCATGCCCCATATCTGACCACCATGAGGAGAATTTTCATGGCCGCAGGTTTTCGCCGCAGCCCCCATCTTTGCCTCCGTTGGACTTTCCTCCTGATCTTTCTGTCACTGCTGATGGCCGTCCTGTCCCGGCCGGCCCTCGCCCTGGAGGCCGCCGACGTCATCGCCAAGGTCCAGGGATTGTATGACAAATCCGGGGGCTTCAAGGCCTATTTCCGCCAGGAATCCCGCCTCAAAACGGCCACCTACGCCGAGAAGGCCGAAGGCTGGGTGACTTTCCAGAAACCCAGCCGCATGCGCTGGCAATACCAGACTCCGCCCGAGCAGAAAAAGGAAATCATCGCCGACGGCTCACAGGTCTGGATGTATCTGCCCCAGGACAATCTGGTCATGGTCTATCCCATGAATAAGGTCATGCGCTCCGATCTGGTCATGCGCTTTTTCTCGGGCATGGGCCAGTTCCGTCAGGAATTCCAGATTTCCTGGCACCGGCCGCACCAGGGCGACGGCCCCTACCTGGTGGACCTGTTTCCCAAGAAACCCCAGGCCGAACTCAAGCGTCTGACCCTGACCGTCAATTCCACCAATTACCAGGTGGAGAACCTGGAATTCTCCAATCCCTTGGGGGAAGAGACACGATTTGCCTTTTCCCGCATTCAGATGGACGTCAAGGTTTCTCCGGATTTCTTCACCTTTACTCCGCCCCCGGGGGTGCAGGTAGTGCGCGAAGGGCAGGGAACCCGATAGACAAGCAGCCGTCAATAATCTGACATACTACCGGCGGTTGGTGAAAACCCATACTTTTCTCGCTGGAGCAGCGCTTAGAAACGGAAAGTCTATACTTTGAGGAACCGCATGGAAATTTCAGCCAAACAACAGGAACTCCGGGAATGGCTTAAAAGGCGGCAGGCCCTCCTGGTGGCCCACAACTATCAGCCTGCCGAAATCCAAGACGCGGCCGATTTCACCGGCGATTCCCTGGGGTTGTCCATGACTGCGGCCGCCACTCCGGCGGAAGTCATCCTGTTTGCCGGGGTGAATTTCATGGCGGAAACCGCGGCCATTCTGTGCCCGAACAAAACGGTGCTGCTGCCCCGGCTGGATGTGGGGTGCTATATGGCCGACACCATCAGCGCCCAGGCTTTGCAGGCCCGCAAGGCGGAACTGCCCGGGGTGCCGGTGGTCACCTATGTCAACTCCACCGCCGCGGTGAAGGCGGAGAGCGATATCTGCTGCACTTCGGCCAATGCCGTCAAGGTCGTCAATTCTTTGACAGCCGATCGGGTGCTCATGGTGCCGGACCGCAACCTGGCCCTTTACACGGCTCGGCATACCGCCAAAGAGGTGCTGTACTGGGAGGGCTGCTGCAACGTCCATGACGGCCTCACCGCCGCCCAGGTCCAGGCCTGTCGGCAGGAACACCCGCAAGCCGTTTTCATCGCTCACCCCGAGTGCCGGCCCGAGGTCCTGGACCTGGCGGACGTCATCCGCAGCACCACCGGCATGCTCCAGTATGTCAAGGAGGCCGCCGCCCAGGAGTTCATTATCGGCACGGAAATGGGCCTTATTCACGCCCTGGCCAAAGAAAACCCCCACAAACGCTTCTATTCACCTTCCACTGACCTCATGTGCCCGGACATGAAGCGCATCACCCTGGACGACCTCATCATGGCCTTAAAAGAGCTGCGGCACCGCATCACCATCCCCGAGGAGACGCGCATCCGGGCCCTTAACGCGGTGGAGCGCATGCTGGCCGTACCCCGGGATTAAGGGGCAGACACCGGCAGCTCCTGATTGCGTCATTAATTTGACAGGTGATGCCAAGCTTGGGTGGTTGCATCGCTTTTTTTGATTGCCGATAAATTTTTTCCCTGTGCCGTTCAGGCAGCAGTCGACCGGTCTCCCCACTCCCCCTTGGGCGTTGGAGAAAAAAGGATAATATTTATATAATTTAAATATTTATCCAATTGTCCCGCCTTTTCTCCAGGAGAATCAGGGGGCAATATCCTCGCCTGCCTTCCTGCCATCGCCCTGTTGCCGAGATCCCTCTTTGCCGAAAAGTCTGGGGTTTACCCGGCCAGAGGGGAAAACCAGCTTGGGTATCGGCCCGGTCGCCGGTGCAAGAAATTCCCTATCATTTTGTAAGGCGCTATATTTATTATTGAAATAGTGTTGGCCCGCTTTTTGCTTTTTCCATGAGAAAATTTCGCCTCCCGGTGGATCTCATGGAAGCCAAAAATGCCATTAAGGACATCCGGCAATCCCTTCACGAACTGGCCCAGCCTCTGGCCGCGGTCACCGGACTCGTGGACCTGCTGTTGCTGCAGCGCAGGGTGGATGCCGGCTTACAGAGTGAAATCCAGTTAATCAGTGACCGCCTGGAAAAAGTGATCACCATTGTCGGCCACATCCGGGAGGTCATTCGCGCCGCCTCCCTGGCTGATGCCGACGATTTGGGGGCCAAAACCGGCCTGCAGCCACATGACAGCCGCTTTACCGGGATGTAACTTACGAACTCATGACTTCTGAAAAGAATTAGAAAGATTCTGATTTGTGCGGTTCGGGGAATGGGGTTTGCTGAAGTGTCACTCTGGCGCGGACATCTCCTCCGGGTGTCCGCCCAGGTTGGCAGACTGCGTGCACAGGAACGGCGGGCGGGGCGTTCACTGCGCCCGGCTTTCCCTTAAAAGGCGCGGCCTCAGGCAATGAGCGGCGTGACCATTCTTCCAGGCGGGATTTGCCTGGCGACTCCCGGTTTTTCAGGTTGATCTTTCCAGCCTCCCTGGCTTTAAACGGAAACTTCTTTGCCATTGCCAAGGGGGAAAAAACTGCCTATGATATGCTTGTTTACCGGGTCCACGGCGCCTTTGCCCCTCTCTACCGGGGAATGCACAGATTTTTTCAGCCTTGCCCCTGGGCGCCCCCGCCAAACATATCCGGCTGACGCACCGCTGCGCCAGGATAGGCCATGCAGGACAAAGAGAGCTCCCCGCCCCGAGAAGTTGTGGCCCGGATCAATGCCCTCCGGGAGCAGCTCCACTATCACAACTACCGCTATTACGTCCTCGACGACCCGGTCATCGCCGACCCGGAGTATGACCGCCTGTTGCAGGAATTGCAGGACCTGGAGGAGCGGTACCCCAGGCTCGTCACGCCGGACTCCCCCACCCAGCGCGTGGGCGCCGCCCCCCTGGAAAAATTTGAGACGGTGGCCCACCGCGTTCCCATGCTCTCCCTGGAGAATGCCTTCAGCGAGGCGGAAGCCCGGGAATTCGACGAACGGCTCAAGCGGTTTCTTCGCACCGGCGACGATTTCGACTACGTGGTGGAACCCAAAATGGACGGAGTTGCGGTGGAGCTGGTCTATGAGCGCGGCCGCCTGGTGGTGGGCTCCACCCGGGGCGACGGCGTGCGGGGGGAAAACGTCACCCAAAACCTGAAAACCCTGCGCACCGTGCCTTTGCAGATTTTGGCGGACAAAGCCCCGCCTCCCGCCCTTTTGGAAGTGCGGGGCGAGGTCTACATAGAGTTGGGGGATTTCCAGAAACTCAATCATGACCGCCTGGCCCGGGGGGAGGCGGCCTTCGCCAACCCCCGCAATGCCGCGGCCGGCTCCCTGCGCCAGCTGGACCCGGCCGTCACCGCCTCCCGGCCCCTGCTCATCTACTATTACGGCGTGGGCGAAGTGGCGGGCGTCTCCTTCGAAAGCCACGGGGAGACCCTGCAGGCCCTCAAAGCCTGGGGGTTCCGGATCAATCCCCTGATCGAGCGCGGCCGGGGCATTGATTTCGCCATCGACTATCATCAACGCCTGGCCCACCAGCGCCACGGCCTGCCGTATGAAATTGATGGGGTCGTTATTAAAGTCGACTCTTTGACCCTCCAGGAGCGGCTGGGGACCAAGGCCCGGAGCCCCCGGTGGGCCCTGGCCTTCAAGTTCGCGGCCTCCCAGGCCACCACCCGGGTCCTGGCCATCCAGGTGAACGTGGGCCGCACCGGGGCCGTCACCCCCATGGCGGTGATGGAGCCGGTGGAGGTGGGCGGCGTGGTGGTGAGCCGGGCCACGCTGCACAATGAGGACGAGGTGGCCCGCAAAGACGTGCGCGCCGGCGACACGGTGCTGATCCAGCGGGCCGGCGACGTCATCCCTGAGGTCGTCAAGGTCATCCTGGAAAAACGCCCGGCGGACGCAATTCCCTTCAAAATGCCCGGCGCCTGCCCGGTGTGCGGCACTGCCCTGGTGCGCCCGGCCGGCGAGGCTGTCACCCGCTGCCCCAACCCCGACTGCCTGGGCCAGCTCAAGCGCAGCATCCGCCATTTTGCCGGCAAGACAGCCATGGACATCGACGGCCTGGGGGAAAAGATCGTCAATCAACTGGTGGACACGGGGCTGGTGAAAGATGTGAGCGACCTCTACCGGCTGACCGAAGACGACCTCATCCCCCTGGAGCGTTTTGCCGAGAAGTCGGCGGCCAATATCATCGAGGCCATCCGCCGGAGCAAGACCGTGTCCCTGGCCCGCTTCATCTTCGCCTTAGGGATCCGCTACGTAGGTGAGGCCACAGCCCAGCTTCTGGCCCAGCACTTCCATGCCCTGGAGGCCCTGGCCGCCGCCAGCGAGGAGGAGCTCCTGCAAGTGGAAGGGGTGGGCCCCCAGGTGGCCGGCAGCATCCGGGAGTATTTTGACAATCCCAAGAATCAGGCACTGCTGGCAGAATTGAGGGATGCGGGACTGACGCTGAAGCCCCCGGAGCCGCCCCCTGATTCGGCCCTGGCCGGGAAAACTTTTGTCTTTACCGGCGGCCTGAGCAATTTCTCCCGTGAAGAGGCCAAAGCCCTGGTGACGGCCCGGGGCGGCAAGGTGAGCTCTTCGGTCTCCGCCAAGACCGATTACGTGGTAGTGGGCGCGGAGCCCGGCAGCAAGTTCGCCAGGGCCCTGGAGTTGGGGGTGACCATTTTGAACGAGGACGAATTTGCCCAATTGATGGGGAGGAGCGGCTGATGGGGGACATGGCGCGGGCCCGGGTCTTGATTAGCGGCCGGGTGCAAGGGGTTTTCTACCGGGCCTTCACCCGGGACCAGGCCCGGGCCCGGGGCCTCACCGGCTGGGTGAGAAACCTGCCCGACGGCCGGGTGGCCGCATTGTTTGAAGGAGACCGGGCGGTTATCGAAGACATGATCCACTGGTGCCATGAAGGGCCACCCTATGCGGCCGTGGACGAAGTGCTGGTGGACTGGCAGCCCTACCAGGGCGACCAGGCCGACTTTCGCATCGCCTATTGAGGGACGGCAGTTTTTGACGATGGGAGAGGGGTGACGATGTTTGCCACAGTGCAAACCGCCTGGCTGGTTCTCATGTTGCTCCTGCCAGGGGTGGCCGCGGCCCAGGAAAGCCTCCCCAAGCTGATCAAGCGCATTCAGCCAGCCATCGTCACCATTAGGGGCTACGAAGACGAGGCCAGGAAGAAGTGGAAGCAGGGAACGGGGTTTTTCATCAATAAAGAGGGGCACATCGTCACCAACCACTTTATAAATGAGATCCGGAGCGAAAATTTCACCATTCGCTATCGGCGTTTTACCGTGCGAGGATTACCCTTTCCAGACGCCGGCCCCCACGGCTCGCCCCACCTGTACCGGGGGAGCGGCGCATCAGAAACAAAGTGAGGCACCATGACGGAGCAACAACCCCGGGCCCAAGAAACCCAGGTGTGGCGGCCCTGCGGCCGGGCTTTTTTCGTTTATTACGTGGCCATGGCCATAGCCTTTTTCGGGCCTGCGATCAATCCCAAAGTGGGGGTGCCCGTCTGGATGGGCATCGTTTTCGGCCTCCTGGTGGCCGCAGGTGTGGCTTATAATAAATTCGGCCAGGAGTACCGCCTGACATCCCAAGGGGTCGTGAAAATCTGGCGCTGGCCGGTCCACCGGCAACTCATCACCTGGGAAAACGCGGGGAGCATCGAGGTGCGCCGGGGGCTGACCCAGACCCTGCTGCAGGTGGGCAATGTGGTCATCCACGACAAGTCGGGGGGAGAAGAGATGTTCTGGTACGGCCTGCTCCATCCCAAGGAGGTGAAGGAGGTCCTGGAAAAAATGCGGCCGGGAAAGACGGGGTCAGAGGGAGAGGGGTGATTAGAAATCTTGCACGAATACCACGTTGGTTTCAAAAGGCACTGTTATGCCGATTTATGGATAAGCCCTCTTTGCACGGGCGGGAAAGGCTGCGCCACCTTTTTGCCGAATATCACCGCGTGGGTGGCTCACCAGCCTGGTAAAGCCCCCTGTTTCAATCCGCGGGAGGTTTGTCCGCAGCCGCCTCCTGGGAGGCGGCCAGGGCCTCCCGGCGCTCCCGTTTGATTTTCAGGGCATGGCCCAGCCAGCCGGCCACAAAACCGATAAGCAGGGACGAATAAATGATGAGAGACAGGGGCAGGGGGAGGAAGGCCTGTCCCAGGATCCGCACAGGCGGATTGGGATAAGTCCAGTTTTCCAGGGCAAAAAACACCAGGAGCGCACACACCAGCAGGAACAGAAGCACTTTCCACCGGGTCATGATTCTCACCCCTCTCTAGTCCTTCAGGTGACGCCGCACCGCTGATTTCAGGTCTTCAAGGTCAGAAGATTTCACCAGGTATTCATCGGACGCCCAGGTGGCGAAATCCTGCTTGTATTCACCATAGGCCGTGCTGAGCAGCACCGGTAAATCGGGACGCTTTTCCTTGATTTGCCGGAGGGCTTCTATGCCGTCCATCTCCGGCATCTTGATGTCCAGGATGATGAGGTCCAAAGGGATCTTATCGACGATCTCTAAGGCTTCCCGGCCGTTGGCGGCCACGTAGACCTCGTAGCCATCCTCTTTGAGCTCTTCACTGTACAAGAGGCGGATGGCCATTTCATCGTCGGCTACGAGGATTTTTTTCATCACCTTCCTCCCGAGGGTACTTTGAGGGCTGATGCCAGAGCGGCACTCTGTCCGGCATCCTTCACCAGACAATATTTGGCGATGGGCAGGGTGACGATGAAGGTCACACCCTGGCCCAGTTCATTTTTCACTTCGATATGCCCGTAGTGGCGGGCAACTATGCGCTGGGCGATGGACAGCCCCAGACCCGTCCCGTAATCCTTGGTGGAAAAGAAGGGATTGAAGATGTTGTGCAGGACTTCCAGGGGGATGCCGCCGCCGGTATCGCTGATGGCGGCGGCGGCGTAGAGGCCGTCCTCCCTTTCCACAGGCCGGGTGCGGATGGTCAGGGTGCCGCCCTGGACCATGGCCTGGCGGGCATTCTGAAAAAGATTGTAAAAGACTTGCTTGATCTGGCGGTCGTCGCAGTGGAGCCGGGGCAGCGCGGCCAAGTCTTTGACCACTTTTATATTGCTGGCATCCAGGTCGCGCTGCACCAAAAGCAGCGTGTCCTCGATGAGGTGGTCCAGATCGTGGTCGCCGAAATAGCTCAGATTTTCTCCGGTGAAATCCAGAATTTCCCGCAGCAGCTTCTCCAGCCGGGTCACTTCTTCTTTGATGACCTCCACGTAGCCCCGCAATGACGAATTTTTCTCCACCATCTTGTCGATGCGGCGGGCGAAGCCGCCGATGGACACCAGTGGGTTGCGGATTTCATGGGCCATGCCCGAAGCCAGGCTGCTCAGGGCCGCCAGCCGGTCCGATTCCAGCATGCGCTCCCGGATGAGCATGAGCTCCCGGTTATTGGAGTCGATGGTGGAATAGAGGTGGGCGTTCAAAAGGACCAGAGCGGCCTGGGTGGCCAGCATTTGCAGGGCGTGGAGCGGCTCCGATTCCAGCGGCCGGCCGCTGGCCTGGTTGTCCACGACGATGACGCCGGTGGCCTGGTCCTTGACGATCAGGGGCGCCACAAAACATTCCTGGGCCTTGAAGTGGGGGGGCCCGAAGGTTCGCAGGCCCGGATCCCGCTGCGGATTGCGCAGCATCTGGGGGCGCCGCTTCAGCACCGCCAGAGGCAGGGCTCCCTGGTCAGCGCGCAAGGGAATGCGCCAATTCTGCAGCGGAATCTCTTCAGCCAGAGGAGACGCCAGAGCGTCGGATAAAGACAGGGGCGCAGACTGGGGGGAGCATTGGGCTCCTTTTATGCCTTCCAGGGTCTGGGTCCCCTCATCCACCCGGAGCAACAGCGCCCGGTCAAACCCCAAGCCGTTTTCCTGGATGATACCCTGGAGCATGATATCCAGGAGCCGGTCTTCCTGGACGGTGGTGAGCATAGCCCGGGAGATCTCCTGGAGAGCAGTCAGGTGCCGCACCATGCGCTCGTTGCGTTCGGCCAGGGTCTCCACCTGCTGGTAGGTGAGGGCATTTTCCAGGGCGCTCACCACCAAGCCGGCCATGGTGAACAGCAACTGTCGGTTCTCCGGATCGAAGGGGGCGAATTCGCCCGTGGGGATAATCTTGTCAAAGACGCACAGGGTGCCGTCCAGCTGGCCTTTAAAGGTAAGGGGCACCGCCAGGTGATAATGGAGGATGCCGTTGGCGTTGGCCTCCTGCCCCTGATAATAGGGCGGCTCCCGCAAGACCCCGGTTCCTGGAGCGAGTTCTGCAAGGGCGGAACATATCGTGGCGTCGGGCACTGCGCCATATTGGGATGTGACCCGGGGTTTGCCGGTTTTCCGGTCGACGATCTGCAGGGCTGCGCCCCGGGCATTGATGACCTTGGCGGTGGTGGTAACGATGCGCTGCAAAAGATCGTCCAACTCCACCGTCCCGCCCAGGGCTTTCCCTACCTCGAAGAGCACTGACAGTTCGGCGATGCGCTTCTTGGCCTCCTCCTGCATCAGGGCCTGACGCAGGGTGCCAGCCAGCATCAGGGTGGTGAGGCGGATACTTTGCCGGTCCCCGGCCGAGAAAGCCCGTTCCGTTTTATTCACCAGGAGCAGCACGCCATACAGGAAATTATCGTCGGCCACGGGAAAGGCGGCGAGAGTTTGAAAAGCGGGGTGGAGCTTTTCCAGGGCGGCGTTGGCCTCCAGCACGCCCGGCTGCTGGCGCTGGAGGAGGAGGCTCTGGCGGGTGGCGGCCGACTGGCCGACAATGCCCTCGCCCATGGGGAAATCCAGCTTCAGGTGGGGGGGCACCGGCCCCTGGCTGCTGATCTGGAGCGACAGGACTTCTTTGGCCTTGTCCAGGCTAAAATACAGGGCCAGGTCCACCTTGAGGTGCCGGGCCAGCAGGTGAACCATGTTCCCCAAGCGTTCCGCAAAGCTTACGGTGGAGGTATTGAGCTCCACCATCTGCGCCAGGAAGGCGAGGCGATCGGCCATCTAACCTCAACCCTCTCCCTGAGGCCGCCGTTTTTCCTGGGCCCGGCGGTAAAGATCCACGTACTGGGGGGCCACCCCTTCCCAGGAAAAATCCAGGGCCATATTCTGCCGCATCAGGGCCTGCCAGGCGGCCTGATCCTGAAAGAGGTTCAGGGCCTTTTCGATGGCGCCCAGGAACTCTGCGGGGGTGTAGCCGCTGAACTTGAAGCCCCGGCCCCGGCCCGTGGCGGCATCGTATTCGCTGATGGTTTCATCCAACCCGCCGGTGGCCCGCACCACGGGGATGGTGCCGAACCGCAGGCAATACAGCTGGTCCAGACCGCAGGGTTCATACCGGGAGGGCATGAGGAAGAGGTCGGCGCCGGCAATGATCTGGCGGGCCAGTTCGTCGCTGTAGCTGATGGCCAGGCCGATGCGGCCCGGATGTTTGTGGGCCAGTTCCTGCAGGAGGTACGAGTGCCGCTCCTCGCCGGTGCCCTGGAGCACGAACCCCACGTCCAGGACCATGAGATCGTCCAGGATATGCTCCACCAGGTCGATCCCCTTGCGCTCAAAGAGACGGGTGGTCATGCCCAGCAGGGGGGCGGCGGGCGGCAGGTTCAGGGAGAAATGCTTGAAAAGGAAGGACTTGCAGGCCTTCTTGCCTTCCAGGTGGTCCCGGTCATAGGTGGCGGCCAGGGCCGGGTCCTTGGCGGGGTCCCAGCGCCGATAGTCCACACCTTCCAGGATGCCGAAGAGGTCCTGGGCCCGTTCCTGAAAAATGCCCTCCAGACCGAAGCCGTATTCCGGAGTGAGGATTTCTTCCCGATACTTGTTGCTCACCGTGCTGAGCAGGTCGGCGAACACCAGCCCGCCCTTCATCAGGTTGATCTGGCCGTAAAATTCCAGGGCCTTGGGAGACAGGATCTCCCAGCCCAGGCCGGTCAGGGGGAAATCCAGGGAGGAGAAGATGCCTTGGTAGCCCACATTGTGCACGGTGAAGACCACGGGCAGCCGGTGCAAACGGGGCCGCTCCCGGTAGAGCGTGCGACAATAGACGGGCACCAGGCCGGTCTGCCATTCCTGGCAATGGCAGACGTCCAGGTCCAGCTCCAGGGCCTCGATCATTTCCACCACGGCCCGGCTGAAAAAGATGAAGCGCTCGGCGTTGTCCTCGAAGCCGCCGTAAGCCGTCCCGTACAGGCCTTCCCGATTGTACAGGGTGTCCTGAGCGATGAGGTAGTATTCCAGGCCCGGCTCCAGCGTCGCCTGATAGATCTCCGCGGTCAGGGTCTTCCACGACAGAGGGATGGACAGGGTGTGGCCGGTGGCGGTCAACGGCACTCCCGCCTCCCGCGCCTGCCGGTAACAGGGCATAACGATCTTGACCTGATGCCCCTGCCTGAGCAAAGCCTGGGCCAAGGCGGTGATGACTTCGCCCAGCCCCCCGCTCCGGGCAAAGGGGTTGGCTTCCGGGGCGACCATCAGGATGCGCATAATCGATCCTTCGCTAGGCGGTCACAGCTCCAGTTCCCGGAGGTACTGGGCCGCACTCTCCGGTGGCGTGGGGTTGATGAAAAAGCCTGAGCCCCACTCGAACCCGGCCATGAGGGTGAGTTTGGGCATGATTTCGAAATGCCAGTGATAATGGGCCAGCTCCGGCTCCCGGATGGGGGCCGTGTGGAGGATGAAATTGTACGGGGCCTTCCCCAAGGCTTTTTCCAGGCGTTTAAGCGTTTCCGAAAAGATCTCGGCCAAATACCGGATCGATTCCGGCTTCAGGTCAATGTAGGACGACATGTGGGACTTGGGCAGAATCCAGACCTCGAAGGGGGACCGGGGCGCAAAGGGGCAGATGGCCACAAATTCCTGATTTTCCAGGACCACCCGCACCTTCTGTTGCAGCTCCTGGCGGATCATGTCACAAAAAACGCAGCGTTCCTTATAGCCGTGGTAGAACTTGCTGCCGGTCAGCTCCTCCATTACCAGTTCGGGGACGATGGGCAGGCCGATGAGCTGGCAGTGGCTGTGCTCCAGGGAAGCGCCGGCCGCCCGGCCCTGATTCTTGAAGATGAGCACGTAGCGGAAGCGGTCGTCCTGGGCCAGGGTGCGGATGCGCTCCCCGTAGGTGTGGAGCACGTCCATAAATCCTTCCAGCGGGATGGAGGCCAGGGTCAGTAGATGATCGGGGTTTTCGATGATCACTTCGTGCGTGCCGATCCCGCCCATCTTGTCAAACATGCCTTCGCCCTGCCGGTCCAAATTCCCGGCCAGAACCAGGGCCGGAAACTTGTTGTGCACCACCCGGAGGCGCCAGCCCGGCGTATTGGGAGCCGTGCCCGGCTCCCGGATGGCGTAGATTTCCGGCGGCGTGGTGTGCTCATTGCCCGGGCAGAACGGGCAAAAACCTCCCTTCACCACCTCTTCTTCAATGACAAAGTCGTGGGGGCGTTTGCCCCGCTCTGTGGCGATGATCACCCAGCGGCCAATGATAGGGTCTTTGCGTAACTCCGGCACCAGCTTCTCCCTCACCATGAGGTTGCGGTCGTCGGTCTGGGTGCTGGCCGCCGGGCCATGGGCGCGGCCCGGCCTTTCCAGCCCTTAACCAGTATACTGCGCCAAGGAAAATATGCAAGGCATTTGCCCGGCATAGGGCCAGGGCCGCTACTTCCGGAAAAGATACAACAACAGGCTTAAAACCACGCTGATGATAATGCTGGTAGCCAGGGGGAAGTAAAAGGTGAAATTCCCCCGGCGAAAGCTAAAATCCCCGGGCAACCGCCCCAGCCAGGGGATCTTGGGAGCCACATACAGGATGACCCCCACCCCGGCCAGCACCAACCCGATAATGATGAGCACCCGTCCCAACTCCGGCATAACGTCACCTTTTTTGCAGAGAAGGGCGCAAGGCCCTGCAGCCGGGATTCTTGACCCCGTCCCGCCGCCCTGATTCCTTCCCTTTGTTTCCTATCGGCCTTCCCTGGTAAAAAAGTAAGGCCTGGGGATAATTTTTCCAGCCTTACCGGGACATTATCCAGGGTTCCGGGGCGTAGCCAGGGCTTCCCCCCTGATCCTGGCCGGATCTCAGCCAGACTCATAAATTTATTCCGAATTTTCCTCACTTGCAAATTCTGGTGCGGCCTGCCGGGGTTGTTTCCTGGTCGTCATTTGGTTAAGCTTTATGACATGATCATTTTCCCCGCCATTGACATCAAGAACGGTAAATGCGTGCGCCTGCGCCAGGGCCGGGCGGACCAGGAGACCGTTTACGGCCATGACCCCGCAGCCATGGGCCGGCGCTGGCAGGAAGAAGGCGCGGCCTGGCTCCACGTCGTGGATCTGGACGGGGCCTTTCAGGCCGCGCCCGGCAACCTGGAGTCCATCCGCCGCCTGCGCCAGGCCGTGTCCATCCCCATCCAGCTGGGGGGCGGCATCAGGACGCTCGACACCATGGCCGCGTATCTGGAGATCGGCATCGACCGCCTGATCCTGGGGACCGCGGTATTGAAAAACCCGGACCTGACGGCCCGGGCCCTCACCGCCTTTCCCGGCCGCATCGCCCTGGGTCTGGACGCCAGGGACGGGCTCTTGGCCGTGGAAGGCTGGACCGAAGCCACCCGCCGCACCGCCGCGGAAGTGGCCCGGGAACTGGCGCCGCTCAAGCCCGCGGCCATTATCTACACCGACATCTCCCGGGACGGCGTCAAAAAGGGGGTCAATGTCGCGGCCACCCAGGCCCTGGCCCAGGCCGCGGACCTGCCGGTGATTGCCTCAGGAGGCGTCAGCACCGCCCAGGACGTCTCGGCCCTTTTGCCCCTGGAACCTTTAGGCGTCATCGGCGTGATCATCGGCCGGGCCCTGTATGACGGCAGCCTGACCCTGCCCCAGGCCCTGCGCCTGGCCCAGGGAGGCCAGGGCGGCAAATAGCCATTAGTATTTGGGAGAGGGGGCCAGGGGTCGCAGACCCCTGCCCCTCTCCCACACCATCTCCCCCAACCCCGTTAGGGCGGTAGAAATAGCTGGCACAGCAGGGCCTTGAGGCCCTGGTTCGCCAGACGCCTAAGCGGGTTGAGTGGGGGGCTTGGGGGGAGGGCAGGGAGATTATCTCCCTGGCCATCCCCCCAATCAACACTATGCCAAACGATCGCAGCTATCTTGCCCGCGTGCAGCGTCCCAGCCGTTATCTGGGCCGGGAGCTCAATTGCGTCATCAAAAACCCGGCGGAGGTGAGTCTTCGGGTGGCGCTGATGTTCCCCGACCTCTATGAAGTGGGCATGTCCCACCTGGGCCTGGGGATCCTGGGCGACATTCTGAATCAGCGCCCCCATATCTGGGCCGAACGGGTCTTTGCCCCGGCCCCTGACCTGGAGGCCGAGCTGACCCGGCGCGGCCTGCCCCTTACCACCCTGGAATCGGGCGCCCCCTTAAAAGACCTGGACATGGTGGGAGTGAGCCTCCAGTACGAGTTGAGCTACACCACCATCCTGTCCATGCTGGCTCAGGGCGGCATCCCCCTGCTGGCCGCAGACCGGGGCGCAGATGGGCCTGCCGTGGTGGGGGGCGGGCCTGCGGCCTTCAACCCCGAACCTTTGGCGCCTTTTTTTGACGCCTTTGTGTTGGGGGATGGCGAAGAAGCCATTGTGGAAGTGGCCGGGGCCGTCCACGCCTGGCGAGCCGCCCGGGGCAGCCGCCGGGAATTGTGGCAGGCCCTGGAGGAAATCGACGGGGTCTATGTCCCGGCCTTCTTTGACACGAGCTTCGATGAAACGGGCCGTCTGCGGGAAATTACCCCCCGGGGCCGCCGTGTTTCCATCCGCAAGAGGGTGCTGGACGACCTGAACCGCTTTCCGCCGCCGGTCCGGCCCCTGGTGCCGTCCTGCCAGATCGTCCACGACCGCCTCAACCTGGAAATCGCCCGGGGCTGCACCCGGGGCTGCCGCTACTGCCAGGCCGGCATGCTCTACCGGCCGGTGCGGGAGCGCCGTCCCGAAGCGGTGGAAGCCTGGGTGGAGACCGCCCTGGCCGCCACCGGTTATGAAGAGGTGTCCCTGTTGACGTTGAGTCCGGGTGATTACCAGGGTCTCCCCTGGCTCCTGGGCCGCCTCATGGACCGCCTGGAGCCCCGGCGCATCGCCCTTTCTCTGCCGTCGCTGCGGGCCGACACTTTGTCCCCGGAGATGGTGGCCCACCTCCGCCGGGTGCGGCGCACCGGCCTCACCATCGCCCCCGAGGCCGGCAGCCAGCGGCTGCGGGACGTCATCAACAAGAATCTGTCCGAAGAGATTATCATCGCCTCGGCCGCCCGGGTCTTTGGGGCTGGCTGGGATCTTTTGAAGCTCTATTTCATGATCGGACTGCCCACGGAAACCGGGGAGGACCTGGTGGCCATGGCCGACCTGGTCCGGAAAATCCTGGCCGCCAGCCGCGGGAGACGGGCGCCCCGCCTCAACGTCAGCCTTTCCACTTTCATTCCCAAGGCCCACACCCCCTTCCAGTGGGAGGGCCAGGCCGATCTGCACGAAAGCCGCCGGCGGCTGCATGAAACCAAAGATCTCCTCAAGCAGCGGCACGTCCAGCTCAAATGGAATTCCGCGGCGCACAGCTGGCTGGAAGGCATTTTTTCCCGGGGCGACCGTCGTCTGGCCCCGGTGCTCCTGGAAGCCTATCGCCGTGGCTGCCGCCTGGACGCCTGGAGCGAACACCTGCGCCTGGAGACCTGGCGCCAGGCCTTCGCCGCGGCCGCGGTGGACCCGGATTTTTATCTGCGGGAGCGGTCTATGGATGAGGTCCTGCCGTGGGACCACCTGCATGCCGGCCTGGACAAGGCCTTTTTCCTCCGGGGACGGGAACTGGCCCTGGAAGGCCGCACCACTTTTGATTGCCGCTCCCATGGCTGCCAGGACTGCGGCGTCTGCGACCATGAAACCGTAGACTTGCAGCTTTTTGAGGCGCCCGCGGCCGCCGCGCCCGGCCGGAATGAGCCTTGGCCCCCGGCCAAGGCGCTGTCCTGCCGCTACCGGCTCACCTTTGCCAAACTGCCCGAGGCCCGCTGGCTCAGCCACCTGGAACTGGTCAGCGCCTGTTACCGGGCCGTGCGGCGCTCGGGCCTGGAACTGGTTTTCACCTCGGGATTTCATCCCCTGCCCCGGGTGTCATTCCATGGCGCTTTGCCCGTGGGGGTGGAGAGCCTCTGCGAAATCCTGGATGTGGAACTGGCCGCGGACCCCGGCGCGCTCCACCTGGTGGAGGTTCTCAACGGGGTCATGCCCCCGGGCCTCAAGATTCTCACCGCCCAGCGCCTGCGGACAGGCGACGGCCCGCCCCGGGTGCGCCAGGCCCGCTATCAGGTGGAGGCGCCTGAGCCCTGGTTTGACCAGAACGCGGCCCAGGCATTTTTGCAGCAGCAAGAATATCTGGTGACCCGTCACCGCCCCCAGGGGGACCGGGTGGTGGAACTGCGTTCCCTGGTGCACCGTCTGACGGTTCCGGCCGCCGATCAACTGGCTATTACTTTGAATGTGCGGGAAAAAGACAACCTGAAAATTCCCGAGGTCATCGGCGCCATTTTCAAACTGGCGGAAGACCAGACCCGCAGCCTGGTCATCGTCAAGATTTCCCA
Organism: uncultured Desulfobacterales bacterium; assembly: GCA_964522695.1. Taxonomy (GTDB): domain Bacteria; phylum Desulfobacterota; class Desulfobaccia; order Desulfobaccales; family 0-14-0-80-60-11; genus VGSQ01. Next base: position 37,680 of record CAZFWX010000011.1, read on the forward strand.
GGACCTGGCTCCTGAGCAAACTTCTGGGAAAAACAAGCCTCTGGGGAAGACCTTGCGCCCGCGGCGCGCCGCGGGGTAGATTTTACGTATTAGAGGAAGGTTGAGGGAGGGGGCCAGGAAATCCACAGGCTGGAAAGCCTGCGCCACACCCCCGGCCCTCCCCCCACAATCCCATATCACCATGTCCAATCAACTGCTCATCAGCGTGGGGGCGCAAGACACCCGGGTGGCTCTGCTGGAGGAAGGTCGGCTGGCGGAGTTCCATGTGGAGGTCCACCGCCAGCAGGACCCCACCGGCAACATTTATAAGGGCCGGGTGGTCAAGGTGTTGCCGGGCATGGCTGCGGCCTTCCTGGACGTGGGGCTGGAGCGCCCCGCCTACCTCTATGTCCAGGAGGTGGGCGAGCAGTGGGATGATTATTACAATTTCTGGCTGAAAGGCGAGACTCCGGAAGCCCCCGCAGGGCTGTCGCGCCGGGTTTCGGCCCCCATCGAAGACCTGCTGCACGAGGGCCAGGATCTGTTGGTGCAGGTCTTCCGGCCGCCCATGGGAAACAAGGGCGCCCGCCTCACCACTCACATCACCCTGCCCGGCCATTACCTGGTCTACCTGCCCACCATGCCGCACCTGGGCGTCTCCCGCCGCATCACCGACGAGGAGGAGCGGACCCGCCTGAAAGCCCTGTTGGAGGAGATCAAGCCCGCCGAAGGCGGCCTTATCGCCCGCACCGCCAGCCAGGGTCAGGTGGCGGAGCGTCTCCTCCGGGAACGGGACGCCCTGGTGCAATTGTGGAAAAACCTGGCCCAGAAGAAGGAAGGCGCGCCGGCGCCCGCCCTGCTCCACCAGGAGATGCAGGCGGCCTGCCGGGTGGTGCGGGACCTTTTCAACGCCGAAGTGGAGAAGGTCATCGTTGACGATGCCGAGGCCCACGCCCAGATCCTCCATTATTTAACCTCGCTGAGCCCCTGGCTCAAATATCAGGTGGAACTGTACGAGCAGCCGGAGCCTCTCTTCGCCCATTTTGGCCTGGAGCTGGACTGGTCCAGGCTTTTGGCCCCCCGGGTCTGGCTCAAAAGCGGCGGCTACCTGGTCATCGACGCCACCGAAGCCTTGACGGCCATCGACGTCAACACCGGGCGTTTCACCGGCCGGGACCAGCCTGAGGACACCATCCTCAAAACCAACCTCGAGGCCGCCAAGGAAATCGCCCGGCAACTGCGGCTGCGCAACCTGGGCGGGCTCATCGTCATCGATTTCATCGACATGGACAAGCCTGCGCCTCGGGAGCTGGTGTATCGCACCTTCACGGAGGCCTTGCGGCGGGACCGGGCCAAAAGCACCGTGCTGCCCCTGTCGCCCCTGGGCGTGGTGGAGATGACCCGCCAGCGCCTGCGGGACTCCCTGGCCCAGGTGGTCATGACCCCCTGTCCCTGCTGCCAGGGCCGGGGAGAAATTATCTCGCCCCCCACCCTGGTCCATGATATCCTGCGCCAATTGGCGGCGGAGGCCCGGGAATTTCCCGGGGCCCGCCTCACCGTCACGGCCCATCCGGAAGTGATCGCGGCTTTTACCGGGGCAGGACCGGCGGTCCTTGCGCGGCTGGCGGCGGCGCACCAGGTGGAAGTGCGGCTGCAGCCCGACCCCCAATGGGCCCGGGACCAATACGACATCGCCCGGCAATGGCCCAAAAGGAATGAGGAAAACTGATTTTTGAGCGCTGGGGGAGCGCAACCTTCCCCACCCTCTACCACCAGCGCACAGGTCCCACAGTCATGGATTTTGCACCCATTATTCTGGGCACGGCCGGTCACATCGACCACGGCAAAAGCTCCCTCATCAAGGCCCTGACCGGCATCGACCCGGACCGCCTGAAGGAAGAGAAGCTCCGGGGCATCACCATTGAGCTGGGCTTCGCCTATCTCACCCTGCCCACGGGCCAGCGCCTGGGCATCGTGGACGTGCCCGGCCATGAGCGCTTCGTGCGGCACATGGTGGCCGGGGCCACGGGTATGGATCTGGTGGCCCTGGTCATCGCCGCGGACGAAGGCGTCATGCCCCAGACCCGTGAGCACCTGGAGATCTGCGAACTCCTCAAGGTCAAGCAGGGCCTGGTGGTGCTCACCAAGATCGACATGGTGGAGGAAGACTGGCTGGAGCTGGTGGAAGAGGAGGTTCGGGAGGCCCTGAAAGCAAGCTTCCTGGCCGACGCCCCCATGGTGCGCTTTTCCGCGGTAACCGGCGCAGGCAGAGAGGAACTGTTGGCGGTCCTGGGACAACTGGCTGCGCGGGTCGCGCCCAAACCCGCAGGGGGGATCTTCCGCCTCCCCGTGGACCGGGTCTTCACCATCAAGGGCTTCGGCACCGTGGTCACGGGCACGGCCATCTCCGGCCGCCTCAAGGTGGGCGACGCGGTCATGGTCTATCCCCCGGCCTATAAGGCCCGGGTGCGCTCCCTCCAGGTCCACAGCGCCTCCGTGGAGGAGGCCCTGGCCGGCAACCGCACCGCGGTCAATCTCCAGGGACTGGAAAAAGAGGAATTGGCGCGGGGCATGGTGGTGGCCACGCCCGGGTCCCTCGTTCCCAGCCGCCGCCTGGACGCCCTCTTGGCCATTCTGCCCAGCGCCCCCCGGCCCCTGAAGCACCGCCAGGCCGTGCGTTTCCACACCGGCACCAGCGAAGGCCTGGCCGTGGCATTGCTGCTGGACGCCGATGAATTGCCCCCCGGCGCCTCGGGCTACGTTCAGTTCCTCCTCCGGGACGCGGTGGCCTTAAAGCCCGGCGACCGCTACGTCATCCGCAATCTTTCCCCTGCGGTCACCTGGGGCGGCGGCCAGATCCTGCACGTCAGCCCCCCCAAACACAAGCGCCGCCAGGAAGCCGTGCTTTCAGCCCTGCAAGCCCTGGAGCAGGGGGATCCCGAAACCCAGGTGCGGGTTTACCTGGAAGAAGCCGGCCCTGCGGGCCTGAGCCGCCCGGAACTGGCCGCCATGCTCCCTTGGGATCCGGGCACCCTGGCCGGGCTTTTGGGTGATCTGGTCAAGAAGGGCGAGGCTCTCCTCTATGATTCGGAAAATCAGCGCTACGTCCTGACCCAGACCGCGCACAGCCTGGAAGAGGATATTTGCCGGCATCTTCAGGCCTATCACCAGCACAATCCCCTGAAACCGGGTCTCTCCAAGGAAGAACTGCGCCGCAAGCTGCCGGAGCAGATGGAGGTGCGTCTCTTCAACGACCTGTTGGTGCGCCTGAACGGCCGGAAAAAGATCGCCCTGGAAAAAGACCTGGTGCGCCTGGCCAGCCACAAGGTCACCCTGGCCGCGGACCAGGAGGACCTGACCCGCAACCTGGAAGCCCTCTACCGCCGGGGCCAGCTCTCCCCACCCACCCTGAAGGAAGTGGAGGCCGCACTCCAGGTCCCCATGACCCGGGTCGCGCCGCTGCTTAAGGTCCTGGTGAACCAGGGGGCTCTCGTCAAAGTAAAAGAAGACCTCTACTTCCACCAGGAGGCCATGGCCCGGCTGAAGGCCGAGCTGGTAAATTTTCTCAAGAAAAACGGCGAGATCACCGTGCTCCAGTTCAAGGACCTGACCCAGACCTCCCGGAAATTCACCATTCCGCTCCTGGAATACTTCGACACCACCCGCACCACCGTGCGCGTGGGGGAGGCCCGGCGGCTGAGAGAGGGAGTGTGATAAGACTTGGGATTTATTATGGTTGAGTGGTAGGCTTTTTAGGGCGGTAGTCTTTAGGATCAATACAGA
>CAZFWX010000012.1:0-30772 GCA_964522695.1 uncultured Desulfobacterales bacterium
CTCCCCCCCCCCCACGCCCCTCCCCCAACCCCGTAGAGGGGGTTGGGTTGGGGAGTTTGAGGGGAGGGCAAAGGAATTGTGTTCCCCCGGCCCTCCCCTCAAGCGCCTCTACCACTTACGTGGTCAGGCGTTCGTGAATCAATTCGGCCACTTTGACGCCGGAGATGATCATGCCGCCGAAGATGGCGCCCATGCGGTTGACGCCGCTGGTGGCGGTGGCGGCCATGCCGGCCACGAAGAAGCCCGGATAAATTTCCTTGGTGTTCTCAACAGTGCCTTTTTCCCCCACTTCCGACCACATGGAGCGCTCGCCTTCAATGCCCCCGCTGGGGGTGAAAATGGTGAGAGGCTGGTTTTTCCGCAGCAGGACTTTGACCACCTCCAGGTCGTGGCCGGTGGCGTCGATGGTGCATTTGGCGCGGATTACCAGGGGATCTACGTGCAGTCGGGCCATTTCCACCGCGGTCCAGGAGATCACCAGGCCCGTGACCCGGTCCTCCCGCACCATGACGTCTTCCACGCTGATGCAGTTGAAGACAGTGGCCCCGGCCTTCACGGCCTGGGAGCCCAGAGTGGTGACGGCCTCCACCGCGTCGGCGGTGTAATATTGGTCATAAATTGGCCTGAGGCGGATGCCCATCTCATCCACGATGGGCTTGGCCGCTTCCTGGATAACGATTTCATTGAACATCATGCCGCCGCCCCACATGCCGCCGCCGATACTGAGCTTGCGCTCGAAGACGGCCACCCGGTGGCCCCGCTGGGCCAGACGCCAGGCTGCGGTGAGCCCTGAGACGCCACCGCCCACCACGGCCACGTCCACATCGATGTTTTGCAGCAGCTTTTCCGTATAACGCTCAATGATTGCCCGAGTTATGAGGATTTCATCCAGTGCCATGGCTGGTCTCCTTTGGGGGTTAGAAGTTCCTGGGGGGAGGCCCAGGGAGGTGTCCTCCCTGCCCTCCCCCCAAGGCCCCCTCCCAAGCCCCGAAGATTATGGTGGCGCAGGCAGGATGCCTGCGCAATTTGCACAGGCTGGAAGCCTGTGCCACCCAAATAATCTAGGGGGTGGGGGAGGGAGTCCGAGGGAGGGGGCGCAAGGCGGCGCCCTCTGGCCCCTCCCTCAGATCGCATCCTTAAGTCAAGGCGTAACGCTCGGCGACGATGCGCTCCACCTCTTCTTCCGTGGGCATGGTGTCCCGGTAGCCGGCCATGTACTGGTTGCGCAGCCAGCGGTAGAGGCTCACCGTTTCGTTGATGCGCACGATGTCCGGGATGTCTCCGCCTTTGACGGCCCTGAGATGCGGATTGTACTGCCCCAGCATGCTCACCACGTCATAGAAGCTGGCCGCGTCCCGCTTGATGCCCCGTTTGAAAGACTTGCCTTCGGCCGGGTAGATGAGTTCCGGCGAGGGGTTGGCGGAGATGTCGATCTTTTGGAAGGGACGGCGCACCGCCACCTGCCACTTGCGGGACTCCACCATCATGCGGGAGATGAGGGGCCCGGCCCAGTCGTGGGTGATGTGGCCCTGGGGACAGGCGGAGAAGAATTCCACCAGGGACGGGCCGTTGTAGGCGATGGCCTCCTTCAGGATATTGATGGCGTAGAAGGGGTTGTCAATGGTCAGTTTTGCGGCATAGACGTGGGAGATGGCCATGGCCTGGCTGATGATCCGCCGGTGGAGCGTGGTCTTGCCCGCATACTTCTTGCCGATGGGTGAGGTGGAGCGGTCGGCGCCGAAGCGGGTGGCCCCGGACTTCTGAGTGCCCGTGTTCATGTAGCCTTCATTGTTGTAAATGACCCAGGTGATGTCAAAGTTTTCACCCAGAGCGTGGTTGAAGGGCCCGTTGCCGATATCGTAGATGGCCCCGTCGCCCGCGAAGACGATGATCTTGGTGAGAACGTCCTGGTTGCGGTCCACGTAGGCCTGGTCCAGGGCGAACTTGGAGCCCAGGGCCGCGGCGGAGGCGGTGCCGAAGCCGTAGTGGCCCGTGGGGTAGATGCGGGTGTTGAAGGGGTTGACCAGTTCGGAGACCTGGTCGCAGCCCGTGGCGTTGATGGTGTAGATGTTGAAGCCGTGGTCCAGCATGTGCTCGATGGCCCGGCGGTTGCGGTCCGAGAGGATGCGCAGGCCCTGGTAGAAGGTGGCGATGCCGCCGGGATGGCTGCGCAGGGACTCCAGGGCGAAGAAGGTGAGGAGGTTGATGGTGCCCTCGCTGCAGCCCGGGCACAGGGTGTGCTTGCCGGGATAAAGCTTGGACAGCACGAAGAGGACCTGGTGGTTCAGGGGCAACTGGTCCACGATGGGGGCCAGGGCCATGGTGTTGTCCCATTTCTTCAGTTCAGGCGGCAGGAAATCCACCTCGCTCACCCTGCTCTTGTCCACCATGCGCAAGGCGTCGGTGGGGCAGACCTGGGCGCAGACGCCACACCCCTTGCAGGCGTCGGGCAGGGCCTCGATATTCATGGCAAAGCGGTCCCAAGGGACGCCCTTGGGCGGCTTCTTGTAGATCTTGAAGTAGTGGCTGAATTCCTGGGGAATGGGCACGTCGGTCACGGTGGTGAACAGGGCCGCATCCGGGCAGGTGGCGGTGCAGATGCCGCAAGCGATACATTTGGAGGCGTCGTACACCGGCAGGGCCGTGCCGATGTAGCTCAGGTCGCGGTAGCGGCTGGTGGCCGGGGGCACCACGGGCAGGAAGTGGTCCCAGGGCACCTTTTTGCCTTCCAGGATGGGCTGCACCATTTCCTTGCGGAACACCTCCTGGTAATTGTTCACCAGGTTCACGGGCTTGATGGCGCCCAACTCATCCTTTTCGGTCATGTGCACGGGCAGTCCGGCGGTGCCGGGCTTCTGGCCGAAATCCTCGGGCATGGGGGGCGAGTAAACGGGGCCTTCCTTATCCAGTTTGATGGCGGCAGAGGTCCAGCGGCCGGTGGCGCAGCCGTGGTTGCTCTGCTCCGTCCCAAATTTGAGCAGACCCATGTTGGCCTCGATCATCTCCTTACCCTTCTTGGTTCCCAGCTTCTTTTCCAGAATTTTCTTGAAACGGTGCTCGAACTCCTTCTCCGTCAGGATGCCCACCTGCTTGTTCACCAGGCCCAGGATGGCGGCGCCGGGGAGGTTGCGGTTCAGGTGCTGCAAAGCCGCCTTGGTGCCGTCCAGGGTCATCACCTTGATTTGCCGGTATTGGATGAGGGACTGGACCTGGGGCGGGAAGCTCTCCATGAGCTCCTGGCAGCTCTTCGCGGTGTTGACCACCAAAAGCCCCTGCTTCTTCAAGCCGCCCACATATTCCCGCAGGATCTGGTCCGCCAGGAATTTTTCATTGAAAAAGGCCAGTACGTCCCGCTCGGTCAGTTCCGAAGAATTGCGGATGGGCTGGGAGCTCAGGCGCAGGTTCATGAACACCGGGGCGCCTTTGCGCGCCGCGCCATAGCGGGCCCCGGACTGCACGTACTGTTTTTTGCCGCTGCCCGCGTTTTCGGCGTAGATGAGGGCCGCGGACTCCAGCGCGGTCTTGACGCCTTCGGCGCCCACGCCGATAAAGGTCATGCTCAGTTCGCGGTCAATGTAGCCCGGCAGGGGCGAGGGCTTCAGGGTCAGCGGGCCTTCCACGCCGGAGTAAAAGTCCCGCAGGAACCCCCGGCGCTTCTCGAAGACGCTCACCATGTTTTCCACCACCGCGGCCGCGTCATACTTGTTGAAGTCTTTGCTGCCCAATCCGTAGACGCCGTGGAGCAGGGTGGGCATGTCTTCCCGGCCGTAGGTGCGGTGTTCCCGTTTGCCTTCCCGGCCGGCCCGCAAGGACACCTGCAGCGCGGCCTGGACGTCGGCCAGGAGCAGCTGGTTGTGTGTGGTGCCGCTGCGCTCCAGCACGCTGATGACCTTGGCTTTACGCATGCCGTAGGCCAGTTCCTCGTAGCACGGCGGGTTGAAAAGCACCGGCCGCACCACGCCCAGCTTGTAGCCCTTGACGTCGCGGTAGTAATCCACCACGTCCTTGATGACGCCTGCGGCGGACCCCAGAATGACCACCACCATGTCCGCGTCCTCGGTGCGGTAGCACTCCACCACCTTGAGGTTGGTGTCGAGAATCTTGTTCATGGCGTTCATGGCCAGGATGAAGGCCCGCTTGAAGAAACGGTAGGCCAGGTCCTGGGCGATTTCGCCTTCCATGGTGAGGTCGGTGTCGGTGAAGGTGCCGGTCAAAACGCCGTTTTCAAAATCAGGCTGGTAGAGGCGGTTGGGCGGCCCCAAGAAATATCCCAGGAAGGCGTCGGACAGTTCCTGGATGTTTTCGATGGCGTGGCTTTTGATGAAACCGTCGCCAATAACCATGGTGGGCAGCATGACCTGCCGCAGTTCCGACACTTTGAAGGCGATGGGCAGCAGTTCGTGGAGTTCCTGGTTGTCCGCGGAGACGAGCTGCGCCCAGCCGGCGTTGCGCACCGCGTAAAAATCGGTGTGCCCGCAGTGGATGGACAAAGACCCCTTGTTCACTTCCCGGGCCATGACGGTCATGACCACGGGCAGGCGCTTGCCCGCCACGGAGAAGAGGTTTTTGGTCTTAAGGAGCAGGCCCTGGGAGGAGGTGTTGTCCACGTAGCGGCCGCCCTGGGCGGCCATGGCTTCCACCGAGGCGATGGCGGAGAGCTCGTCGGAGGGCTGGAAGTACATGATCTCGGTGCCGAAGAGATTTTTCTGGCCCATGGCCGCGGCCCGGGCGAACTGCTCGGCCACAGGCGTGGAGGGCGTGATGGGATAGCCGCAGAGGCCGTCCACCACCCGGGTGAGGACGGAGAGGGCGGCCTGGTTGCCATCCATCAGGACCTCTTTGCGGGTGCGGATGTCCTCCAGCATCTTCTGGGGCAGACTGGAGAGATTCAGCGTATAGAGTTCCCGGGCGTCAAAGCGCTCCCATTCGGCCTGCCAATCTATTTCCTTGGTGCTCTTGACCTTGGTATGACGCAGTTTATGGTAGGGAAGCTGACGCCGCAAAGCATCAATATCGAGGCGGGGGCTTAAGTCTGACATGTCGATACCTCTTAAGTGGGATGGGGGGGTCCAGGGGTTTGGTCTGCCTCCCGGCTCTCCCTCCTCATCTTAATTATTACCCATACCGAACGATTCAGGAAAAATATTTTCTCCGCTCCCCCAGGGGCGCATCCGGGGGTGCGGGGGTTCAATAAAAAAAGCCGGTTGCCCGGCTTTTGAAAAATAGGTGGTGGGTTCCCCTTGTTGCCGGGTCGGGTCAGCCGCCGAGGGATTGTTTATACAGGGGCGACATATCCCGGAGGGTCTGGACGATGCCGGGCAATACCGCCAATACTCGATCGACGTCCGCCTCGGTATTTTCCCGCCCAAAGCTGAACAGAAGCGTCCCCTGGGCGGTGGCGAAATCCAGTCCCGTGGAAATGAGGACGTGGGAAGCCCGGAGGGACCCGGAGGCGCAAGCGGAGCGGGTGGAAACCTCCACCTCTTCCTCGTCCAGGAGCAGCATCAGACTCTCCCCTTCCACGTACTTGACGGAGACGGAAAGCAGGTGGGGGAGATTGTGCGTGGGGTGGCCGTTGATGACGATCTCGGGGATGCGCGCCAACAGCCCCTCGCGCAGGCGATCCCGCATGGCTTTGAGCCGCGGGATGCGCTCAGGCATTTCCTGGGCGGCCAGTTCCGCGGCCTTGCCCATGCCCACGATGCCGATGAGGTTTTCGGTGCCGGCCCGCCGCTTGCCCTCCTGCATGCCGCCGTCGATGAGCGGCCACACGGGAGTGCCTTTCTTGACGTACAGCGCGCCCACGCCGGGGGGGCCGTAAAAGACGTTGGCGGCCAGGCTCATGAGATTGACGCCCAGGGCCTTGACGTCCACGGGGATGACCCCCACAGCGTCCACTGCGTCGGTGTGGACGAGGATGTTGCGCTTCTTGGCGATCTTGACGATGTCGGCGAGGGGCTCGATGGTGCCGATCTCGTTGTTGGCCAGCATGATGCTGATCAAAATGGTGTCCGGGGTGATGGCCTTTTCCACCGCGGCGGGGTCCACCAGGCCATAAGCATCCACATCCAGGGAGGTGACCTGGTAGTCCAACAGGCGCAGGGTGCGCACCGAGTTGAGGATGGATTTATGCTCGATATTGGTGGTGATGATCCGCCGGCCCTTTTCGCGCAGGCCGATGGCCACGCCCTTGAGCGCGTGGTTGTTGGATTCGGTGCCCCCGGAGGTGAAAACGATCTCGCTGGGATCGGCATTGATGAGGGCCGCCACCTGCTCCCGGGCCGTTTCCAGGGCCTGGGAGGCCCGCTGCCCCACCCGGTGGTCGCTGACGGGATTGCCGAACACCTCGTTGATGTGCCGGATCATGGCCTCCTTCACCTGGGGGTGCAGGGGCGTGCCGCTCAAGTTGTCAAGATAGATGAGGCTCATGGAACCGTCCTTCTGGTCTCAAGCCGGGAAGGCTCAGTGATCGTGCTCGTGGGGGATTTCCTTGCCGCAGAAGATGCAGAAGGGGGATTCCTCTTCCACTTCCTTGGTGCAATAGGGGCAGTAGCAGGCGTGGCCGTCGGTGCCCTTGATATGCTCCTCCCGATCGGGGGTCAGGTCCCGCACCTTGCCGGACTTGCGGTCCAGGTAATTCTTAATGGCCGAATGCAGGGCGTCGGCCCCCAGGTTGGAGCAGTGCAGTTTGTTCTTGGGCAGGCCCCCCAGGGCCACGGCCACATCCTTGTTGGTGATCTTCATGGCCTCGTCCAGGGTCTTGCCCTTGGCCATTTCGGTGATCATGCTGGACACGGCGATGGCGGAGCCGCAGCCGAAGGTCTTGAACTTGATGTCCGCGATACGGTCGCCTTCCACCTTGATATATACGTTCATCATGTCCCCGCAGACGGGATTGCCCACCTCGCCGATGCCGTCGGCATCAGCGATTTCGCCCACATTGCGGGGATTTTTAAAATGATCCATGACGATGTCGGAATACATGGCCGCTCCCTTTTCAAAATATTGTCTAACTACTATAATAATTTACCCTGCCCTGGTCAAGCGCCGGCGTGGCTTTTCCAGGACCTTGGAACATTTCTCTAGAATTTTACTATAAATAGCCCGGCGCGCCAATCACCTCCGCCGGGGCGCCTGGGGAGGTCCCATGTTCATTCCCTGCCCGGAAGCGGTGGCCACTTTCCCGGTTGCCGGCCTGACCCTGACCCTGTCCGAACCCGGCCAGGTGCTCCTGGACTGCCACCACGGCGATATCTTCGTGCTGCGGGCCACCGGCCTGACCAGCGACGGCATCCCCACCGGGGAAGCGCCCGGGGCCATCCGCCTGGCGCTCACCCTGTCGCCTCCCCAGACCATCCTGGCCCGGTGCGAAGAGTTCGCCGCCCATCAGCAGCTCAACCTTTCCGCCACCCAGGGGGCGGCCGAGACTGTGGAGGAGCAGCCGGTGCTCACCGCGGGCCACATTCCCGGGCAGAACCTTTTTATCTACTCCGAAACCGCCAGCCTCAGCGCCAGCGCGCTGCCGCTGGACCGGGTGGAAATCAGGGTGACCGGGAACTTTAAAACCCGCAAAATCCCTTGCCGGGAGGCCGACCTGGTCATTCACCTGGAAAGAGCCGCGGCCGCCCGCCTGGTCAACTTTTTGGCCCACCTGCTGCGGGCCCGGCTGTGAAACGCGTTGATTGGAAATGTGAGGGGAGGGCCAGGGAGGTGACCTCCCTGCCCTTCCGCCGCACCCCCGCCCAACCCGCTTATTTTATGGCCGGGGAAGGCGAAGCATGCGCTCCCACTTCCCCGGCCATGAAAACTAATAAGGGGTTGGGGGAGGGAGTTTGAGGGAGGGGGAAGGGGTCTGCGACCCCTGGCCCCCTCCCTTAAAATAATCATCCACGATTCCCCCCAAGGAGGCGTCATGAGTCTGGTCTTGACGGGTGCGGAGGTTTTGCAGGTATTGGACATGGACCTGGCCCTGGTTGCGGCCCGGGAGGCCTTCAAGGCGTACGGGGAAGGCCGGGTGAACATGCCGCCCAAGTCCTACCTGACGTTGGCCAAAGGCGATTTCCGGGCCATGTACGGCGAAATCTTTCTGCCGGACGGCCACGTCTGCGGGCTCAAGTGGGTGAACGTCCATCCCGGCAACCCGGCCCGGGGGCTGCCCACGGTGATGGCCAAGGTGGTGCTTAACGACCCGGAGACGGGGCTGGAATGGGCGGACATGGACGGCACGCTCATCACCAACTACCGCACCGGCGCGGCCGGCGGGGTGGCCGCGGAGGTTCTCTCCCGGCCCGACGCCAGCCGCCTGGGGGTCATCGGCGCAGGGGAACAGGCCAGGACCCAGATTGCCGCCATTCTCACGGTGCGGCCCATAAAAGAGATTATCATCTGCGACTGCGCCACCGCCCGGGCCCGGACCTTGTTGGAGGAAACCGCGGCCAAATACCCGGTGGCGGTGCGGCTGACGCCCGGGCCGAAGGAGACGGCCGCGGCCGCGGACATCCTGGTCACGGCCACGCCCAGCGAAGTGCCCCTGGTGATGCAGGGCTGGGTGCAGCCCGGCACCCATATCAATGCAGTGGGCGCGGACGCGGCGGGGAAAGAGGAACTGGACCCGGCCCTCCTCAAGGGCGCCAGGATCGTGGTGGATGACTGGGCCCAGGCCTCCCATTCCGGCGAAATCAACGTGCCTCTGTCCCAGGGGCTGCTCGGGCCCGAAGATATTTATGGGTCATTGGGGGAAATCGTGGCCGGCAAGAAGCCGGGACGGCAGGATCCGGACGAGATTACGGTCTTCGACTCCACGGGCCTCATCATCCAGGACCTGGCCCTGGGCTTTGCCGTCTACCGGCGGGCCCTGGCCCAGGGCTTGGGGGAAACCAAGGAATTCTTATGGAAAGGATGATCCCGGATTGAATGAATCTGTCCTCATCCTGGGCTGCGGCAACACCCTCTTCGGCGACGACGGCTTCGGCCCGGCCGTGGTGGAGCGCCTGCTCAAAGACCATGACCTGCCCGCCGGCGTCCTGGCCATGGACGTGGGCACCTCGGTGCGGGAGGTTCTCTTTGATCTGCTCTTGAGCCAGACCAAGCCCCGGCGCATCATCGTCCTGGATGCGGTGGAACATGAAGGGCGGCAGCCGGGGGAAATCTTCGAAATCGACGTGGACCAGATCTCCCCCGAAAAGACCGCCGATTTTTCCCTGCACCAATTCCCCACCGTCAATATGCTCAAGGAACTGCAGGACCATTTCCCCATTGAGGTCACCATACTGGTGGCTCAGGTCCAGGACCTTCCCGAAGAAGTGCGGCCCGGCCTCTCCCCCGCCATGGAAAAGGCCGTCACCCAGGCCTGCCTGCGGCTGAAGAAGATGGTGGGCAGTGAATGATGCGGGGGGAAGGCCGGGGGACCCCCCAGGCCCTCTCCCTCGCAATCCATCAGCCATCTCCAAAGATAATCAACGGGGCCCAGAAGAAGGGGTGTTGGAAGAGGGGATTGTCCTGGTCCTGCAGGAGTTGCAGTTTGGCCTGGCGCAGGGCCGCGGCCCGCGGTTTGCCCTGGGCCAGAGCGGCAAAGAGGCCGGTGCTCAAGGCCTTGGCCGAACTTGATTCCACGGACCAAAGGGTGACAGCCACGGCCGGGGAGCCGGCGAACATGAAGGCCCGGGTCAGGCCCGCCACGCCTTCCCCCTGCAGAACCCGGCCCTTGCCGGTATTGCAGGCGGAGAGCACCACCAGGTCGGCGTTCAGGGTGAGGCCGAAGACGTCGCCCATGGTGAGAAAGCCCTCCCCGCCGGTGGCCGGGTCGGGGTGGGAGAGGATCAGGGCGGGCTGGAGCACGGGGTCCGTCTCCGGCGGCGCCACCCCGTGGCAGGAAAAGACCAGGTAACGGTAGGAGGTCAGTTCCCCGGCTTCTTGCATCCGGAGCAGACGGCTTCGGGCTGCGGCCTCCCGCAGGTGCAGCGGCTGGCTCTGTTCCGGGGCCTTCAGGGTTTCCTTGATGGCCTTGACCTCTTCCGCAGTGTCCGGCAGTTCCGGCAGGCCGCCCCCCAGCAGGTCTTTATAGGCCCGGGTGCGCAGGCCCCGGAGGGAACCGTCCTCCTCCGGCTGTTCGGGCGTCTGGGCATACGCCGGGTGGGCGAAGGCCAGCAGCGGATACGCGGCCGGGGCTTGCCGGCGGCTCTGGGCCTCCCGCAGGGTCTTGAGCAGCGAAGCCGAGGAAAGGTAGGTCAAGGGCCGCCTTTCCAGCAGATAGACCGGCTTTTTGCCCTCTGAGGCCGGCAGGGTCAAGGCCTCGAAAGGCAGGGCGTACAGGGGGCCGGTGGGCACCACGAAGGTGATGGCCGCGCCGGTTATCAGAGGCCGGGCGCCCATGGGAACTAGAAGATCATAGAGTTCCCGGCCCTGTTGCCGCAATGACGCCAGGGATTCCTGGGCCACGGACTTGACCTGGCCGGCGGATTTCCCTGCATTGATGGCCTCAAGCACCGCCTCGACGCCCCGGCGGAAGGCCTGGACCTTTTCCCCCAGGGCCTTTTTCCCCGCCTCCAGAGAGAACACGGCGAACTTCTTTTTTCCCACCACCCACAGGACCGTCTGCTGGGACATGACCCCGTAAATCAGCATGACCTCTTTGTCCCGCAGCACCTGTTTCTGGAGTTCCGCCACGGTGGCCGGGCGGGGATACCTGAGAGCGTAGTAGGCCGGGTGCTTCTGCTTAATCTCTGCCTGCAAGCGTTCCTGGGCCTTTCTGATTTCCTGCAGTTTGGCGTTTAACCCCTCCAGGGTCCGGGGATCGGCTCCGCCGGGCCGGGAGCCGGCCTGGGCCAGAGACGCCTTGAGCTTGTCCTCCTGGGCTTCCAGTTCCTGCTCCTGGCTGCGCACCGCAGGCGGCAGGCCGGCGAAGCGGCGGGCACCGCTTTTTCCCATTTCTTCCAGGAAGATGCGCCCCTGCCGGCGCTCGAAAATCTCCAGCGCCTTCTTATCGTACCCTTTGTCCGGGTCCTGGTCGTGCAGGTGCAGCAGCAGGCTGATGAGCTGGTCATAGACGAAGAATTTACCCGTCATGAAGGCGGCCTGGGCCTCCCGGCCGGTGATGCCGGCGCGCATGGACTCCACCAGCGCCAGGGCTTCCTCATAGTGCCCGATGGCCTCGGCGGCCTGTCCGGCCATGCCTTCGGCCGACGCCAGGGCCTGCAAGGCGCCCGATAAAATCCGCAGTCCCCGGTTCTCCCGGGCCAGGCGCAGAGCTTGCCGCCCGGTTTCCACGGCCTTGTCGTACTGCCCCTGATCCCGGTGCAGGATGGCCAGATTCGTAAGCACCAAGGCCTGGGCGCCTGGTTTTTTCAGCTCCTGGGCGATGGCAGAGGCCTGCTGGTACAGGGGCAGCGCTTCTTCAGGTCTTTCCCGTAACTGGGCCAGACTCCCCAGGTTAAGAAGGGCCTGGGTCTGCACCTCCTTATCCTCCAGGGTCCGGGCGATGGCCAGGGCTTGCTCCAGGGCGGCCCGGGCATCGTCAAAACGGGAGAGTTGCCGCCGGGCCGCGCCCAGGTTGAGCAGGGCCCGGCACTCCTGGCTCCGGTCCTGCAGCTCCCGGGCGATGGCCAGGGCCTGCTCGTAGAGTTCTGTAGCGGTTCCGGCCTGATTCAAGAAAAAGTAAACTGCACCCAGGTTGACCAGGAGCCGGGCTTCCTCCCGGCGGTTTTGCAGATCCCGGTAGACGGCCAGGGCCTGGGTGTAGTAAGCGATGGCCGGTTCGTAGCGCCCCCGGAGGCTCAAAGCATTGCCCACGTGGAGCAAGGCGTTGGCCAGGGCCGCGGGAGTTTTCAGTTCACGGTAGAGGGCCAGGGAGTTCTGAAACGCGGACTGGGCCCGGTCAGTCTGGCCCAGGGACTCATAGATGGAGCCCAGATTGAGGAGGGTCAGGGCTGCGGCCAAGCGGTCCCCCTCCTCCTGCTTAATTTTTAGAGATTCTTCAATGAGGGCCAGGCCCTCGGCATAGCGTCCCTGGTCCAGGGCCATGGTTCCCTGATTGTTGAGGATCATGGCCATCAGGCGGCGGTCCGGTAATTCCTGGGCCAGCGACAGGGCCTGCTGGAGGAGTTCAGCCGCTTCGGCGTATTTGAGCTGGTACTCCAGGAGGGTGCCCAGGTTGAACAGGAGAGTGGCTTCGCTGCGCCGGTCCTGGCGCTGCCGGGCCAGCTTCAGGGCCTGTTGGTACGCCTCCTGGGCCTCGGCGTACTTTCTCTGGTCGGCATAAATCAGGCCCAGATTGTTGTAAATCTTCTCCTCTCCCTCTTTGTCGCCCATGTCCTGCACAATTTTCAGGGCCTTGTGGAAACTGGAGAGGGCCTTCTCCTGTCTGCCCAGGTTTTCGTACACCGTGCCCAAGTTGGTCAGGGCCCGGGCTTCGCCTTCTTTATTTTCCACCTCCCGGGCGACTTGCAGGGCCTGCTTGTAATAATCCAGGGCTTCGGTAAAGCGCTGCCACTTGTCAAAGAGGTTCCCCAGATTAAAGAGGGTGAGAAATTCCTCTCTGCGGTCCCGGCGCTCCCGCACCAGAGTCAGGGCCTCCTGGTAGTGGGCCAGGGCCTCTTCGAAGCGCTTCAGGCTGACCTTGACCGCCCCCAGGTTATGCAGAAACTTGGCCTGGGCCTGTTTGTCGCCGGCGTGCCGGGCCAACTCCAGCCCTTGCTCCCAGAGCGCCAGGGCCTTGGCGTGGTCGCCGGCCTGATACGCGGCGATGCCCTCTTTATTCAGACTGTCTGTCTGCGAAAGCGTTGGGCCGGCCTGCCCGGCCCCGCTTGCGGCCAGGGTCAGGAAAAGGGCGGCCAGGATAAGGAGGCGGGAGCAAGACATATTTCTTCTCCCTGTGTAGGAACAGAAGGCCTGCGTAGTTGTGTAGGGTGCGCATGGCGCACCAGGCTCTTAAAAGAAAAAGTTTGTAAAAAAACACTGACCCTCAGGTTCCCCCCACAGGCTGGAAAGCCTGTGCCGCCACCCAAGCGGTGAAAACCCGCCCCGCCTATTTCAGCCCGCTTAAATACTGCACCACCGCGTCCAGTTCCTCGGGGCGCAGATGCTGATAATTGGGCATGCGGCCCCGGGGGGTGGTGAGCTGCTGGCGGATGGCCCCGGCGCTGAGGCGGCTGCCCACGGCGTCCAGGCCAGGGGCCCGAAACCTGCCCTTTCCTTTCAGCCTGTGGCAGCCCTGGCAGCCCAGGCGCTGGACCAAATCTTCCGGGTTGGGCTGTCCCTGGGCCTGGAGGTCGAAGGAGGAGACAGACAACAGGAGGCAGATTCCCAGGAATACTCCCCAGCGGCTCAAGGCTTCTTCTCCCCTTCCCCCATCATCTTTTCCAATTCCTTCTTTTCCGGATGGCTGGGGTTGATTTCCAGGGCCTTCTTGAACAGGGGCGCGGCCTT
This sequence comes from uncultured Desulfobacterales bacterium, assembly GCA_964522695.1. Taxonomy (GTDB): domain Bacteria; phylum Desulfobacterota; class Desulfobaccia; order Desulfobaccales; family 0-14-0-80-60-11; genus VGSQ01. Next base: position 13,423 of record CAZFWX010000012.1, read on the forward strand.
GGCCTTGTCGCCCTGGTAATAGTACGTGGCCCCCAGGTTAATCATGGCGACCCAGTACTGGGGGTCGATTTCGATGGCTTTTGCAAACGCGGCGATCTCCTGGTTTTTCAGCTCCTGGCTGCGGGACTGGTTGTACTTGAACCGGTACGCCATGCCCAGGAAGTTATACGCCACCGCGGATTTGGGATTGAGTTCCAAAGCCTTTTTATAATTGTCGATGGCCAGGTCGTATTCCTGTTTCTGGAAGTGGGCCACGCCCTTTTCAATGAGGGCATTGGCCTGTTTCCCCGGGTCCTGGGTCTGCTGGCCGCAGCCCAACAGCCCCAGGATGACTGCCACCACCACGATTGCCGTCTTGCGCATGTTTGTCTCCCATCCTTGGAGTAATTACCCTGAGATATCGATGCCGTTCACTCAAGCACCCTGGCAGGGGGAGATTTTCTCCCCGTGTCAGGAAACTTAGGGAAATTATCGGGCGGGGAAACCCCGCCCCCACAAGAGATAGTTGTCACCTTTGCTCAAATCAACAGATATGCCTCCTTTTGAGAGGAAGGGGGAATTATGGGAACTTCACAATTTAATTGCCTACTCGGGATCAATGAACTCCCCCCCATTCAATGGACGTTAAAGGCCAAAATCTGCTGCTTCCGGGCTCCAGGGGGCAGCGGCGTGCCGGGGGCCAGGGCGTCGCTTTTGAGAATGCCCCGGGACACCAGCGCGGCCTTGAGCAGGGCCGCAGGGGCATGCTGGTACAGCCCGGTGAGGGCCTGAAGCCGCTGAGAATCGCTCAACAGGGCGCGGCGGCCCGCAAAATCGTCGGCCGCTTCCTCGGGGTGGAGGCAGGCCCGGCTGACCCGCTGCCAGGTCTCGGGCATCAGCATTGCCCCGGCAGAAACCACCCCCCAGGCCCCGGGCCGGGTGAGAAAGCGGGTTTCGTCCGCCTCATAGAAAGCGAAGTCAGGCCGGGCGATGGCCGCCAGGTGGTAATTGAGGAAGCGGCGCATCTCCCCCTGATAGATGAGACCCACAATATCGGGGCGGGCCGCCAGCTTTTTCACCACCTGGGTGCGCAGGTTGCGGTGCTTGAGGATGGCCGCCCGCTGCCGCACCACCGCAGGCAGGTTGAGAACCACCAGGGGCAGGCCTGCGGCCGCAGCCACTTCGCCCAGATGGCCGGGAAGGCCCCGGTTGCTGTGGTACCACAGGGGCAGGTCGGCCAGCCAGAGGGGGCCGGCTTGTCCCCGGCGCAGGCGCTCCTTGGCCGCGCTCTCCGCCAGGGTCAGGGTCTCCTCAGCAGTCTCACCGGTGATGGCGAAAAGGAGGGGGCGATCCTCAACCAGGTCTAAAAGATGGCTGAGAAGCTCCAGGCGCAGGTCCTGGGGCAAAACCAGTCCTTCTCCGGCTACGGGGCTTGCGGCCAGAAGGCCGTCGGCATGGGGCGTCAGGCGCCGCACCAGCCGGGCCAGACTGTCGCCATCCAGCCGGCCCTGGGGGGTCAGCGGCGTCACCAGTTCGATGATGAGCCCGGCCGGCGGCGTCATGGGAGAAGTGGGCGTGGCCATAAGGATTACACGGTAAATTTGAATTCTCCCCGGCCCAGGAGGTCGTGGAGGTGGACAATGCCCAGGACCCGGTCGTTCTCGCCCACCACCGGCAAAACGGTGATGGCGTGGCGCTCCATGAGCTCCAGGGCCTGGGAGGCCTTGGCGTCGGGCCCGATGCGGCGGGGCCGGGCGGTCATGACCTCCCGGGCCGGTTTTGTCAGGACATTGCCCCACCTTTTCAAGGCCCGGCGCAGGTCCCCGTCGGTGATGATGCCTTTCAGGACCTGACGCCGGTCCACCACCAGGGCGGCCCCCAATTTTTTGTCGTCCATTTCCCGGATAACTTTAGAGACGTCATCATTTGGGAAACTCAATGGCAGGCGGGCCCCGGTGAGCATGACCTGGTGAATGTCCAGGGCCAGGCGCTCGCCCAGGCTGCCGCCGGGATGAAAGCGGTAAAAGTCCTGGGACTGAAAGCCCCGCTTGGTGAGGAGAGCCACGGCCAGAGCGTCGCCCATGGCCAGCATGGCGGTGGTGCTGGTGGTGGGAGCCAGACCCAAAGGGCAGGCCTCCCGGGGCACCCCGGTGTCGATGACCACCTGGCTGTGCCGGGCCAGGGTGGACGCAGGCCTCCCGGTAAAGGCGATTAAAGGCGCGCCCAGATTTTCGAGGCTGGGCAGGAGAATGGTCAATTCATGGGTTTCGCCGCTGTTGGACAGGGCCAGAATCACGTCTCCCTTGGAGACCATGCCCAGATCCCCGTGCATGGCCTCCACGGGATGGAGAAAGAGCGCCCGGGTGCCCGTGGAATTGAGCGTGGCCACCAGCTTGCGGCCCACGATGCCGGATTTGCCCACTCCGGTGACGATGACCCGGCCCCTGGCCTCATAAATTAAATCCACGGCCTGCAGAAACGAGGCGTCCAGCTTCTCCACCAGCTGGGCCACGCCTTCGGCTTCGATCTGTAAAACTTCCCGGGCCAAATCCAAAAGCGAACGGTTCATAGATTCTCTGTCTGATGAGTTCCCAGGGGGGGCCGGGGGAAGGCAGTCCTCCTGCGCTTACCCAGCCCCCCGTTCCGGGGTTGGGAGAGGGAATTTGGGAAAGGGGGGAGGGGGCAGCGCCCCCTGGCCCCCTCCCCCAGGCATCTTTCACTCCTCCGGAGCCGGGGTCAGGTCCTGGCCCACCATAATGCGGTCCTTGCCCCGGTCTTTGCTCCGGAACATGGCCCGGTCGGCGATTTTCAGCAGGGTTTCCTGGTCCCGGGCGTCCTGGGGCAGGGTGGCGACGCCGAAGCTGGCGGTTAGCCGCACGTTCAGGCCTTCTCCCTCCAGGAACAGGCTTTCCCGGAGGGCCTGCCGGATACGCTGGGCCAGGGCCACGGCCTGGGCCTGGGAGCGGTCCGGCAGGAGGATGAGATATTCGTCTCCGCCATAGCGCACCAGGCTGTCCCCAGGGCTCAGACAGAGATTCGCCACCCGGGAAACCTGCCCCAGGACTTTAGTTCCCAGGAGGTGGCCGTGGGTGTCCACCACGTCCTTGAAATGGTCCAGGTCGAAGAAAATCACCGACAATTCCCGCCCCTGGGTCAGCACCTCGGGAATAAGGCGCTCCAGTTGCACGGCCAGGTAGCGGGTGTTGTAAAAGCCGGTGACCTCGTCGATGTAGGTCCGGGCCTGGAGCTGCTGCAGGTTCCGGATGTTGTCCACGGCGATGGCCAGGTAGTCGGACATGATGTTCAGCAGGGGCAGGAATTGTTCCCGGAAATAATTCTGGTTTTCCACGTTGATGACTTCAAAGACGCCCACGACTTCTCCCCGGACCTGCAGGGGCAGGGCGATGATGGAGCGGGTGTCAAAGCCGGTGGCTTCATCCACCCGGGGGCAGAAGCGGTGATCCTGGGCCACGTCAGGAATGAAGATGGGCTGGCCGCTCTGGGCCACGGCCCCGGCGATGCCTTCACCCATTTTGAGGCGGATGCCCTTCACGGTCTGGGCATCCACGCCCACGGCCACCGCGAAGGTGAGCTCATGGGTTTGGGGCTCCACCAGCAGGATGGACCAGTTTTGGGCGGGGATGAGGATCTTGATGCGCTCCAGGGCCGCAGTGAGCAATGATTCCATATCATCGGCGCTCACCAGGGTTTTGGAGAGTTCGATGCAGGCCAGGAGACGTTCAACCTTTCCGAAATCCTCGACGTCAGTCACGCACGCACCTCGCCGCAAGATGGCAGATGGTTATGAATGTAATGCACAAGGGGTTAAAAAAGCAAGGGAATTTTACCAGAGGCACCCGGGGAAATGTAATGGTGGCGGCACTTGGAGGGATGGCCTGGCTCAGGACTTTTCCCATGCTGCGCGCCCCGCGAGGGGACAATATGTAAAAAGAATTAGGAAAATTGGCAGGTCCTAGTGGGGCGGCCGTCTCTGGCCGCCTCAAGGGGAGGGCCGCGGCGGCCCGCCCCACCGGGCTAATTTCATATGAGCGCGGCCTGTCTATTTTTCCTTGGAATTATGTGATCTTCTGGCCGCTGTGCTCCCCTAACATGACGGTTGAGAAGGCTTGCCCAGCGGTTTTCCGGCTTCCAGTAACATGCCGGCAAAACCTGTTCAACTCGTCGTGCTCCTGGTTTCTTGCCATCAAGCATATCTCCGATGCACGCCTGGATAATAACAATATTGTCAATAAAGGTCCCGAATGCCAATACAATAATGTACTATATATTCCCTGAGCGGAATTTTGGGCCTAAGGCCGCGCCGGGCCCAGGGGGCTCGCCCTCCCAGGGGCAATACCTGCATCCCCTTGATTAATACCGACATTGAGCCCAGGCTGGCTCTATGCGAGAGCGGGAGAAAATGGCAAGGGTATAATTTTTGCAAAAAAAATTTTCATGAATTCCCATACCTGCGGCCGGGAACCAGCGGCGCTCTCCCCGTTGGGCCAGGTTCTGGACCTGGCGGGAGAGTTGCACCGGGCTTTGGAGAGGTTCCTGCAGATATTGGCCGAGGTGCTGGAGACCCGCCGGGCGTTCATCTCTCTCAGAAACCCGGACACGGGCCGCTTCACGCTTCGGGCCTCCCTGGGAGACGTGGCGGGGGAAGCGGAGGCCGTCACCAGGGATTGGGAGGCGGCTGACCCGGCTTGGCGGCAGACCGCCGCCTTTCAGATCGCCGCGCCCGGGCAGGCTGCCGTACTTTTCCAAGGAAATCCGTCCCTCCGCCGCCAGGAGGCGGCCTGGCTGGGCGCGCCTTTGGTCTGGCTGGGCGAGATTCAGGGGATCTTCTGCGTGGACCGGATCTTCGCCGATCCGGTGGCGGTGACCGAGGACCTGCGGGTCCTCGGGGTGCTGGCGCCGCTGGCGGCCCACCTGGCGGGGCTGGGCCGAGAGATGTCACGGAGATGGGTCCTTGGGGGCCAGGAAGCCCAGGTTCTCAAAGAAGAACTCACCCGGCGCTGGCGCCTGGTGCTGGTGGGGCGCAGCCCGGAAGTGCAAGAACTGGCCCGGCTGGCGCCCCGGGCGGCGGCGTCTTGGCGGCCGGTGCTCCTGGCGGGTGAAGCCGGCACGGGCAAGCATTGGCTGGCGCGGCTGTTGCACGCTTTAGGCCCCCAGCCGCACCAACCGTTTACCGTCTGGCCGGCGGAACCGACGGCGTCAAACCTGGGGGATGCCCAGGCAGGCAGCGGGGCCTTCTCGCCGCCCGCGGCGGGCTCCCTCTTTCTCCCGGAAGCGGCTCACCTGCCGCCGGACGGGCAGGCACAATTGAGCCGCATCCTGGCGGCCCAGGAGGCTGGCGCAATAGCGGCGGCATCTACCCAAAACCTCCGCATCCTGGCGGCCACCACCCAGGATTTGGGGAAGAGCGCCGCTGAGGGCCGTTTCCGGGCCGACCTGCTGAGACAACTCAGCGCCTTTTCATTCTTCTTGCCGCCGCTGCGTCGGCGTTCCCAGGATATTCCCCTTTTGCTGGAGGGGTTTCTGAATCTTGCCGCCCAGGATTACGGCCGAGCCCTGGCCTTTTCCCCCCAGGCCATGGAACTCTGCACCCTCTACGGCTGGCCCGGCAACCTCCTGGAAATGGCCAACCTGGTGGAGCGCCTGGCCGTGTCGGTCCCCCACCCGGTTTTTGAGGTCCGGGATCTCCCCGGCCATCTCCTGACCGGCGCGCTGCGCGACGCGGGGCCGGCCCTGCCCTCTCAGTCCCGGTTGAAGGAACTGGAGAGGCGGGAAGTGGTGGCCGCCCTGGAGCGCCACCGCTGGGTACAGTCCCAGGCCGCGGCAGAATTGGGCCTCACTTTGCGCCAGATCGGCTACCGGGTCAAACAGTTCGGCCTCACGGGCCTGGTCAAATCCCGCCGGGGTAGGTCCGCAGCCGCCAAGGAATGAGGGGCGCGATCCCCGGCCGCCCCTGCAACTGAAGCCGAAGGCCCATGCCTCCCGGGTTCCCTGCTCTCCCGCAGGTTCCGCCCCCCCTTTGCAGATTTTATTTGTTAACAAATGTGTTATGCTTTTGGTCAAGAAAGCAAAGGGCGATGCCTTGTCTGGCATGAGGAGTGAGTTATGTTTTTGCGCCGCCATGCGCCGATCCAGATAATTATCCTGGGGATCCTGCTCCTGGTTCTGGCGGGACCGGTCATGGCCCAGGAGAGCATCTCCCGGATGGTGAAGTCCATCGTGCCGGGAGTGGTGACGGTGATCACCGGCAACAGCCAGGGGAAGCAAACGAGCCTGGGCAGCGGTTTCTTCTGTAATCCCGAAGGGCACGTCATTACCAATTACCACGTTATCAAGGGCGCCAGCCGTATCAGCGTTAAAACCCAGGACGGCCAGGTTTATCCGGTGCGGGCGGTGCTGGCCGAAGACCGGTCCTGGGATGTGGCCCTGTTGGCCGTGGACATCCCGCCGGCCCGGGTCCGGCCCTTGAGGATCACCTCCGTTCTGCCGGAGTTGGGGGACCGCATCTTCGTGGTGGGCAGCCCCCTGGGCCTGGAGCAGACCCTGAGCGACGGCCTGGTGTCGGGAGTGCGGCCTCTCAAAGGAGGAAACGCCATCATCCAGATCTCCGCGCCCATTTCCAAAGGGTCAAGCGGCGGGCCGGTGGTCAACATGAAGGGGGAAGTGGTGGGTATCGCCACCTTCATGATCGGCGGCGGCCAGAACCTCAACTTTGCCATTCCCGGGGCCAGGCTCCTGGCCCTGAGGCCGGGTTCCGGAGGTTACGTCCAGGACTCGGGACCGCTGCCGGCCAGCCCCTCCGGCATCGGGCGCACCGACAATTACAAAAAGCGGGCCGATGATTATTTCAAGGCCGGCAAATATGATCTGGCCATTGCCAACTACCAGCGGGCCCTGCAAGCCAATCCCGGCGATGCGGAACTTTACTATGGCCGGGGCACGGCCTATGCCCTCAAGGGCCAGCTCGACCTGGCTCTCAACGACCTGAACCGCTGCCTGGAACTCAATCCCAAAAGCGCCCAGGCCTACAATAACCGGGGCATTCTCTATGCCCGGAAAAACCAGTACGCCCGAGCCCTCCAGGACTACGAGCAAGCCTTGCGCATCAGTCCCAGATATGCCCATGCCTTTTACAACAAGGCCTATGCCCTGGAAAAACTGGGCCGCACCCAGGAAGCCATGGAAGCTTACAAGAGCTTTCTCAGGTACGCCTCCACCCAGAACACTAAGCAGATCAGCCGGGCCCGGGAGCGCCTGCGGGCCTTGGGCGCCCATTGAGGGAGAGGACTGGTCTGAAAAATTTTTAGTACGCATTAAAACGGGGGGGCAGGCCTGGGCGCATCAAAAAAAGAGCAGAGCGCCCTCTTTGCAGGCCTGAGATGTTAAGATTTCGCGACAAAACAATCACTTGCTCTTATTCTGATCCTTGGCAGGGTACATAAGATTAACTGGCGCGACTCTTCTGAAGTCGATATCATCGTGTGGTGGCTCCTGGCGATCCTCCTGACTGCGCCCCTGGTTCTTGGGACTCTGATAGCCGGGAAAACTATCACCCTGTAAAATAGTAAAGTTAATGCAGAAAGGGCGAAACCCGGCAGCCTGGCCCAGATTTTGCCCTGCCATGAAGCCCGGCCGCCGGAACCGGGCTAATCTCCTGCCTTTGGCAAAGCCGCAGCCACTGCGGCGCCTTCGAGGTTCAGACCCATGGAACAGGCCCCTATGGTGATGGTGCGGGCCATTATCAGGCCGGAAAAGGCGGTGGCGGTGATGGACGCCCTGGCGGCTGCGGGGTGCCCGGCGGTGACCCGTATCGAGGTCTTCGGCCGGGGCAAGCAGCGGGGGCTCAAGCTGGGCGCGGTGCTCTACGACGAGCTCCCCAAAGAGATGCTCCTGGTGGTGGCGCCCGGGGACCAGGAGGCCCTGGTGGTGGACACCATCATGGCTGCAGCCCGCACCGGGGACCAGGGCGCTTATGGCGACGGCAAGGTTTTCGTCACCCCGGTGAGCGCGGTCTACACCATCAGCACCGGCCAACGCGAGGCATAAAAAAAATTATTTTGGGAAAGTCAGGGGGATCGTCCCCCTGGCCTCCCGCAACCCCTCAGCCATGTACGAAATTATCGCCGTCATTCGCTTGCACCGGCTGCAGCAGACCAAGGAGGCCCTGGTGGCCGCCGGTTTCCCGGCCTTCACCGCGGTGCGGGCGTTGGGGCGCGGCGCTGGGGCGGGTCTGGGGAACGGCCCCAACCCGGCTGACGCCAGTGGCTCGGAAGCAGGTGCGTCTCCGCCCGCCGCCGCGGTTCTGCCCCGTCTTTTTCCCAAACGCCTGATAAGCCTGGTGGTGCCCGACAACCTGGTGGACCGGGCCGTGCAAGTCATTATTGCCGCCAATCAGACCCGGACGCCCGGCGACGGCAAGATCTTCGTCATCCCGGTGACCCAGGCCCGGCGTTTAAGGAGCGGCGAAGCAGGACCGGCCGCCATTGACGAAATGACGGGCTAGGGGAGAGAAAGTTTCGCACCCCTCACCTGCCTCTCACTCCTGACAAGGAAGAGGGAATCTTCCGGGCTATCGGCAATAACTTTTGGCAATCGCGATAACCGGACATTTCATGTGCGAGGAAAACCAGACATCTGCATGGGCTATTGACAATCGGCGGCGCCAATGTTGCCAGATGCGGGTTTTTCTGGTACAAAATCAATTTGTGTGGTGGGCGTAGCTCAGTTGGTTAGAGCACCGGGTTGTGGCCCCGGAGGCCGCGGGTTCAAGTCCCGTCGCTCACCCCAGTCCTTTCTTATAAATAACGGCCATCTAGCCTGCCTTGGGCCTTGGTTTTTTGTATCCCTTGCGCGCCCCTGAATTAACCGCAGGGATACAACCCGGCAGGGCCCAAAAAAAATCTGCCTCAGACTTCCCCGCTTTTAAACTTGGCTCTGCCTCAGGGCCGCCTCCCTTCCCCCGGAAAAGCTCCGCCGAAAAAGTGCGGGATGGGTGGCTGCCCCGAAGGACCGCTGCCGTCGCCCGCACCCTTCCGGGCTTTGAAAAGGGTGACACGGGAGCCGGCGCCGGCGGGACGGCATGGGTTCTTCCCGGTGCCATTGATCGATGAAGCGCAATTCTGCGCCCGTTAATGACGCCGCAGTGCCGCCCTTTCCGTGGAGGGCAGACTGTTAACGGCCGGTTGCCAGCCCTAGCCGTGGCCCAGGAGGACCATGAAGTCGTGACGGGGTGAGAGTCCTTGACAGTGGCCGATCTCCGTGAGGTCCTGCTCTTGCAGAAGGCGCCGCTGCGGCCCAGGTCGTGAAGGTGGAACCCAAGAAGACGGGAAGGGTCTTGCCGGCTTTAGCGATGAGCCTTCTTTGCCTATCCCCCTCTCCCTGCTAAAAAGCAGCCAGGGGCTGGGTCCGCGCCTGAAGGCAGGAGCGTCGCATCATGAACTTTTCTTTTACCTGGCACTGGAAAACGGAAGGAACTGGGGTTAGGTGAAGAAATGCTTTCTCGAACATAACGTTACGGGTTCAGAAAAAGTTCCGTGGACAGATACCGTTCCCCGGTGCTGGGCAGAATCACCACAATTTGCTTGCCGGCATTTTCCGGACGCCTTGCCTCCCCCAGTGCCGCATAAACCGCTGCCCCGGAGGAGATGCCACACAATATTCCCTCAAGTTTGGCCACCTGCCGGGCAGTTTCAAAGGCCTGATCATTGGTCACCGGGATGACCCTGTCAATGATTGCCGTATTCAAGACCGCCGGCACGAAGCCTGCGCCAATCCCTTGGATTTTATGGGGACCCGGGAGGCCCCCGGAAAGGACCGGAGAGGCGGCCGGCTCCACGGCCACGGCTTGAAAGGAAGGCTTGCGGGCCTTGATGACTTCTGCGATCCCGGTAATGGTCCCGCCGGTGCCCACGCCGGCCACCAGGATGTCCGCACCGCCGTCGGTGTCCCGCCAGATCTCTTCCGCGGTGGTGCGCCGGTGCACCTCGGGATTGGCGGGATTGCCGAATTGATCGGGCATATAGGCGCCCGGTGTCTGGGCCAGGATCTCTTTGGCCCGGTTAATGGCTCCGGTCATGCCCTGGGCGGCGGGGGTCAGGACCAGATCGGCCCCCAGGTGCCGCAGCAATTTTCGCCTCTCCAGGCTCATGGTCTCGGGCATGGTCAGGACCAGCCGATATTTCTTGGCAGCGCACACAAAGGCCAGGGCAATGCCGGTATTGCCGCTGGTGGGCTCCACAATCAGGGTGTCCCGGTGGATAAGCCCCTGGGCCTCTGCGGCCTCGATCATGGCCACGCCGATGCGGTCCTTGACGCTGCCCAGGGGGTTCTGGAACTCCAGTTTGGCCAGGACCACGGCCGGGAGATTTGCGGCGATGGCGTTCAGCCGCACCAGGGGCGTGCCGCCCACGGCCTGCATGAGATGGGGGAAAATCTTGGCCATGTTCCTGCTCCGAAATTCCTCGTCATTGGTGGCGCCGGCCTTAAGCCTGTGCCCTGAAACGGCGGGCAGGGAGGCCCGCCCCACCGCCCTCAGATATTTTCTGGGCGGGCTTTCACTGCATCTTTCCCCTTGTACACCAGTTCCGGTTTTTTCAGAAAGACCTTGGTGTCCGGCGGCACGGATTCCGTGAGCCAGACATTGCCGCCGATGACCGAGCGGGCCCCGATGACCGTGTCCCCCCCCAGGATGGTGGCCCCGGCATAGATGATCACGTCGTCCTCGATGGTGGGATGCCGCTTCCTCATCCGCAACGATTCCACTTCTTCTCTCGGCAGGGACAGGGCTCCCAGGGTGACCCCCTGGTAGAGGCGCACGCGGTCGCCGATTTCCGTGGTCTCGCCCACCACCACGCCGGTGCCGTGATCGATGAAAAAGCTTTCCCCGATACGCGCTCCGGGGTGAATGTCGATGCCGGTCTGGCTGTGCGCGTATTCCGTCATGATGCGGGGCATCAGGGGCACCCCCTGCTTCAAAAGCTGGTGCGCCAGGCGGTGGACGGTGACGGCAAAAAGCCCCGGGTAGCTGAAAATGATTTCATCATAGCTTTTGGCCGCGGGATCGCCTGCATACGCGGCCCGCACATCCTTGGCCAGCAGGGCCCGCAGGCCCGGCAACTCCCGCATGAAGCGGATGGCCTCGGTCTGGCCCCGGTCTTCACAATGGGTGCAATCCAGGTTGTAGCGCAGGCATTCATGGCGGACGCACAGGGTGATCTGCGCGGCCAGACCATCGTAAAAAGAAACGGCTTCCTGGCCGAAATAGTAGTGCAGATTGACCTCATCCACCCGTTTGCGGATAAAGTAGCCGGGGTAAAGGAGACGGCAGGCCCGGTGGATAAGGTCGATGGCCGCCTCCCGGGAGGGGAGGGGCTCCGGCCCCACGTGGTCGAAACAGTCTTCCCGGCGGCAGGATAGGACCAGTTCGTCCACGATGCGGGGGATTTCCTGGCGGTGTTCCTGGGCGCTCTTGACCTCGACCTTGCACATCTCCGGGTGCTTGGCGGATTCGTCCATGGCACTATACTCCTCCGAAGTCGCGTGTGGCGCAGACCTCCGGCCCTGCATCCCAGTAAGGGGACAGGGTGCGCAAGTCCTCAATAATGGCAGGGAATTTTTCGAGGACGACGTCGATTTCCGCCTCGGTATTATAAACGCTCAGGGAAAAGCGGATGGAGCCGTGGGCCATGGTGAAGGGCACGCCCATGGCCCGCAGCACGTGGGAAGGTTGCAGGGAACCGGAGGTGCAGGCTGAGCCCGAAGAGGCGCAAATGCCGAATTCGTTGAGCCGCAGCAAAATGGCCTCCCCTTCCACATAGGCAAAGCTGATGTTGCTGGTGTTGGGCAGGCGGTTGTGCAGCTCGCCGTTGACGCGGGAGTGGGGCACCCGGCTTAAAAGGCCCTTTTCCAGCCGGTCCCGCAAGGCCTTGACGTAAGTATTTTCCTTCTCCAGGTTCCGGGCCGCCAGTTCGCAGGCTATGCCTAAGGCGATGATGCTGGGGACGTTTTCCGTGCCGCCCCGGCGCCCCTTCTCCTGATGGCCGCCGATGAGGAAAGGGGCGAACCGGGTGCCCTTGCGCACGTAGAGCGCCCCCACCCCCTTGGGGGCGTGCAACTTGTGGCCGGAGAGGGACAGCATGTCAATGGCGCTCTGCGTCAGGTCAATGGGGATCTTGCCCACGGCCTGCACCGCGTCGGTGTGGAAGAGGATGCCCTTGTGGCGCGCCATGACGGCCATCTCCTCCACCGGAAAAATGACCCCGGTTTCATTGTTGGCCCACATGACGCTCACCACCGCGGTGTCGGAGGTCAGGCTGCGGGCATACTGTTCCAGGTTCAAGCGGCCCTCCCCGTCCACAGGAAGTTCCGTCACCCGGCACCCCTCCTGAGCCAGGTGGGCTGCCAGGGCGTGGATGGCCGGGTGTTCCACCCGGGTGGTGACGATGTGCCGTTTGCCGGGATTGGTGGCCAGGGCCGAGCGGATGGCGGTGTTGTCGCTTTCGGTGCCGCAACTGGTAAAAATGATCTCTTCGGGTCCGGCGCCGATCAGTTCCGCCACCTGTTCCCGGGCTTGCCGCAAACGCCGGCCCACCTGGCCTCCGAAGGAATGCATGCTGGAAGGATTGCCATAAAAATCGCGAAAATAGGGGAGCATGGCTTCCACCACTTCCGGAGCCGCCTGAGTGGTGGCATTGTTGTCCAGATAAATGGTGGTCACCGGGACACCTCCTCCACCTCCAGTTCGGGCCAGACCAGTTCCCTGAGCTTGGCCTCCACGAAGTCCTTCAGCGTCAGGTGCACTGCGGCGCATGAGGCGCAGGCTCCCCGCGTGGCCACCAGCACCTTGTCGCCCACCACGTCGATGAGTTCCAGGTCGCCCCCGTCCTGCCGCAGCGCCGGCCGGATTTCCCGCTCCAGGGTCTCTTCGATCATTCTGATCTTCTGAATATTCGTGAGTCTGGGCCGGGGGGCGCCAGCCTTGGGCACGGCGCGCACCCGGTCAATAATTTCCTGGATGGCTTCATGACAGCCGCCGCAGCCGCCGCCGGCCTTGGTGTAATTGGTGACTTCCTCAATGGTCTTTAAATCGTTTTCCCGCACCACGCGCTCGATTTCGGGTTCGGTGACGCCGAAACACTCGCAGATGACCCTGCCCTCCGCCTCAGCCACCGGCACGCCTTTGTAGCTGGCGATGGCCTTTTCCAGGGCTTCCCGCCCCATCACGGAGCAATGCATCTTTTCTTTGGGGAGCCCGCCCAGGTAATCGGCAATGTCCTGGTTGGTCAGCTTCTCGGCCTCGGCCACCGTCATGCCCTTGATCATTTCGGTGAGCGCCGAAGCCGCGGCAATGGCGCTGGCGCAGCCGAAAGTCTTGAATCTGGCGTCGATGATGCGGCCGTTTTCATCCAATTTGAAGGTGAGCTTGAGGGCGTCGCCGCAGGCGATATTGCCCACCAGGGCAGTGCCGTCGGGTTGCTCCACTTCCCCCACGTTTTTGGGATGGAGGAAATGTTCCAGGACTTTGTCCGAATATTCCCACATAGACCCGTTCCTCTCCTGCTGACTGTTTGATAGGGCCCGCCGTTCGCCTTATCTGGATATCGGCGGCATTTTCTCAACAATATGCACCCTTAGGGAACTTCGCAATAGGCGGTGACAAGGAAGGATAAAAGTTAGAAGACTCTCTTTCGGGAAATTTCTGAGCCGCATGCCCCCGTCTTGACAAGGCGCAGGTTCACTCAAAGCCCCGGGGACCCCGACGCCCCGGGGCTTTGCCGCTGTTTCCCAGACAGTCTCTATTATTTTGCCAGAAGAAAGAACCAAGGCAGCCCACTTAAGCAGCTGCCTTGGTTACCTCGATCTTGCTGCAACGACAGGCAGGTATCTTCACAAAGCCAGGAAGCGAAAGAGCCGCTGCTGGATGCGCAGGGAGGAGATGGAGGATTTGACATAGAGACTTTGGGCGCGGTTATACGCATCCTTGGACTGGCGGTAGAAAGCCTTGGCGGCTTCCTCTTGACCCTGCGCCTCAAGTTTCTGGGCCTGCTTCTCATGACCGGCCGCGGTTTCCATGAGACGATCCGCCTGGGTCTGGGCGTCCGTGGCCAACTTCTGGCTGATGGCCAACTGTTGCTCTTCTTCGGCAGAAAGTTCGTACTCCGCCATCAAGGAGCTGTATTCTTTCTTGAGGATGGTGAATAGAGAATTGGCTTCTTTCGCCTGGGCTTTGGCGCCGGTTATGTCGCCCTTGGCCAATTTCTGCTCAGCCTGGTCCAGCAGCGAGACGGCCCGGCGGTACAGGATCGTATGTCCGGGGGAGGCAGGTTTGATGGGCTGGGCCCAGACGTCGTTTGCCTGGACCAGGGGTAAGGCCAGAAGAAAGAAAAAGATGCCATGGCTTACGCGGGATCTGATCACGATGGGCAGTCTCCTCAATGACAATTTATCAGGTTAGCGGTCATTCAGGGTATCTCGGCGCCGCATTCCCGGCAATGGTCAGGCAGGTTTTTCTCCGTTCTCCTTAAGATCTCCTCAGGATTGAGGTCTCGCGCCAAGCGGCTGAGGGCGGTGAGTTCCGGGTCTTCCAGCATCCAGGCGCGTAACAGGGACAACAATGCGCCCCGATGGCCCTGGTCAGCCCCCCCTTCCCGGAGATGGTAGAAAATAAAATTCCTCCCCTGGCGTTCTTTATCCACCCAGCCCGCTTCTTCCAGGATGCTCAAATGCTTGGAGACGGTGGGCTGGGCAATCCCCAAAGCAGCCTGCAATTCGCAGACGCAGCGCGGCCGATCCATGAGGAGCCGCAGGATGCGGAGGCGGTTCCCGTCGGCCAGGGCTTTCATGGACTTTAGTAAAGTTTTCACTTGCTCTCCCGTGAATAATTACATATTACTATATAGAAATTTATCAAAATAAATCAAGCTCATTTATTTACTTGGAGGAAACGGCATGTCCCAGGATTGCTGTCAATCCACGGCCCCCACCATGATCCTGGCCTGTTCGGGAGGCTCCAATGTGGGGCAGTTGTCCAACCAGGCCGCGGTAGAGCTGACCCAAGAAGGGTTCGGCAGACTTTCCTGCCTGGCCGGGGTCGGCGCGCGCCTGAGCGGCTTTGTCCAGTCGGCCAAGGATATCACCGGTTTGGTGGTCATTGACGGCTGCGAGGTGGGGTGCGCCAAAGGGGTGCTTGAGCAGGCCGGGGTGCCCCTGCGGGGCTATCTGGTGATCACCGCCTTGGGCATTGCCAAGAACAAGGATATGAATCTCAGGCGGGAGGATATTGAGCAGGTTAAGGAGGCGGCGCGCCGCCTTCAGGCCGATGCCGGGAAATAGGCCTGGCCCGGGGAGGCAGGGGTGGAGTCCGTGAATTTATTTCCCCGTTGATCACGAAGAAGGCGTATGCTGCCAGTAAGTCGCAGTGCCGGCCGGTCTTTGCATCGGCCCGCAAGAAGACGCCGGAATTTGTCGCCCACCGGCGCGGGCACGGGAGAGAAAAATGATGAAAAAATTGGTGTTATGCATTTGTGTGAGCGGTCTCTTCTGGATTTCCGGCTGCTGAGGCGGCGCCCAGAGACTGCGGTCGAGCAGTCCCCATTTTCAGGCTCCGGGGGAGTCGCAGGCGGGCCATCAGGTTCCCGGTTCTCCGTTTTGCTCCCAGAAACTTGCCGGTTAACCAAGACTCAATGTGACACCACCGGCTTGACATGCACGAAATATTTAGGGAACCTTTCTGTTCAGACTCTTGCCGGGTAGGAAAGAGGATGCGTCAAACCAAGTTATGGACCATGGTCCTGGTGGCCAGTCTCATGCTGGCCCTGGGCTGGTCCTGTGGCAGTGGCGAGAAACCGCCCCTTCTGGATAAAGAGATTTTAAAAAGCTGGCTTTCCGACCCCGAGGTGATAATCCTGGACGTCAGGGCGCCCAAGGACTGGCATGTCAGCAAAAAGAAAATCACGGGCGCGGTGCGCCAGGAGCCTGATGAGGTTAAGACCTGGGCGGCCGCCCTGCCCAAGGACAAGAAGATCGTCATTTACTGACAGAAAGAGGGCACCATCGTCCGGGTGGCGACACACTGGCGGCATCTAGGCTTTAAGCGGGTTTGGGGCCTGAAAGGCGGTTGGGAAGAATGGGAGGAGTCGGGCTATCCCGCTGAGCCCAAGTGAAAGCGGTCAGTGGCCGGCAGCCGGTAGGCTCTGGCGGCCTGTCCCCATCTGCACGGGCTCAGGTGAAAGAAGGGATTCGATAAGAAAAGCGCCCGGGAAAACCTGGCGCAACCTGTAGCGGCGCCACTGATACGGGAGGTAACCCATGATCCGGACCATTCTTTGGCCCACAGACTTATCCAGGAACTCGGTAAAATCCGCCAGGCAGGTGGTGTCCTTGGCGGAAAAATACCAGGCGAAAATCATCATGCTGTACGTGGGCACGGACTTAACTTCACTCTACGGCGGTTATGCCCATGAACCGGGGGAACATCATCTGAAACATTTTCAGGAATGGGAATTGAAACAGGCCAGGAGCAAAATGCAGCACCTTTGCGACACCGAACTGAAGGCCTGCCCGAACTTAGAGATACGGCTGGTTCAGGGTGACGCAGCCGGTGAGATTCTCAAAGCGGTTCAGACGGAAAACGCCGACTTGGTGGTCATCACCACCCATGGCCGCGGCCACGACGAAGTTGACCAGAAAAGCCCGGTTTTCGGCAGTGTGGCGGAAAAGGTGATTCGCAACTCACCGGTGCCGGTGCATCTGGTAAATCCGTTTGAGAAATAATCCTCCGGTCTGAAAAGAAACCCCGACGAAGTTTCCGGCTCAAAAAAGCCAAAGGGGGCGGCGCTGATAATCGTTGCCGCCCCCGGTCAGCCAGATAAAAACGTCGCCTTGCTCCTTAAGAAGGTAACCGCATGTCATTCGAGAGCAGGATGCCTGCCGTGGTTTTGACCATAACCCCGGATGAACTGCAGCAGATGGAGAGCGCCGTACTGGATGGCGACGCGAAGGAGGCCTTGCGCCTTCTCAAAACCTTTGTCAAGCGCCTGAAGGAACAAAAGAACCGCGGGTTAAAGTCGCACCTGGGATAGCACCGCATCTGTCTCCCTGCCCCAGCAAGGCATTATCGTTGGTCCAGCCCGGAAATAGGGTCCCCTTCCGGGTCGCCTGCCTTATAGTCCCGCCAAGAGAGCCAGCCAACCACCCCCAAGAGCAGGACGTCTTCCAGGAGGGCCGCTGGCCCCACCTGGCGCTGGAAAAACAACCCGCAGCCGCAGTCGATTTTCAGTCCCCGGGCCATGGTGATGACCAGCACGGCGACAAACAAGAGCGATTGCCCCAGGATGAGCAGAAGGGCGCTGCGCCG
>CAZFWX010000012.1:30782-40518 GCA_964522695.1 uncultured Desulfobacterales bacterium
GGCTTTGCAGGAGGGACCCAAAAATCAGGGGGACCCCGAAGACTATCTCGAGCCAGGGCAGGAGGGCCGCAGTCAATCCCACCAGACTGAGGGGCAGCAGTTGATAGGCCAGCACGGCTTCGGCGAACTCGTAAGGAGCCAGGTGCTTTTGGACGCCCGCATAAACGAACAGCCCTCCCAGAGTTACTCCCCCCACCAGGGAAACCAGCCGCAGAAATGATGCCCACAGTTCTTTCTCTCCTTTTTTCCTAACGGCAGATGTCCGCCGGGTAGCCCGGGCCAGCCAATATGTGCCGTTGTCCCGCCTCCAGATTGAGGGCCAGGGAAAAAACCAGCAGGCAGACCCAATAACTACGCTTCATGCGCCACTCGCTCGGTGAAGATTCCCTGAGCCCCTTCCATATCCCCGCCCCTTTTTTGTAAACCGGCTAACGCGTCAACCAGCGGCCTCTCCTTGCCTCATTTGCTTGTGTCAATGGGCGCCGAAGCAGAGGTCTTTTTTCGGTAGATTGACCGCACGTGCCAATCATCCCCCACCGCCCAGAGCGGGCGGCCGCTGGCTTCCCTGAGTTTCATGGTGCGGTCGCCTTCCACTTCCATGACCAGGATGAAGGGCTGGCCCATGATGGCAATCAATGAACCGGTGACTTTAACCTGATCACGGGGGGCAATGGTGAGCCCCTTTTCCTGCATGTACCCTTTGGGCGCCAGGATGGCCGTCATATGTCCTGCAGATGTCTTCAGCAAGGCATGGACGCAGTAATCGGCTCCATTGCCGGCGAAGGCATGCTCCACCCGCACCACTTCACCAGAGACGGCGCCCACGGTCCTGGGGTTGAACAGGGTGCTGTAATGCAGACGCCTGCCGCTTTGCGCCCAGGAGGATGATACGGAGAGCAACAGGACGAAAAACGCTATAGCCAACGGGCCTTTGTAGTCGATCATTTTCATAGTCGCTTTCCTCTTAATGTAAGAAATGCGGATAATCGGTTTCCTGCATATATAACAAGTTTAAGAAATAAAATCGGCGGCCCCTATCAACTTATTTCAGCTATTTCATTTTCCCTGAGCCCATGATGCTGATGGAGAGCAGGGCCGGCCGACTTTTCAGCCGACCCTGGGTTGAACCGGCCTTAATCCCATCAGATCCGTTCAACGCATGCCCTGGCCGGCCCAGGCCGGGACCCCGGCGGCGTCCCGCAGTTTCAGAACCTGGCCGCCCTTTTTCACTTCCCTGGCAATGATGGCTGGTTTGCCCTCATAGGTGACCCGGGAGCCGGTGACCTCCACCTTATCCCCTGCGGCGATGGTTACCGCCTGTTTTTCCACATACCAGCTGGGCCCCAGGTGGACCGGAATCGTCTCCTTCTCGGTCTTCAGGGTGAAATGCAATCCATAGGACATTCTCTTCCCCGGGGTGAACTTGTCCAGACTCACCACTTCGCCGGTTAAGGTCTCCACGGTCTTGGGATTATACATCCGGCCGTAGGGATCGCCGGCGCCCCAGCCGCGGCCCTGGCCGCCCCCCGGTCCCATGCCGGGCTGAGCCCAGGCCGCCGTAACGGCCAGAACAAGGGATAGCATGCCGATGAGGCAGATAGCATTAACGGATTTTTTCATCGCACTGTTCTCCTTTGATTGGTTGTTTCAGACAAAGGGTAGGGTGTCAGCCTCCCCGGTCGCCCCCGGTACCGTCTCCCAACCGCCAGCGGGTTGGGAGACGGCAGGGGAGGGGGAAAGGAAAAGGGGGTGGCAACCTTTCCCCCCTCTAACTCACCATTGCCCGCCGAAGCCCCTGGCCATACCCATGCCGCGGCCCTTGCCCATCCCGCGGCCGGAACCCCGGCCTTGACCCATGCCGGCTTGTGGACAGATCTTCTGAGCCTCAAGCCGGAAGGCGTTGCGCTTCACCTGGAGCTGCTCTCTCAAGGAGTTGACTTCCTGCTGTTTGACCTGAATCTGGTTTTGGTCAGGGGTCTCCGACCGCCACAAGGCCGCCAGCTCCGCCCGTTTGACCGCCATCTGCCGGCGCAGCCCGGTGGTGTCGTTCATGAACTGCTGCTTCAGGTCAAAAAGTTGAGCGCTCTGCTCCGGGTTGATATTGGCGTTCATGCAGCCCCAGCCGCCCCGGGCCCAGGCGGCATCCACGGCCCCCAGACTCAGGCCCAAGACCGCCACCAGGGAAATGATCACCCCGGCTTTCCTCTGTAATGGTTTCTTCATGGTGCAATCTCCTTCTTGATTATCCGGGTATCCGGTTGTTATCATATGTAACCCTTCTATTATCCAAATCCGGCGCGATCAAGGGCGATTTTTTTCGCGCAACGCATCCATCAAGCCATCTATCGATATTTGCAGGATTTTTTTATTTGACAATATTCGATTAAGCGGTTATGAAAAACTTATGAAGAGTGAAGCGCGTCTGTTCAAATCTCTGGCTGATGAGACCCGGCTGAAAATCCTCTGGCTGCTGTTGGCCAAAGAGGAGCTCTGCGTGTGCGACATCATGGGGGTTTTGGGCATCACCCAGTCCAAGGCCTCCCGGCACCTGCGCTATCTCTATCATCTGGGCTGGGTGACCGATCGCCGGGAAGGGGTATGGATGAACTATCGCCTCAGCGTCGCTCCCGGCAGCCCGGAGGACCGGCAATTGCAATTGCTGGCCGATTTTCTGAGTGTCCGACCGGAGGCCCAGGCGCTCAAGGAGCGCCTGGAACAGTGGCTCTCGGGAAAAGCCCCAAAAGACAGCAGCCTCTCCGGGGGCGCCGCTGCCTGCCAATGTCGCTGACGCGAATCATCTGGCCGGGTGGTGGCGGGCAGGTTCTCACGGCTCAGTTTTTTATATTGACTTATTTGTTTAAACGGATATAAAGGAAAAGTATGAAAGCGGAGGCCCGGTTTTTCAAATCCCTGGCGGATGAAACCCGTCTCAAAATTCTCTGGCTTTTATCGGGGGTGGAAGAACTTTGCGTCTGCGATGTTATCGGGGTTTTGGGCATCACCCAATCCAAGGCCTCCCGGCATCTGCGCTATCTGTATCACCTGGGCTGGGTCACCGACCGCCGGGAAGGTCTCCTCATGAACTATCGTCTCTGCGTGCCGCCGGGCAGTACGGGCGACAAGCAGCTCCAGCTCCTGACGGAAATGTTTCAGACCCATCCCGAGGCCCAGACGTTGAAGGTGCAGCTTTCGGAGTGGCTGGGGAAAAAGCGGCAGGGTAAAGGGCAAGACATGGTCGCCGGAAAAGGGGAGGGTTCCCTGGGGCCTTCTTTTTGAGAAAAATTTTCCTGATAAATAACTAATAAAACGGATATACGCAAATCTAAATGTAAGGGATCGTTCATGGCTGCCACTGTCGCCAAACGCCTGGGTTTTGTGGAACGCTTTCTCACCCTGTGGATCTTCCTCACCATGGCTGCGGGCGTCGCTCTGGGCTACTTCCTGCCGGGCTTCACCCAGGTTCTGACCTATTTCCAGGTGGGCACCACCAACATCCCCATCGCCATCGGCCTCATTCTGATGATGTACCCGCCCCTGGCCAAGGTGCGCTACGAAGAGCTCCCCCAGGTTTTCAAGAATTTCAAGGTCCTGGGCCTGTCCTTGATCCAGAACTGGGTCATCGGCCCCATCCTCATGTTTATCCTGGCCATCATTTTTCTCCGGGGCTACCCGGAATACATGGTGGGCCTGATCATCATCGGCCTGGCCCGCTGTATCGCCATGGTCATCGTCTGGAACGACCTGGCCCAGGGCGACACGGAATACTGCGCCGGCCTGGTGGCTTTCAACTCCATCTTCCAGATGATCTTCTTTTCCCTCTACGCCTATATCTTTGTCACCATATTGCCCGCCTGGCTGGGCATCGCCGAAGGCCTCAAGGTCCAGGTGACCATCCTGGAGGTGGCGGAAAGTGTCCTCATTTATTTGGGCATCCCGTTTTTTGGGGGCATGTTTACCCGTTTCTTTCTGGTGAAACGCCAGGGCGTTGAGTGGTATGAGACGATTTTCCTGCCCAAGATCAGCCCCATCACCCTCATTGCCCTGTTGTTCACCATCGCCGTCATGTTTTCCCTCAAGGGGGAGTATATCGTCCAGCTTCCCCTGGACGTGGTTCGTATCGCCATCCCCCTGGTGATCTACTTTCTGCTCATGTTCTTCATTACCTTTTTCATGTCCGCCAAGGTGGGGGCCGGGTACCGCATCTCCGCCACCCTGTCCTTCACTGCGGCCAGCAATAACTTCGAACTGGCCATTGCCGTGGCTGTGGCGGTGTTTGGTCTCCAGTCTGGGGAGGCCTTTGCCGCGGTCATCGGCCCCCTGGTGGAGGTGCCGGTGCTCATCAGCCTGGTGGGCGTGGCTTTGCGCTGTAAACAGAAGTTCTTCCCGCCCACCGTGTGTGCGGTTTGCGGCGTGGAGACAGGCTCAAACCTCAGACCCCAGACCAGACCAGGCGAAGAGGATAGGCCTCACTGTCCCACCTGCGCCCCCAACACGCTGCAGGCCGGCAAATAGTCGCCGCAAGCCGTCCCGTCAAGGAGTCCGCCATGTTTGGGAAAATTTTGCTGGCCACCGACCTCTCGCCCGCCTGGGATGAAATCGTTGCCTGCGCTGGTGAACTCAAGGTGCTGGGTTGCCGGGAAGTGGTGCTGGTCCACGTCATCACCGTCAAGTTCCTGGGAGGTTTTGGAGAGCAAATCCAGGCCGAAGCAGAGCCAAAGCTTGCAGCCCAGGCGGACCGCCTGGCGGCTTGTGGGTTCACGGTCTGCCGGGAGATGCCCCGGGGCCTGCCCGCGTATGCCATCAGCGAAGCCGCACAGCGCCATTGCGCCGACCTCATCATCGTGGGGCCGCTAAAGCCCTCCCGCTGGCAGGAGCGCATCCTGGGCTCGGTGGCCGCGGCGGTGCTGCACCGGGTTGAGGTGCCGGTATTGCTCCTGAAAACGGGCATTAAGGAGGATATGGCCCCGGGGGCCTGCCGCCTGCGCGCCACCGAACTGCTCCGTCATGTTCTGTTTCCCACCGACTTTTCCGAGACTTCTGAAAGGGCCGGAAGCAGCCTGGAGCGTCTGGCCGACCGGGGCATTGCCCAAGCCACGGTGCTCCATGCCCTGGACGTACCCGGTGGCGAAGCCTACCCGCCGGGTTTCCAGGAAATGGCCGTGGCCCGGGCCCTGGCCTCCCTGACCGTCTGGGAGGAGCGATTGCGGCGGGCAGGGATTCCCCGGATAGAGACCATCTTTGACCCCGGCCGTCCCTTGCCGGCCATCTTGCGGACTCTGGCATCCCAGGACGTTTCTCTTGTCGTCATGGGCACCCAGGGGAAAGGTTTTGTCAAAGAAATTTTTCTGGGCAGCGTGGCCCACAACGTCTCCCGGCTGGCGCCCTGTCCGGTGTTGCTGGCGCCTTCGGCGACGCGGTGAGGAGACGATATGTAATTATGAGTATGCCAGAAGGCTTAACAGCCAAAATCCGGCTTCTTCATAGCCCAATGATTCAAGAAAGAAGGCTCAGACTTATGTCTGGCAACTTTGACACAGGAAGGAAAATTATGAAATTGTGGCGTCACCCGGTAATCGGATTGCTCTGTCTGGCACTGGGATTCCTGATGGCCTGGCAACCTGTGCCGGCCCAAGCGCAAGGTTCCACCGCACCCCAAGGCAAGCCCGCCCTCTATGAATTCGGGGCCAAGACCTGCCTCCCCTGCATTCAGATGCAAAAGGTCATGGCAGAGTTAAAAACCAGCCATGGCAATTTCGTGGAATTCCGCATGGTTTATGCGGATGAGAACAAAGAGCTCTTTTCTCAATACAAGATTATGCTCATCCCCACCCAGGTCTTCCTGGATGCTTCCGGCAAAGAGGTGGACCGGCACATCGGGCCCCTGACCAAAGAAGAAGTGCTGCAAAAACTGAAAGATTTACACCTCATCAAGTAATCAGGAGACACATGCATGGGTTTGAGTGAAACATTGGGGCAGGTTATGCAGACCCGTCCCGTCCTGGCCTACGGCGCCTCGTACCTGGGCGGCGTCATCGCCACGGCCAGTCCCTGCATTCTGGCCAGCATCCCGTTGGTCATCGGCTTTGTGGGCGGCTATGCCCAAGGCAATAAGAAACAGGCTTTTTTCTATTCCCTGACCTTCGTGGTGGGACTGGCCCTGGTCATGTCCATCCTGGGCGCCATGGCTTCGCTCATGGGCACCATGTTCGGGGATGTGGGGACGTATTGGTATTTTGTGGTGGCGGTCATCCTCATCGTCATGGGCCTGCAGCTGGCCGGCCTCATCAATCTCAAGCTGGGCGGCAACGCCCAACGGTTTCTGCCCAAACGGACCGGGCTGGTGGGAGCGCTGATCCTGGGCATGCTCTTCGGCCTGGTGCTGTCGCCCTGCGCCTCGCCGGTGCTGGCAGTGATTCTCACCCTGGCCGCGGTCCAGGGCCATGTGGTTTACGGCAGCACCCTGTTGTTCGCCTACGCTTTGGGCCAGGGGACGCTGATCCTGCTGGCCGGGACCTTCACCGGGGTCATTGAAAGCTACCTCCAGTCCAAAAGCGCCCGGGTGGGCACAATCATCCAACAAGCGGCAGGCGGCCTCATCTTCTTTGCGGGCTGCTATATCCTCTTCCAAGGTATGCGGGGCTGGTGGGGATAGCTTGTCCGAAGGAGCCAGCATTAACATGGATTTCAAAGATATCAAGCGGGTCGTCACGGACCGCTATGGCAAGATCGCCCGGGGGGAGCAGACCTTCTGCTGCCCTTCCTGCGGACCCACCACCACGGACCAGTGCCTGGCCGTGGGCTACACCGCCGAGGACTTGCAGTCGGTGCCGGAGGCCGCGATTCTGGGCGTGGGCTGCGGCAACCCGGCGGCCCTGGCGGACCTCAAAGAGGGGGAAACCGTCCTGGATCTGGGTTCCGGCGCGGGCATCGACGTGTTTTTAGCGGCCCGCCGCGTGGGGGAGCGGGGCCGGGTCATGGGCGTGGATCTGACCGCGGACATGGTGGCCAAAGGCAGACAACTGGCCCAAGAGCACGGCTTCGCCAACGTGGAGTTCCGCCTGGGGGATATCGAGCATCTCCCGGTGGAGGCGGGCTCTGTGGACGTGGTCATCAGCAATTGCGTCATCAACCTGACCCCGGACAAGCTGGCCAGCTTTCGAGAGGTGCACCGGGTCTTGAAGCCCGGCGGCCGCATCCTCATCGCCGACCTGGTGACCGCGGGGGAACTGCCCCCCGAGGTGCGGGCCAGCGCCGCGGCTTGGGCCGATTGCCTGGCCGGGGCCATGGAGAGGGAGGCGTACCTGGAAACCATCCGCCAGGCCGGGTTTGACCAGGTGGCCGTGGTGTCTGAATCTTCATACGAGGCGCCGGGCATGGACGAGCGCCTGCGCGGCAAAATCCTGAGTGTGAAGGTGCGCGCCGTGAAAAGTCAATAATTGCAGGAAGAAGGCTGCATGCCGCCAGAGGATATCACTCAGATCTGCCTGGGA
Source organism: uncultured Desulfobacterales bacterium (assembly GCA_964522695.1). GTDB lineage: Bacteria > Desulfobacterota > Desulfobaccia > Desulfobaccales > 0-14-0-80-60-11 > VGSQ01. Next base: position 38,273 of record CAZFWX010000012.1, read on the forward strand.
AAATTCAGGATGGGCATCATCGGCCTGAAGGAGGCCATTGAAGAGGTCAAGCCCCTGCAGGGGCGGCCCGACGAGGAGATCGCCCAGGCTTTGTTTGACCGGCTCAGGGTCCGCAACTACATACCCGATCCCTCCCGGGAGGATCATAAACAGGCCTTTCTCAAGGAATTTAAAAAGGCCTGCGGGGAAAAGGTCGCGGAAAACCGGCAGGGTCTGGTCATTCAGATTCTGGGCACTGGCTGCCCGGCCTGCGAGAGCCTGGAACAAATGGTGATGGCGGTGCTGGCCGAACTCAATCTGCCGGCCGAGGTGGAGCACGTGCGGGACCGGCAGGAAATCATGGCCCTGGGAGTATTTGGGACCCCGGCCCTGATCATCAATGACGAAGTCAAGGCCGCAGGGCAGACGCCCCATAAGGACATGTTGAAGAAATGGCTTGCCGAAGCAGCATCAAGTCACCAGAGGAGAGGGGGAGAACGATTGTGAGAAAAGCAGGCGCATTTATTCTTGTTGCGAGTATGGTCTTTCTTGGGCTCCACTTTACCCAGGCCTCAACTCCCGCTTCCCAGGGTAAATTGACCCGGGTGGTGTACATCACCCTGAGCAAGGCCTGCGGCTGCATGAAAGACAAATGCCTGGCCGGGGATTTGGCGGTGGACAAGGCGTTCGCGGGGGAGAGGCAGGGTCTGCTCAAACGCATCGATTATTCCACGGACAAGGATTCCGCCCGGGAATACATCAAAAAATACCGTCTCACCATGCCGCCGTCGCTCCTGTTTCTGGACGCCCAGGGCAATCTGCTCTGGAGGGCCGACGGCGACGTGGACTATGACGCGGTGATGGCCAAACTCAAAGAACTGGGGGTCTAAAGGGACGGGCATATGTTAAAGGCTAAGGAGTTGAGAGAATATGGATCATAATCCCGGCAAAGCCATGGCGGCCGAGGCCCCTGAGAAGGAATCGTATTGGCTGAACGCCTGGAAAAACTGCACCGGCCTCCTGTTCGGCCGGGAAGGCAAGATCTTCCTCCTCTTTGCGGGCATTTTTCTGTTCGCCTATTACCTGCCCCTGGGCAGCCCCAAGGTGCAGGAGGCCATCCTGGAGTCGTTCCTCATGCTCCAGGCCTACGCCCGCAACCACACCCTGACCTGCGTGGTGCCGGCCCTGTTCATCGCCGGAGCCATCATCACCTTCCTGTCCCAGGCCTCGGTGATGCGCTACCTGGGGCCCACGGCCAACAAATTCGTGGCCTATACCGTGGCTTCGGTGTCCGGCACCATTTTGGCGGTGTGCTCCTGCTCGGTGCTGCCCATGTTCGCCGGCATCTACCACATGGGCGCGGGCCTGGGTCCGGCTTCGGCCTTCCTGTATAGCGGCCCGGGCATCAACATCCTGGCCATCTTCCTTACGGCCCGGGTCCTGGGCTTGGAACTGGGCGTGGCCCGGGTGGTGGGCGCAGTGGGCTTCGCCTTCCTGGTGGGGCTGGCCATGGCTTTTGTCTTCCGCAAAGAAGAAAAGGTCAAGGCGGCCGCGGCCATGGCCCTGCCACCGGTCGAGGCCCCCCGGCGGCCTTTTTGGCAAACCACCGTTTTCTTTTTCAGCCTGGTGGCCTTTCTCATCTTCGCGGCCTGGGTGACCCCCCGGGATGTCACCATCCACCTGACCAACGGCCAGCAGGTCCAGGCCGTGGTGCTGGAAGAGCGCTCCCATGACATGATCTTCCAGCTTTCCCACGATTGGGAGGGCAAGAAGAAAGAAGACCAGGTGATCATCCCCAAGGAGCGGCTGCAGCGCCTGGAGCGGGAACAGAGCTTCAGCATGACCGTGGCCCAGATCAAGTATTATATCGCCGGGGCCATCCTGGGCCTCATTTTCCTCATGCTCTGGCGCTGGTTCACCAAACCGGAAATCGACGAGTGGCTGCACCACACCTGGGACTTCACCAAGCTTCTGGCGCCGCTCCTCTATGGCGGGGTCCTGGCGGTGGGCTTTGTGTCCGCGCTCATCCCGCCCCAGTACGTGGCCTCGCTGGTGGGGGACAACAGCTGGAGCGCCAATCTCGCGGCCTCCCTCATCGGCGCGTTCTGGTACTTCGCCACCCTGACCGAGGTGCCCATCACCCAGGCCCTGATCAGGATGGGCATGGACCAGGGCCCGGCCCTGGCGCTGCTGCTCGCCGGGCCGGCTCTGTCGCTGCCCAGCATGATCGTCATCGGCAAAGTCATGGGCTGGAAGAAGACCGCGGT